>NZ_JBEYXH010000025.1:0-101637 GCF_040644755.1 Streptomyces sp. NPDC046887
CCCTCCTCCTCGTCGAAGACCGTCTCGAAGTCGATCTCCTTGCCCCGGCTGGTCATCGGCTGCAACGCGCCCAGGGCCACCGCGCCGTCGGCGTTCCGCTTGAACCAGATGTTCGGGAAACCGAGGAAACGGTGCCAGGCAACACCCATGTTGGTGTTCAGGCTGATGGTGCACGCCCAGATCATGGTCGTGCCCAGCTTGATCATGGCGAAGAGGTAGACCAGGTTCTCCAGCGTGGGAACGCTCAGCCCCTTGAACGCGAGGACCAGCGGGTACGAGGCGAAGTACGCGGCCTCGTAGTGGTCCACGTGGTGCAGCGCGCCTTCCAGGCCGCGCAGCGCCATGATGGCCAGGCCGATGATGACGATCACGGTCTCGACGAAGTAGGCCTGGCCCATCTTCGAGCCGGCGAAGCGCGACTTGCGACCCGCGCGCGAGGGCAGGTTCAGCAGGCGGATGGCGATGAGGGTCAGGATGCCGAGCGTCGTACCGGTGCCGATGAACTCGGTGTAGAGCTCGTACGGCAGCCAGCCGCCGAGCACCGGGAGGACCCAGTCCGGCTTGAAGAGCTGGCCGTACGCGGTGACGATCGTCAGCCCGAGGGTGAGGAAGCCGACCGCCACGAACCAGTGCGCGATGCCGATGATCCCCCACCGGTTCATCCGCGTGTGGCCGACGAACTCCCGTACCAGGGTCACACTGCGCTGGTAGGGGTTGTCGGTGCGGCTGCCGGCCGGGACCGGCTGGCCCAGCCTGAAGTAGCGGACGAACTGGCCGATGGCGCGGGCGAGCAGCGCGACACCCACCAGGGTCAGGACCAGCGACACGATGATCGCGGTGAGTTGCATCTGAGGACTCCTCGAACCGGCAAGGGCGGGGATGCCGAAAATACTAAGCGGTAACTTACCCATCAGGGCTCGACGTTACCGAAGACCGCCCCGCCTGCCCCACCGCCCGGAGAGTGATCTGTGTCGCCCAAAGCGGGCGGCGGGACGCCGGGTGGTCCCCGGCGCCCCGCGGCGAGCCCGGCCGCTACCGCGACAGGGTCGGGGCCGGGCCGCTCAGCAGTGCGGCATCGACCCGAAGGATCCTCAGGTACAGCTCCTGGAGGGGCTGTCCCGGATCGACCCCCATGTTCTCCGACAGGACCTGACGCAGCCTCATATAGGCGGCCAGCGCTTCGGCCTGTTTGCCCGAGCGGTAGAGGGCGAGCATCAACTGCAGCCAGTGCGGCTCGTGCAACGGGTTCGCCGCCGTCAGCGACTGCAGTTCGCCGAGCAGTTCGCGGTGCTGGCCGAGGGCCAGATCGGCGTCGATACGCGCCTGGACGGCCTCCGACCTCAGGCTCTCCAGTTCGGTGACATGCTGCACCACCGCCGAGGAGGTGCCGGCGTCGGCGTACGGGTCACCGCGCCAGTGCGCCAGCGCCCGGGTCAGGCACCGCGACGCGAGGCCGGGCCGGCCGGCGGCCAGCGCGTCCTTGCCCTCCCGCACCAGGCGCTCCGCCCGTACGGAGTCGAGGTGGTCCGCGGGGATGTCCAGGACGTACCCGGAGGGCCGGGTCAGCAGCCACTTCCCCTCGGCGTCACCGAGCACACGCCTCAGACGCAGGACGGCCACGGCCACCGCCTTGCGCTCCGTGGAGGGCTGACTCTCGGCCCATACCTCCTTGAGGATGTGCTCGGTCGTCATGACCTTCCCCAGCCGCGCGGTCATGGCACCCAGTAATGCGCGGATGCGAATTCCGCCTACCGACACCCCGCGGTCGAAACAGCCGGCGGGGTGAATCTCCAAAGGGCCCAGTATTCCGATGTGCGGAGCGCAACCCGGACTCAACCCGGTCATCGGCTCGGACGACGTGAGCACTCATCCCCCTTGAGTTCTCCGTAATACGACACGACACGCGTGGTGCTTGAACGTACCCGTTCGAACACCAGCGGTGATCATACTGCCACCGAAATCGCGCCATGTCGTGTGCGATGCATCACTCGGCGCGGCGATCGGGATCGGCGGACCGCGGCCATGATTCACGCCATATCGCGCGATCCGCCGCCGGTGATGTTTGCGGCGGGAAGAAAGGGGGAAGCCCGGGCGGTCGAGCGGCTCAGCGTGTCACGCAGGCGTCCAGCACCAGGTCGCTCACCTCGCGCAGCCGCCCGATACCCGCCCCGAACTGCGGTTGAATATTGGACAGATATGCGAAGACCAGCTCACGGGTCGGATCGGCCCAGACGACGCTGGACGTCGTGCCCGCATGACCGAAGGTGCCGCGGTCGCTCCGGGAACCCATCACTCCGGAAAGGTGCCGCGGATCGGCGCCCGGCCCGCCCAGCATGAATCCATGGGCCCATCGCACCGGGCGTTTCAGCGACGCGTCGGTTTCTCCGTCATTGGACGGCTTCCTGGCTTCCGCAATGCTTTCGGGGAGCAGTATCCGCGTTCCGTCCAGTGTGCCGCCTTCCAAAAGCATCTGGTAAAAGCGCGCCAGTTGTGCCGCGGTGCCCGAGACTCCGGCCGAGGGAATCACGGCCTGGCGGTAGCCGCGGCGGTTGCTCATCCACTGGTTCGGCCACTCCGACGGGTGGTCGGCGCGGGCGGGTACATGGCGGCCCCAGGCCTCATCGGGCAGTCCTGGATGCAAATCGTCCAGCCCCAGGGGTGCGAACAGTTCGGACGTCAGGACATCCCGGAACGTCCGCCCCGTGACGCGTTGCACGATCTCACCGAGGATGAAGCCGTAGCTCATGAAGTGGTAGGCGGCGACCTCGCCGCCCGCCCAGCGCGGCCGGGCCTCCTCCAGGTCGCGCACCGAGCGCTGCCAGTCGGTGGCGGTCCGCATGGTCCGCACCATGCCCCGGCCGGCCGGGACGCCGGCCCGGTGTTGGAGCACATGGCGGACGGTCACATCGCCCTTGCCGTGCCGGGCGAACTCCGGCCAGTACGCGGCCACCGGTTCGTCCAGCCCGATCAGGCCCCGCTCGGCGAGCAGGTGCACGGTGAGCGCGGCGAACGGCTTCGTCGCCGCGTACAGGAGGAACAGCGAGTCGGGCGCGCAGCCGAAGGACCGGTCGAGGACGGGCACACCCCGCCGCAGGACGCACACCTGCGCCGCGCCGCCCCTGGACCGCACCACCTCGGTCAGCCGGTCGAGCGCCGCGGGGTCCATGTCCAGGTCCTCGGGGTCGTGTTCGCGGCCGTCGCGGTCGTCGATGGTGCTCATGGGCGATCGCGCCCCTTCGTTCGCTGGTGACGGGTGGTGGTGGGGCCGCCGGCGGCCGGGGGCGTCCTCACCAGGCGACCGGCATGGTGTGCAGGCCGCGGACCATGAGCCCCGCCTTCCACGAGAGCTTCTCCTCGGACACGGCCGGCCGCAGGCCCGGGTAGCGGCGCAGCAGTGTCGTCAGTGCGATCTGCAGTTCCGCGCGGGCGAGTTGGGAGCCGAGGCAGTGGTGCGGCCCGGCGCCGAAGCCCAGGTGCGGATTGGGCCGCCGTGCCAGGTCCAGTTCGTCGGGGCGGCCGAACACCTCGGGGTCGCGGTTCCCCGCGCCCATCGACGGCACCACGGTCTCACCCGCCCTGACGAGCACGTCCCCGAGTTCGACGTCCTCGGCGGCGGTACGGGGGAAGCCGTCGACGGTCCCGATGGGCACGAAGCGCAGCAGCTCCTCGACGGCGTCGGGGATCAGGTCGTGGTCCGCCCTCAGCCGCTCCAGCAGCTCGGGGCGGCGGAAGAGGGTGTAGACGAAGTTCGGGATCTGGCTCGCCGAGGTCTCGTAGCCGGCGATCAGGATGGCCTCGGCGAGCCGCACCAGCTCGCCCTCGGTCAGCCGGTCCTCCTCGTCGCGCGCGGTGACCAGGGCGCCGATCAGGTCGCCGGTGGGGCGCACCCGCCGCTGGGCGACCAGCCCGCCGAGGTAGTCGTGCATCCGCATCATGTGGTCGCGCACCTGGGCGGGGGTGTGCGCGGTGGTCGTCAGCAGGGCGTCGGACCAGGTGCAGAACCGCTCGCGGTCCTCGGGGGGCACACCGAGCAGTTCGCAGATCATGGCGACGGCGAACGGCAGGGAGAAGTCCTCGACCAGGTCCGCGGGCGGGCCGATCTCCTCCATGGCGTCGAGCAGCCCGTCGGCGGTGCGCTGGATCAGGGGCCGCATCTCCTCCACCCGGCGCGGCGTGAAGACCTTGCCCACGAGCCGGCGCAGCCGGGCGTGGTCCGGGCCCTCGACGCTCAGCACCGCGTCGGGCGGCGGCTGGTGCGGCAGGAACCGGGGCGCGCCGGGCGCGACGGCGAGCGCCCGGGAGAACCTGCGGTCGGTGAAGACCTTCCGTACGTCCTGGTAGCGGGTGGCCAGCCAGGCCTCGCCCCCGTAGGGCAGGGTGACGCGCTGGAGCGGCTGTTCGCGGCGCAGCGGCTCCCAGTACGGGTCCGGCTCCAGCCGGTCCGGGGCGTGGAAGGGGTACGCGGGTGCCTCACCGGCCGCGAAGGGGCAGCCGCGCCCGCCGGGCTCGGTACCGGTCACCGGGCGTCGTCCCAGGTGACCGGCAGGTTGTAGACCCCGTACACGATCTGGTCGTCCCGCCACCGGATGTCCTCCGGCGGGGCCGCCATACGCAGGGTCGGGAAGCGCGTGACGAGGCCGCGCCAGGCCGAACGCATCTCCACCCGCGCCAGCTCCATGCCGAGGCACAGGTGGATGCCGTGGCCGAAGGCGAGGTGCGGGTTGTGCTCGCGGGTGATGTCGAGCCGGTCGGGGTCGGGGAAGACCTCCGGGTCGCGGTTGGCGGCCGGCAGCGACGCCAGGACCGCCTCGCCCGCCTTCACCGGGTGGCCGCCGATCTCCATGTCCTCGGTGACACCGCGCGGCAGGCCCTGCTGCACGATGGTCTGGTGGCGCAGCAGCTCCTCGACCGCCTGGTCGATAAGGCCGATGTCGTCCCGCAGCAGGGCCCACTGGTCCGGGTTCCGCAGCAGCGTGTAGGTGCCGACGCCCAGCATGTTGGCGGAGGTCTCGTGCCCCGCGATCAGCATCAGTACGCCGATCCCGGCGATCTCCAGGTCGGTCAGCGCGGGGTTGGCGTCGGGGTCGTGGGCGAGATGGCTGAGCAGGTCCTCGCCCGGGTTCTTCCGCTTGTCGGCGGCCAGGTTCATCATGAACTCGTTCATCCGCGCACCGGTGGCGCCCAGTTCCTCCGGGGAGGCGTCCAGGGCCTGGAGCCGCAGCACCATGTCCATGAAGTCGGCCCGGTCCTCGTACCGCACGCCCATCAGTTCGCAGATGACGTACAGCGGGATGGGCAGCGCGAAGGACTGGACGAGGTCCACGGGGCCGCCCTGGGCCTCCATGGCGTCCAGCGCGTCCGCCACGATCCGGTCGACCCGCGGCTGCATCCTGCGGATGGCCCGCATGGTGAACCACTTGGTCAGCAGGCGGCGGTAGCGGGTGTGGTCCGGCGGGTCCATGAAGATCAGGAAGCCGGGCAGGTACACCTCGGCCTTCATCTCCGGGGCGAGGTTCCGCCAGGGCTGGGGGGCCTTGGCCGGGTGCGAGCTGACATGGGGGGTGGCCAGCGCGGCGCGGACGTCGGCGTGGCGGGTGAGGAGCCACCCTTCGGAGTCGTCGGCGAAACGCATCCGGCTGACGGGGTCGGCCTGCCGCCGCTCTTCCAGCTCGGGCGGCGGGGAGAAGGGGCAACGGCGCTCTCGGGGCAGCGTCGGCGGGCGCTGCTCGGTGTCGGACACGGTGGTGCCTCCTGGGTCGGGGTGGGGAGCCGGCGGCTCGGCGGCCGGGGCGGGCCGGGTCAGAGGGTGGGGGCCTCGGGGCCGCGCAGCGGCAGCACCTGGTAGCTGGCGTCGCCACCGTCACGCCGGCCGGCGTTGAAGCCGGCCTGCGCCTCGGCCGGGTCGAGCGGCATCTCGTGGGCGAGGCTCCAGTCGTTCAGGACGAGCCGGCGGGCGATCTTCCATACCCCGTCACGCCGCTCGAACCGGTCGATGTACCGGCCGGCGAACTGCTCGACCCGCTTGGTGCCGTCGTTCTCGCGGTAGTGGTAGGCGATGCAGTAGCTCTCCACACCCGCGGCGTCCCCGTCGATCTCGACGGTGCTGCCGTGCAGGGTGTGCAGGGTGCCGCTGTAGGTGTCGCGGAGCAGCGGGACGATCTGCTTGACGAAGTCGTGCGCGTTGCCCCGGATGACACCGCGGTCGTCGTGGGCGTCCTCGTGGTAGGCGGACGTGACCAGTTCCTCGTCGAGGCGGTCCAGACCGCGGCAGTAGCGCTGCAGCACGGCTCGGATCTCGCGCTCGCTCCAGAGGATGTCGAGCTGGTCCATGGGGGTCTCCTTCGGTGTGGTCGCCGTATTCCCTACGCGGAATGTCCGGCGGTCTGCTTCCGGTTTATCGAGGGCCTTTCGGGATTCCCGTCGGGATTCCCGTCGAAATTCCCGCGGAAACGGAATCGACGGGCTCCGGTGGCCGCCGGCTCAGAGAGCGCTCAGGCCGGCCGTCGGCGCGTTGACCAGGACGGCCTGATTGCCCTGCGGGTGCTGGTTGTCGTTCATCAGCTGGTGGGCCTTGCCGATGTCCTCGAACCCGCCGGTCCAGGAGAGGCACGGGTCGATGCGGCCGCCGGCGACGAGGTGGATGATGTCGCGGCACTGGCGCAGGTTGGCGTAGTGCGAGCCCTGGAGCCGCTTCTGGCGCATCCACAGGTAGCGCAGGTCGACATCGGCGTTGTAGCCGGTGGTGCCGCCGCAGATGACGACCATGCCGGCGGTGTCGCAGAGGTACATGGACGTCGGGATGGTGGCCTGGCCGCTGTGCTCCAGGACGAGGCGCGGCGCCCTGCGCTCGCCGAGCACCTCCCAGAAGCGGCGGCCGAACGCCCTGACCCCGGCGGTCCACCGGGCCATCGCCTCCTGGTCGCCGATGTCGGGCAGCCGGCCCCAGTGGTCGAAGTCGAGGCGGTTGATGGTGCCGTGGGCGCCGAGCCGCCGGCAGTGGCGGGCGCGCTCGTCGTCGGAGACCACGGCGATCGGGATGCCGCCGCGCTCCCGGGTGATCTGGATGGCCATCGAGCCGAGGCCGCCGGCCCCGCCCCAGATGAGGACCGGGTCGCCCGGCTGTACGTCGTGCGGCGCCCAACCGCACAGCTGGCGGTAGGCGGTGGCGCCGGTGAGCAGGAAGCAGGCCGCCTCCTCCCAGGTCAGCCCGGCCGGCTTGGGATGGCACTGGTACTCGTCCACCAGGGCGAACTGGGCGAAGGAGCCGTAGTTGCGCTCGTACCCCCAGACGGACTGCGAGTCGGAGGTCATCGGGTCGGCGCCGAGGCGGATGTCGGCGGCCGTCTCCGTCCACTGGGCGCCGGAGAGGATCACCGGGTCGCCCACGGCGAGCTGGTCGACGCCCTCGCCCACCGCCCAGACCACCCCGGAGCCCTCGGAGCCCCCGATGTGGAAGTCCTCGCGCTCCCCGCGCCGCAGGCGCGTCTCGATCACGTCCAGCGGCCGCCCGAGCGAGGCCCACACGTTGTTGTAGTTGATGCCGGCGGCCATGACGTAGACCAGCACCTGGCCGCGCCCGACCTCGGGCACGTCCACCACCTCGGTGCGGAACGCCTGGTGCGGCGGTCCGTAACGCTCCCGGCGGATCACCGAGGCGTACATGCGCTCGGGCACGGTGCCGAGCGGGGGTATGTCACCCAGTTCGAAAATGTCGTGTCGCACGCAGACCCCTGTCTGGATTCCATCTCGTGCCGGAACCGGGCATCGCCGGAAACGGGCCGTATGGCCATCGAAGAGCAACGGCCATCGCAAAGGAACGGCCATCGCATGGGAAAGGAGAAAAGTGGTCGACCGGGACGGAGAATATCCTCGGATCCGTCAACCGGTCATCCGCACGGAGTGCGCTTCGGTGAGCCTATCGTACACAAGTCGCTCTACTTTTCGGAGGTTTTCGGTCAGATAGAAATGACCGCCGGGAAATACCTCCAGCCGGAAATCCGCGGAGGTGCGGGCGCCCCAGAGTTCGACCGAGCCGACCGGTGCCATGGCGTCCCGGTCGCCCACCAGGGCGGTGATCGGGCACGACAGCGGAGGCCCCGGCACATGGCGGTACATCCGCACGGCCCGGTAGTCGCTGCGGATGGCGGGCGCGACCAGGCGCAGCACCTCCTCGTCGTCGAGGAGCCGCGGGTCCGTGCCGCCGAGTTCGCCGAGGGCCGTGACCATCGCGCGGTCCTCCAGCCGGTCGAGCGCCCACTCCACTTCCAGCTCCGGGCCGCCGCGTCCGGAGACGAAGAGGTGGACGGGCGGTGCGCCGGAGTCGCCGCACAGGCCGCGCGCCACCTCGTAGCCGAGCACGGCCCCCATGCTGTGGCCGAACACGGCGAGGGGCCGGTCGCGCCACGGCGCGAGCTCCCGGGCGAGCCCCTCGCGCAGCGCGCCGATCGAGTCCAGCAGCGGCTCCCTGCGCCGGTCCTGGCGCCCGGGGTACTGCACGGCCAGCACCTCCACCCGCGGCGCCAGGGCCTGGGACAGCGCGTGGTAGGCGCTGGCGGAACCGCCGGCGTGCGGCAGGCAGAGCAGCCGCACCGGCGCCTGCGGGGCGGGGTGGAACCGCCGGATCCACCGGGAGGCGGCGGGCCCGCTGTCCGGGTGTCCCTGGGTGTGCGTGGTCATCGCCGGTCAGCCCCTTCCGCCCGCGAACCCCGCCAGCCAGGCGTTCACGGCCTGCGCGGTCCTCGGTGCGTGCTCGTCCATCATGGTCAGGTGGTCGCCTTCGGTGTCCGCGACGGTGCTGTCGAACTTCCAGTCGGGGTGCCAGTCCTGGCCCTCGGCGACCTGCCCGAGCGGCTCGGACGCCCTCAACTGGAGGGTCGGCACACCGGGCTCCTCGGGCACCCAGTCGGTGAAGAACTCGAAGTACCGCCCCATCGCGGACAGCCGTACGTCCGTCATCGGGCCGAAGTACGCCTCGCCGTCCAGCACGCCCTGCGCCAGTTCGCGCTGCATGCGGAGGAGCGCCGGATCCGCCGGCAGATAGGTGTCGAGGAGCACCACCGCCGCCGGGGGCGGGCCGGTGCGCGCCAGGCGGGCCGCCAGGCTGTAGGCGAACCAGCCGCCCGAGGAGTGGCCCAGCAGCACGAACGGCGCGCCGTCCGCCCGGCGCCGGACCCCGTCGGCGAGGAAGTCGAGCATCAGGCCGAAGTCGGCCGGCAGCAGTTCGCCCGCCGAGAAGCCGGGGGCGAGCAGGGCGGAGACACCGCGCGTGCCCCGGAAGGCCGAGGCGAGCCGGGCGTACTGCTGCGCCCCGTACAGCGGCACCGGGGCCGGGCAGCAGATCAGCCCGGGCCGCTCGGTGGCCGGGGCCAGCTCGACGGTGACGGCGCCATGGCCCGCCTCGGCCAGGGTGTGGAAGCTGGTCCGCAGACGGGAGGCGGCCTTGGTGAGTTCCAGGGCGGCATCGGGGCGGTCCAGGGCGCCGGCGTTGCGGTACAGCGCTTCGAGCGAGTACGGCGACGCCTCGGCGGGCGCCGGGGCGGCCTCGTCGGCGCCGGAGAGCCGCTGCCCGAGGAACGCGGCCAGCGCGGTGGGTGTGGGGTGGTCGAAGACGACCCCGGCGGGGAGGGTGAGACCGCACTCGGCGGCCAGGGCCGCGCGCAGTTCGGTCGCCATCAGCGAGTCGAAGCCCATCTCCAGGAAGCCGCGGCCGGGTTCGATCTCCGTCCGGTCCGCGCCGCCGACCACCGCGGCGGCCTGCTCGCGCACCAGGTCCAGCAGCAGACGGTCGCGCTCCTCGCCGTCCGCGCCGGCGAGCCGCCCCGGCCACGGTGCGGCGGCGCCGCCCGCCACGGGCGCGGCCCCGTCGACCGGGCCGGACACCCGCGGGCCGGGGGCGGCGCCGGCGCCGGCCATCCCGGCCAGCCAGTAGGGGCGGCGCTGGAAGGCGTACGTGGGCAGGGCCACCCGCTCGGGCGCGTCCGGCAGCAGCCGGTCCCACGCCGGTGCGGCGCCGAGCACATGGGCCTGGGCCACGGCCGTGAGGACGGCGTCCGGCTCGGGCGCACGCCCGGGCAGCACCGGGACGAAGGACTCCGGGGCGGCCTCGGGCAGGCACTGCCGTCCGGCGGCCGTCAGGACACCCCCGGGGCCGGCCTCCAGGAACAGGGTGGCCCCGCAATCGCGCAGCGCGCGGACGGCGTCGGAGAACCGCACCGTGTCACGGACGTGGCGCACCCAGTGCTCCGGGTGGCGGAGCTCGTCGGTGACGAGCCTCCCGGTCAGCGCGGAGACCACCGGCAGGCCGGGCGCCCGGTACGACAGCCCACCGGCGATGTCCGCGAACTCCGCGGTCATCGCGTCCATCCGGGCCGAGTGGAACGCGTGGCTGACCCGCAGCCGACGGGCCCGGCGGCCGCGTCCGGCGAAGTCGCGCGCCAGCTCCGCGGCGGCCTCCTCGTCCCCGGAGACCACCACGGCGTCCGGCCCGTTGACCGCGGCGACGTCCAGCGCCGCGGGACCGTCGGCGAGCCGGGCGCGCACCTCCTCCTCGGTGGCCTGGACGGCGAACATCGCCCCGCCCGCCGGGAGCCGCTGGATCAGCCGGCCGCGCGCCGCCACCAAGGCGCAGGCGTCGGGCAGCGACCACACCCCGGCCGCGTAGGCCGCGGTCAGCTCGCCGATCGAGTGGCCCGCCACCACGTCCGGGCGCAGCCCCCAGTCCTCCAGCAGGCGCAGCAGCGCCACCTCGACGGCGAACAGGGCGGGCTGGGTGTAGGCCGTGGTTCCGAGCAGCTCGGCCTCGGGCGTGCCGTCGGCGGCGAACAGCACCTCGCGCAGCGGCCGGTCGAGGTGCCGGTCCAGCTCGCCGCACACCTCGTCCAAGGCCTCGGCGAACACCGGTTGACAGGCGGCCAGTTCACGTCCCATCCCGGGGTGCTGGCTGCCCTGGCCGGGGAAGAGGAACGCCGTCCGGCCGCCCGCGGGCAGGGTGCGCCCGGTGATCACCCCCGCCGCGCGGGCGCCTCCCGCCACGGCGGCCAGCCCGGCCAGCAGCTCCCCCCGCTCCCGGCCGACGACGACGGCCCGGTGCTCGAACGCCGCGCGCGTGGTGGCCAGGGACGCGGCGACGGCGGCCGGGGACTCCCGCGGACGCCCGGCCAGATGGGCGGCCAGCCGCTCCGCCTGGGCGCGCAGCGCCGCTTCGCCGCGGCCGCTCACCACCCACGGCAGCGGTCCGGCGGCCGATGCCGGGGCCCGGTTCGCGGCCGCCTTAGCCGGGGTGTCGGAGGGCGGGGGGCTCTCCAGCAGGACAGGGGCGCTCTCCAGCAGGACATGGGCGTTGGTGCCGCTGACGCCGAAGGACGACACCGCCGCGCGCCGCGGCTCGCCGGTACGCGGCCACGGCCGCTCCTCGGTCAGCAACCGCACGTCACCCGCGGACCAGTCGACCCGCGGGGTGGGCTCGGTCAGGTGCAGCGTGCGGGGCAGCACGCCGTGCCGCATGGCCATCACCATCTTGATGACGCCGCCCGCACCCGCCGCGGACTGGGTGTGCCCCAGGTTCGACTTCAGCGACCCCAGCCACAGGGGCCGGCCGTCGGCGCGGGCCTTGCCGTAGGTGGCCAGCAGGGCCTGGGCCTCGATCGGGTCGCCCAGCGGGGTGCCGGTGCCATGGGCCTCCACGGCGTCGACCCGGTCGGCGGTGAGGCGCGCGTTCGCCAGCGCCCGGCGGATCACCCGCTGCTGCGCGGGCCCGTTGGGTGCGGTGAGCCCCGCGCTCGCGCCGTCCTGGTTGACCGCGCTGCCGCGGACGACGGCGTGCACCGGATACCCCAGGCGCCGGGCGTCGGAGAGCCGGGCCAGCAGCAGCACCGCGGCGCCCTCGGACCAGGTCGTGCCGTCGGCGGTGGCGGAGAAGGACTTGCAGCGGCCGTCCGGGGCGAGCCCCCGCTGGCGGCTGAACTCGATGAACGCGGTCGGCGTGGCCATCACCGTCGCGCCGCCCGCCAGCGCCAGGGTGCACTCGCCCTGCCGCAGGGACTGCACGGCCAGATGGAGGGCGACCAGCGAGGAGGAGCAGGCGGTGTCCACGGACACGGCCGGCCCTTCAAAGCCGAAGGTGTAGGCCACCCGGCCGGAGAGGATGCTGGCGGAGTTGCCGGTGCCGATGAAGCCCTCGGCCGCCTCCCGCGCGTCCAGGACGTTGATCAGGTAGTCGTTGCTGTTGGAGCCGACGAACACCCCGACGTCCTCGCCGCGCAGCGTGGTCGCGTCCAGGCCCGCGTACTCGAAGGCCTCCCAGGACGTTTCCAGGACCAGGCGCTGCTGCGGGTCCATGGCCAGCGCCTCGCGCGGGGTGATGCCGAAGAACGCGGCGTCGAAGCCGGCCGGGTCCTTGAGGAAGCCGCCGTGGCGCGAGTACGTCCGGCCCGGGGCCCCCGGCTCGGGGTCGTAGACCGCGTCGACGTCCCAGCCCCGGTTCTCCGGGAACCCGGTGACGGCGTCCCGGCCCTCGGCCACCAACTCCCACAGCTCCTCGGGCGAGGTGACGTCCTCGGCGCCGCCCGGGAACCGGCACGCCATGCCGACGACGGCCACCGGCTCATGGGCGGCCTCCTCGGCGTCCTCCAACTGCCGGCGGGTCCGCCGGAGGTCGGCCGTGACCAGGCGCAGATACTCGCGGAGCTTGCTCTCGTTGTCCTCAGCCACGGTGGAGTTCCTTCTCGATCAGCGCGAACATCTCGTCGTCGGTGGCCGCGTCCAGAGCCACCTGGTCCGCACCGTCCGCCTCCGCGGCGCGGCGGTCGGGCGCGTGGACCGCGAGCAGGGCCCGCAGCCGCTCGGTCGCCCGGGCGCGGTCCCGGTCGCCGGCGGGCAGCCCGGCCAGCGCGGCCTCCAGACGGTCGAGCTGCTCCGACAGGGGCAGCCCGGTCTCCGGTCCGGCGGCGGTGAGCGCCGCCGACAGACACGCGGCGACGGCGGCGGGCGTGGGGTGGTCGAACAGCAGGGTGGCCGGCAACTCCTCCCCGGTCGCGGCCGCCAGGCGGTTGCGCAGCCGCACCGCCATGACCGAGTCGAAACCGTGGTCCAGGAAGCCGCGTTGGGGCTCCACCGCCTCCGGCCCGTCGTGCCCCAGGACAAGGGCCGCCTCGGAGCGCACCGCCCGCAGCAGTGCCTCGTACCGCTCCCCGGCGGACAGCCCCCGCCACCCGGCCGCGCGGTCCCCGCCGCTGCCCGGACCGGCCTCGGGGGCCTGCTCACCGCGGTCGGGTGCCTCGCCGGCCTCCGTCCCCGAAGCGGCGGGCGGGCGCCGGACGGCGGATGCGGAGACGCCGGGGCGGCCGGGCCGGCCGACGGGGCCGGTGGGCCAGTGGCGCCGCTTCTGGAACGCGTACGTGGGCAGGTCGGCCTCGCACGGCCCGGCGCCGAACCACGCCCGCCAGTCGACGTGGACGCCACGCGTGTGCACCGTGGCGAGGGCGGTCAGCAGCGCCGTCACCTCGTCCCGGTCGCCGTCCGACACCGACACCAGCACGGGGGCGCTCCGGCCGGGCTCCGCCGTCAGGCAGCCCTCGCCGGCCGGGGCGAGCACCGCGTCCGGACCGAGCTCCACATAGGCGTCGGCGCCGTACCGCTCCAGCCGGCGCATCTGGTCGTGGAAGCGCACCGTGCGGCGGATATGGCCCACCCAGTACGCGGGGTCCCGGGCCTCGCCCGCCCCGAGCAGCTCCCCCGTGACATCGGAGACGATCGGGATCCGCGGAGCGGCGTACGACAGCCCGGCGGCGACCTGGCCGAACTCCTCGGTCATGGCGTCCATATGCGGGGAGTGGAAGGCGTGGCTCACCCTGAGCCGGCGGGTCCTGCGGCCGCGAGCGGCCCAGCCGGCGGCGAGCGCGGCCACGGTGTCCGCGTCCCCGGAGAGCACGACCGACGCCGGACCGTTCAGCGCTGCGAGGTCCACCGCGCCCTCATGGCCCTCCAGGGTGGCGCGCGCCTCCTCCTCGGTGGCCTGGACGGCGACCATCGCACCGCCCGTGGGCAGGGCCTGCATCAGCCGGCCGCGGGCGGCGACCAGGGCCACGGCCTGCGGCACCGCGAGAACCCCGGCCACGCAGGCCGCGGACACCTCGCCGAGCGAGTGGCCGGCGAGCACGTCCGGCCGCACCCCCCAGCTGTCCAGCAGCCGGAACAGCGCCACCTGGTAGCAGAAGAGGGCGGGTTGGGCGTAGTCCGTACGGTGCAGCAAGGCGGCGTGCGCATCGCCTTCGGGCGCGAACATCACCCGCAGCAGCGGCTCGTCGAGGTACCGGTCGAAGTGTGCGGCCAGCTCCTCCAGGGCGCCGGCGAAGACGGGGAAGGCGGCGTGCAGCCCACGGCCCATGCCGGCCCGCTGGCTGCCCTGCCCGGTGAAGAGGAAGGCCGTCCTGCCCTTGACCGTGGCCACACCGCGCACCAGGGCCACCCCGGTGTCCGCGGTCGTCTCGGAGCTCTCGGCGGGAGGGCTCGCGTCGTCGGCGGAAGGGTGGGCGAGGGTGTGGAGGGCGGTGAGGAGGGTGTCGGTGGTCTCAGCGGTCTGAGTGGTCTCGGTGAGGAGGACTGCCCGGTGTTCGAAGGTGGACCGTGTGGTGGCCAGCGCACGTCCGATGGCCGGAATGTCCATCTGACCGCGGGTGGTGAGGTGTTGGTGGAGTCGGTGTGCTTGTGCGCGTAGTGCGGGTTCGGTGCGGGCGGACAGGATCCAGGGCACGGGGTGGCCGGTGGGTAGTGGTTCGTCGGCCGGCAGGGGGTTCGGTTGGGCGGGTTCTTCGAGGATGACGTGGGCGTTGGTGCCGCTGATGCCGAAGGAGGAGATGCCGGCTCGTCGTGGCCGGTGCGGTGTCTTGGGCCATGGTTGGGCTTGGCGGAGGAGTTCCACCGCTCCTGTGGTCCAGTCGACCAGTGGGGTGGGTTGGTGGGCGTGGAGGGTTGGGGGGAGTGTTTCGTGGTGCAGGGCCATGACGGTTTTGATGACGCCGGCGACGCCTGCTGCTGTCTGGGTGTGTCCGAGGTTGGATTTGAGTGAGCCGAGCCAGAGGGGTCGGTGGGGTGTGCGGTTCTTGCCGTAGGTGGCCAGGAGTGCGTGTGCTTCGATGGGGTCGCCGAGTCGGGTGCCGGTGCCGTGTGCTTCTACCGCGTCGATGTCTTGCGGCTGGAGGCCTGCGTTGGTGAGGGCTTGGTGGATCACTTTTTCCTGGGCCGGGCCGTTGGGGGCGGTGAGTCCGTTGCTGGCTCCGTCTTGGTTGATCGCGCTGCCGCGGATCACGGCCAGGGCGCGGTGGCCGTTGCGTATCGCGTCGGACAGGCGCTCCAGTACGAGGACGCCGACGCCTTCGGACCAGCCGGTGCCGTCCGCTTCCGCGCCGAAGGCCTTGCAGCGCCCGTCCGAGGCCAGCCCACCCTGACGACTGAACTCGGTGAACATGATGTCGGTGGACATCACGGTGGCGGCCCCGGCCAGGGCGAGGGTGCTTTCACCGCGCCGTAGCGAGTCGGCGGCGAGATGCAGGGCGACCAGCGACGAGGAGCACGCCGTGTCCAGCGTCAACGCCGGACCGGACAGACCGAGGACATAGGAGACCCGGCCGGAGGCGACGCTCACACTGCTGCCGGACAGCATGAACCCGTCGACATCGGCACCGGTCTGCTGCACGCGCGCCAGGTACTCCTGGTAGCTGGTGCTCAGGAACACCCCGGTGTCGGTGCCCTTGAGGCGCAGGGGGTCGATTCCCGCGCGCTCGATCGCCTCCCAGGAGGTCTCCAGCAGCAGCCGCTGCTGCGGGTCCATGGCGACCGCCTCGCGCGGCGAGATGCCGAAGAAGCCGGCGTCGAACTCCGCGGCGTCATAGAGGAATCCGCCCTCGGCGGCGTACGCATCCGTGTCGAAGGTCTCGCCCACCTCCCAGCCCCGGTCATCGGGGAAGGGGCCCATGGCGTCGATGCCGTCGGACACCAGCCGCCACAGGTCCTCGGGCGTGCGCACGCCACCGGGATACCGGCACGCCATGCCCACGATCACGATCGGGTCGTCCTGCCGGGCCTCGACCTCGCGCAGTCGTTCCTGCGTGGCCTCCAGCTCGGCGGAGACCCGCTTCAGGTAGTACCGGAGCTTCTCTTCGTCAGCCATGTCGGCCCCCTTCACGCCTGGTCGGTCGGCTCGGACGCGGTGGCCGGCTCATGAGATGCCGAACTTCCTGCCGATGATGTCGAACATCTCCTCGTCCGAGGCGGCGTGGAACTCCCCGCCCTCCCGGCCCCCGTCGGCGGCGGCACGGGCCTCGGTCCAGTCGGTGAGGAGGCGCTCCAGACGCCGGCCGATCACCTCGTCGGCGTCCGGGTCCGCGGTCAGCTCGGCCAGCGCGGCCTCGAACTTGTCGAGGTGGTCCAGCGCCTCGGAACGGGTGGCGGCCGCCGGGTCCGGCAGGGCCTCGGCGACGGCGCCGACCAGATGCCCGGCGAGGTCCCGGGGCGTCGGGTGGTCGAAGACCAGGCTCACCGGGAGCGTCAGACCGAGGGCGGAACCGAGCCGGTTGCGCAGCTCGACGGCGGTCAGCGAGTCGAAGCCTAGGTCCTGGAACGGCCGCGTCAGCTCCATCTCGTCGCCCGAGCCGTGCCCGAGCACGGCGGCGGCCTGCTCGCGGACCAACTCCACCAGGGCGCTGGGGTGTTCCTCGGTGGGCAGTTCGGCCAGCCGCCGCAGGACGTGCCCGGTGGCGCTCGCCGATGTCTCGTACGCCGTGCCGTCGGCCGGTACGGCCCCCGCGTCGTCGGACATCGTGCCGGTGCCGTCCGGGCGGGCCCCGACCGGAACGGGGGCCGTCGCGTCGTCCGGCCAGAACCGCCGGCGCTGGAAGGTGTACGTCGGCAGGTCCGTCCGGCGCGCGCCGGACAGGTGCGGCAGGCGGGCGAGGTCCACCGGGAGCCCTCGGACGTACGCCTCGGCGAGTGAGGTGAGGAAGCGGTCCTCGCCGCCTTCGTCGCGGCGCAGGGTGCCCACCACGGCGGCCGGCGCGCCGGCCCGTTCGAAGGTCTCCTGGAGCCCCACGGTCAGCACCGGGTGCGGGCTGATCTCCAGGAAGAAGCCGTGCTCGTCCTCCAGCAGGCGGCGTACGGTGCCCTCCAGGAGCACCGGTTCGCGCAGGTTGCGGTACCAGTAGCCGGCGTCCAGCGCTGCCGTGTCGACCACCTCGCCGGCGACCGTCGAGTAGAACGGTACGCGTCCGCGGCGCGGGGCGAGCGACGCGAGCGTGGCGACGAACTCCTCGCGTACCGCCTCGACCTGCGGGGAGTGGCCCGCGGCCGTGGCGCCGGGCACCTTCCGGGCCCGCACCCGGTCCGCGATGCAGGACGCCACCAGGTCGTCGACGGCCTCGGGCTCACCGGACACCACGACCGACGTGGGACCGTTGACCGCGGCGACCGCCAGCCGGTCGCCGTACGGTGCGATGCGCCGCCCGGCCTCCTCGGCCGGCAGCAGCAGCGACGCCATGGCGCCCTTGCCCGTCAGCCGGTTCAGCAGGACGCTGCGCAGGGTCACGATCCGGGCCGCGTCCTTCAGCGTCAGGGCGCCCGCGACATACGCGGCGGCGATCTCGCCCTGCGAGTGGCCCACCACGGCGTCCGGCTCCACGCCATGCGACCGCCACAGCTCGGCGAGGGCCACCATCACGGAGAACAGCACGGGCTGCACCACATCGAGGCGGTCCAGGGACGGCGCGCCCGGCCGGGACCGCAGGACATCCGTGAGCGACCAGTCGACGTAGGGGGCGAGCGCCTCACCGCAGGCGTCGATCCGCTCGCGGAACACCGCCGACGACTCCAGCAGGCTCCCGGCCATCTCCGGCCAGTGCGAACCCTGCCCGGGGAAGACGAACACGGTCTTCCCGGACGTGGTACCCGTCCCCTTGACCAGGCGGGCGTCCTCCCGGCCGGCGGCCAGCGCGTCGAGACCCGCCGCCAGGGCGGCCCGGTCCGTGCCCACCACGACGGCGCGGTGATCGAACGCCGTACGGGCCGCGAGGGAGGCGGCAAGGTCGGCGGACGGCACATCGGGATGTGTCCGCAGATGGTCGGAGAGACGCTCCGCCTGGGCGCGCAGCGCCTGTTCGCCGCGCCCCGAGACGGTCCACAGGAAGGTGGCCTCCGGGACCACCGCGCCCTGCGCACGTGCCGGGGTGTCCTCGGCCGCCGTGGGGGCGGGGGTGCTCTCGGCCGTTGTGCGCGCGGGGGTGTTCTCGGCCGTCGTGCGCGCCGGGGTGTTCTCGGCCGTCATGGGGGTCGGGGCCTGCTCGACGATGACATGGGCGTTGGTGCCGCTGATGCCGAAGGAGGAGACGCCCGCGCGGCGCGGCCGCCCGTCCTGCGGCCAGGCCACCGGCTCGACGGCCAGCCGCACGGTCCCCGCGCTCCAGTCGACATGCGGGGTGGGCTCCTGCGCGTGCAGGGTCCTGGGCACGACCCCGTGCCGCATCGCCATGACCATTTTGATCACTCCGGCCAGCCCGGCCGCCGCCTGGGTGTGCCCGATGTTGGACTTCACCGACCCGAGCCACAGCGGCCGGTCCGGCGTACGGTCCTTCCCGTACGTGGCCAGCAGCGCCTCCGCCTCGATCGGGTCGCCCAGCTCCGTGCCGGTTCCGTGCGCCTCCACCACGTCGACCTGGTCGGAGGGGACCCGGGCGTTCGCCAGCGCCTGCCGGATCACCCGCTGCTGGGCGCCGCCGTTGGGCGCGGTCAGGCTGCTGCTGGCGCCGTCCTGGTTGACCGCGCTGCCGCGGATCAGGGCATGGACGGGGTGCCCGAGGCGCCGGGCGTCGGACAGCCGCTCCAGCAGCAGGACGCCGGCGCCCTCCGAGAAGCCGGTGCCGTCCGCGGCCGCGGAGAACGCTTTGCAGCGCCCGTCCCCGGCCAGCACCCGCTGGTTGCTGTACTCGACGAACCCCATCGGCGTGGACATCACCGTCACCCCGCCCGCCAGCGCCAGCGAGCACTCCGCCTGCCGCAGCGACTAGGCGGCCAGGTGCAGGGCGACGAGAGAGGCCGAGCAGGCGGTGTCGACGGTCACCGCGGGACCCTCGAATCCGAACGTGTAGGCGAGACGGCCGGAGAGCACCGCGGCCGCGTTGCCCGTGCCGACATGGCCTTCGAAGGCACCGGGGGAGCGCAGGAGCAGCGAGGAGTAGTCCTGGATATTGGTACCGGAGAAGACGCCGACGTCCTTGCCGCGCAGCGAGGTCGGGGCGATGCCGGCCCGTTCGAAAGACTCCCACGCGGTCTCCAGCAGCAGCCGCTGCTGCGGATCCATGGCCACGGCCTCCCGTGGGCTGACGCCGAAGAAGACGGCGTCGAAGTCGGCGGCCCCGTCGACGAAGCCGCCCTCCCGGACGTACAGGGTGCCCTTGCGGGTGCGCTCCGGGTCGTACAGCGCGTCGGTGTCCCAGCCCCGGTCTTCGGGGAACGGGCCGATCGCGTCACCGCCCTCGGCCACGAACTCCCACAGCTCCTCCGGGGAGGAGATCCCGCCGGGGAAGCGGCAGGCCATCCCGATGACGGCGATCGGCTCGTGCAGCGAGTCCACCAGCTGCTGGTGCTGCTGCTTCAGCCGCTCGGTCTCCTTCAGCGAGGCGCGCAGGGCTGTGACGACGCGTGCGTCGGTGGTGTCCATCAGCAATCTCCGGGAGGTAGTCAGGCTTCGGTGTTGATGGCCAGGTGGACAAGGCTCTCCAGGTCCATGGCATCGATGGACTCCGCTGTCACGGCCGCCGTTTCGGCGTCGTCGGCCGCCGCGGCCGCCGCGGCCGCCGCCCGCGGGTCCTGGGAGTCCTGGGGTCCGCCGGCCCCGGCCGCCGGTGCCGGGGCTCCGGGTACGGCGTCGAAGCCGGTGAGCCGCAGCAGGGCGTCCAGCACGCCGACCTCCTTGAGGCGGGAGAGCGGCAGCGCGGAGAGCGCGGCGCGGAACTCCGCGTCGGCGGTGCCCGGGTCGCCGCCGCCGGGGCCGGCCCCCGGGACGAGGCCGCTCGCGGTACCGGCCGCCTCGGCGAGCGCGCTCCGGATGTGCCGCGCCACCGCCCGCGGGGTCGGGTGGTCGAACAGGGTCGCCGCGGAGAACCGCAGGCCGGTCGCCCCGCTGAGGCGGTTGCGCAGCTCGACCACCGCGACCGAACTGAACCCCGACTCCAGGAAACCGCGGTCCGGCGAGACGGCCGCCGGGTCGGCGTGACCCAGGACGGTGGCCGCGTGGCCGCGCACCAGGCCGATGAGGGTACGGATCTGCTCGGCCTCCGGCAGCCCGGCCAGGCGCCGTACGAGGTCGTCGGCGGCGTTCGCCGGGGCGTCCTCCCGCCGGGCCACCGCGTCCAGGCGCCTGCGCCCGGGCCGTACGAGCCCGCGCAGCACGGACAGCGGCGGCGTGTCGGAGCGGCCCAGCTCCGCCAGGTCCAGGCGGGCCGGTACGGAGAAGGGCTGGTCGCGGACCAGGACCGCGTCGAACAGGGCCAGCGCCTCCTCGGCGGGCATCGGCACCGCGCCCTCGCGCCGCAGCCGGGCGAGGTCGGCCCCGGTCACCTGGCCGGCCATGCCCCGGTCCTCCGCCCACAGGCCCCAGGCGGCGGACACCGCGGTCAGGCCGAGGGCCCGCCGCCGCTGGGCGAGAGCGTCGAGGAAGGCGTTGGCGGCGCTGTAACTCGCCCGTCCGGGAGCGCCGAAAACACCGGCGACCGACGAGAACAGGACGAACGCGGAGAGGTCCAGGCCGGCCGTCAACTCGTGCAGATGGAGCGCTGCTTCGGCCTTGGGGCGGAGGACGGTGGCGAGTCGTTCGGGGGTGAGTGATTCCAGGATGCCGTCGTCGATGACGCCCGCGCAGTGGACGACGCCGGTGAGGGGGCGGTCGTCGGGGATGGAGTCCAGCAGGGTGGCGAGGGCGTCGCGGTCGGCGACGTCGCAGGCCTCCACTCGTACCCGGGCGCCGTGCTGCTCCAGTTCGGTGAGGAGGGCTGGGGTGGATGGGGCGGCGGGGCCGCGGCGGGAGACCAGGAGCAGGTCCCGTACGCCGTGGGCGGTGGCGAGGTGCTTGGCCACCAGGGCGCCCAGGCCGCCGGTGCCGCCGGTGACCAGGACGGTGCCGGTTGGGCCGAAGGCGGCCTGGGGTGTGTCGGTGGGGGTGGTGGTGGTCCGGGTCAGTCGGGGGGCGAGTGCGCGGCCGGCGCGTACGGCTACCTGTGGCTCGCCCGTGCCCAGGGCCAGCCGTATCGCGGCCTGTTCCGCCTCCGGGGAGAGACCCGGTTCGATGTCCACCAGGACGAGCCGGTCCGGGTGTTCCCGCTGGGCGGAACGCACCAGGCCCCATATCGAGGACGCCGCCACACCTGCGACGGCCTCGTCCGGGGCCGCACTGATGGCACCCCGGGTGAGCAGCACCAGCCGGGACCGGGCGAAGCGTTCCTCCGCGATGAACTCCTGCACCACCGCCAGGACGTCTGCCGCGAGCCGCGACACACCTTCCCCGGCATCGTCGGCGACGGACCAGACCACCACCTCGGACGGCTCCGGTGCCCCCCAACGGGCCCAGTCCGTCGGGGCCTTCGCCACCGTGGGTACCGGCTCCCAGGCCACATCGAACAGTGCGTCCCGGATCGCGCCACCACTCGCGGCACGCAGCTGCTCCCGTACCACCGGGCGGGTCACCAGTCGACCGACCGACAAGACCGGTGCGCCCGACGCATCCGCCACATGCAGGGACACGCCGTCCTCGCCCGACGGCGCGAGATGGACCCGAACCGCCGAAGCGCCCGCCCCATGCAGCTCGACGTCCGACCACTCGGCCGGCACAAGGACGCTCTCGGGGTCATGGTGGTGCACCGTGCACAGCGCCGCCGTACGCGACACCGCGTCCAGCAGCGCGGGGTGGATGCCGTACGCCGATGCCTGTCCGTCCGCCGCTTCGGGCAGGGCGACTTCGGCGAACACCTCCTCGCCGCGCCGCCAGGCGGCCCGTACTCCGTCGAATGCCGGCCCGAGGCCGAGCGCGGACCCGGCCGTGCGCCCGTGCACCTCCTGGATCGGTAGCGGGACGGTCCCGGCGGGCGGCCACGCGTCAGCTCGTACGCCCTCGAAGGCAGGGGCAGCGAGAGCGGCGGTGTCGGCGGTCAGGGTGCCGGAGGCGTGCAGCGTCCAGCTCACGTCCTCGGCCGCGTCACCCGGGCGGGAGAAGACCTCCACCGTGCTGCGGCCCTGCGCGTCCGGGTGCGACACCAGTACCTGGATGGGCTGGGGAGCGCCGGCGCCGTCGGGCAGCACCATGGGCTCGTGCGAGGTGAGCCGTTCCAGATGGGGGAGCGCCACCTGGTCGCCGGCCTGAAAGGCGAGTTCGACCAGCGCGGAGGCGGGGAGGACGACATGGCCGTACAGGGTGTGGTCGGCGAGCCAGGGCTGTTCGGCGAGCGAGAGCCGTCCCGTCAGCAGCACGCCCCTGTGGTCCGGCAGCGACACCTTCGCTCCCAGCAGAGGGTGTCCGGCGGGGGTCAGGCCGAGTCCGGTCGCGTCGCCGGTCCTCGCCGGGACGTCCAGCCAGAACCGTTCCCGTTGGAACGCGTACGTGGGCAGGTCGCGGGTGACCGGGCCCACACCGAGAACGGTCGGCCAGTCCACCTCCGTCCCGTGGACGTGGGTGCGGGCCAGTGCTTCCAGCAGGGCCCGGGGCTCGGGGGCGTCCGCGCCGCGTAGAGCGGTTGCGAACACTGGTGCGGTGTCCTGCTCCGCCGTTGCGCAGTCGGGGCCGAGGGCAGACAGCACACCGTCGGGGCCGAGTTCCAGGAAGACGGATACGCCTTCGGCTTCCAGTGCCTGGACACCGTTGAGGAAGTGCACCGGTCGGCGTACATGGTCGACCCAGTATTGCGCCGAGCACACTTCCTGCGGCTGGGTGAGGGCTCCGGTGAGGTTGGAGATCAGCGGTAGTTCGGGGGAGTGGTAGTCCAGTGTGTGGGCGATGGTGCGGAAGTCCTCCAGCATGGCGTCCATATGGGGTGAGTGGAACGCGTGGCTGACCGCCAGCCGCTTGGCCCGTCGCCCGCGCTTCTTCCAGTCGGCGACAAACTTCTCTACTGCGTCTGTGTCGCCGGAGACCACGGTCGATGAGGTGCTGTTGACGGCCGCGATCTCCAGTCGGCCGTGGAAGTCGCCGTGGTCCAGTGCCGTTTGGACTTCTTCTTCGGAGCCTTCCAGCGCGGCCATCGCTCCGTCGGCGGGCAGTGCTTGCATCAGTCGGCCCCGTGCTGCGACCAGCCGTACCGCGTCGTGGAGTGACAGCACGCCCGCGATGTGGGCGGCGGTGATCTCTCCGATGGAGTGGCCGATCAGGTAGTCCGGCCGTACGCTCCATGAGGAGACCAGTCGGAACAGCGCGACTTCCAGAGCGAAGATCGCCGGTTGGGCGAACTCCGTCTGATCCAGCACTCCTTCATCCGTCGCCATCTCACCGAACATCACCGCACGCAGAGGACGGTTCAGTTCGTTGTCGAACAGTGCGACGATCTCGTCCAACGCCTCTGCGAACACGGGGAACTGGGCGTAGAGCTCGCGGCCCATTCCCACTCGCTGACTGCCTTGTCCGGTGAACATCACCGCCGTACGCACCGGCCCCTCCGCCGTGCCGCGGATCAGCCCAGCGACGCCCTCGCCTTCCGCCAGGGTGTGGAGGGTGGTGAGGAGGGTGTCGGTGGTCTCAGCGGTCTGAGCGGTCTCGGTGAGGAGGACTGCCCGGTGTTCGAAGGTGGAGCGTGTGGTGGCCAGCGCGCGTCCGACGGTCCGCATGTCCCACTCTGGTTGGGTGGCCAGGTGTTGGTGGAGTCGGCGTGCTTGTGCGTGTAGTGCGGGTTCGGTGCGGGCGGAGAGGATCCAGGGGACCATGCCGCCGGTGGGTGGTGGTTCGTCGGCCGGTGTGGTCGGTTGGGCGGGTTCTTCGAGGATGACGTGGGCGTTGGTGCCGCTGATGCCGAAGGACGACACACCGGCTCGTCGTGGTCGATCGGGTGTTGGGGGCCATGGTTGGGCTTGGCGGAGGAGTTCCACTGCGCCTGTGGTCCAGTCGACCAGGGGGGTGGGTTCCTGGGCGTGCAAGGTGCGGGGGAGTGTCCCATGGCGCATCGCCATGACGGTTTTGATGACGCCGGCGACGCCTGCTGCTGTCTGGGTGTGTCCGAGGTTGGATTTGAGTGAGCCGAGCCAGAGGGGTCGGTGGGGTGTGCGGTCTTTTCCGTAGGTGGCCAGGAGTGCGTGTGCTTCGATGGGGTCGCCGAGTCGGGTGCCGGTGCCGTGTGCTTCTACCGCGTCGATGTCTTGCGGCTGGAGGCCTGCGTTGGTGAGGGCTTGGCGGATGACTTTCTCTTGGGCGGGGCCGTTGGGGGCGGTGAGTCCGTTGCTGGCGCCGTCTTGGTTGATCGCGCTGCCGCGGATCACGGCCAGGGTGTGGTGGCCGTTGCGTATCGCGTCCGACAGGCGCTCCAGTACGAGGACGCCGACGCCTTCGGACCAGCCGGTGCCGTCCGCTTCCGCGCCGAAGGCCTTGCACCGCCCGTCCGACGCCAGCCCACCCTGACGACTGAACTCGACGAAGGCTGTCGGGGACGACATCACGGTCACCCCACCCGCCAGGGCGAGGGTGCTTTCGCCGCGCCGTAGCGAGTCGGCGGCGAGATGCAGGGCGACCAGCGACGACGAGCACGCCGTGTCCAGCGTCACCGCCGGACCCGACAGACCGAGGACGTACGACAGTCGGCCCGAGGCCACGCTTCCGGCGGAGCCGTACCCGAGGAAGCCTTCCAGCCCCTCGGGGATGTCCGGCAGCCGCGATCCGTAGTCGTGATACATGACACCGGAGAACACGCCCGTCGAGCTGCCCTTCAAGCTCTTCGGGTCGATTCCCGCGCGCTCGATCGCCTCCCAGGAGGTCTCCAGCAGGAGACGTTGCTGCGGGTCCATGGCCAGCGCCTCGCGCGGCGAGATGCCGAAGAAGTCGGCGTCGAAGTCCGCGGCGTCATAGAGGAATCCGCCCTCGGCGGCGTACGCATCCGTGTCGAAGGTCTCGCCCACCTCCCAGCCCCGGTCATCGGGGAAGGGACCGACGGCGTCGATGCCGTCGGACACCAGCCGCCACAGATCCTCGGGCGTGCGCACGCCACCGGGATACCGGCACGCCATACCCACGATCACGATCGGGTCGTCGGACGTGACGGAGGCGGCCACGGTGACGGCCTGCGCCTCCACGGTGCCCGCGAGTTCCCGCGTCACATACTCGGCGATGTGCTTGGGGGTCGGGTGGTCGAAGACGAGGGAGGCGGGGAGTCGCAGGCCGGTGGCTTGGTTGAGCTGGTTGCGCAGCTCGACTGCCATCAGGGAGTCGAAGCCCAGGTTCTTGAACGGTGTGTCGACTGCGACCGGTCGGCCGGGCCCGTATCCGAGCACGTCGCCCACCTGACGTTGGACCGCATCGAGGACCACCCGGCGCCGTTCTGCCTCCCCAAGACCTGCGACCCGGGATGTCAGCCCCGTGCTCTCGGTGCGAGCCGGGCGCTTGGCGCCGGTTGTGCCGACCAGTGTGCGCAGGAGCGGGGGCACCTGTGCCGGTTCCCGTCGTCGCAGCCCGGCGGTGTCCAGCGCGGCCGGCACCACCAGCGCGCTATCCGAAGCTATTGCCGTGTCGAAGAGTGCCAGGCCTTCCTGCGCGCTCATCGCTGACAGGCCCAGGGCGGCCAGGCGTGCTCGGTCCACCTGGGTCAGCCCGCCGGTCAGGCCGCCGTCCGTGTCCCACCAGCCCCAGGCCAGGGACACCGCCGCGAGCCCCCGGCCCCGCCGGTGCGAGGCCAGTCCGTCCAGTGCCGCGTTCGCCGCGGCGTATCCGGCTTGCCCGGCGCTGCCCACCACACCGGCGAAGGAGGAGAACAGGACGAACGCGGAGAGGTCCAGCTCGGCCGTCAATTCGTGCAGGTGGAGTGCTGCTTCGGCCTTGGGGCGCAGGACGGTGGCGAGTCGTTCGGGGGTGAGTGATTCCAGGATGCCGTCGTCGATGACGGCTGCGGAGTGGACGACGCCGGTGAGGGGGCGGTCGTCCGGGATGGAGGCCAGCAGGGTGGCGAGGGCGTCGCGGTCGGCGACGTCGCAGGCCTCCACTCGTACCCGGGTGCCGTGTTGTTCCAGTTCGGCCACCAGGGCGGGGATGCCATCGGCGGCGGGGCCGCGGCGTGAGACCAGGAGCAGGTCCCGTACCCCGTACGCCGACGCCAGATGCTTCGCCACCAGGGCGCCCAGACCGCCGGTGCCGCCGGTCACCAGGACGGTGCCGGATGGGCCGAACACCGCCTGTGGTGCTTGCGCGGGGACGGTGGTGGTCCGGGTCAGTCGGGGGGCGAGTGCGCGGTCAGCGCGTATGGCTACCTGTGGCTCGCCCGAGCTCAGGGCCAGCCGTATCGCGGCCCGCTCCGCCTCCGGCGACAGTCCCGGCTCGACGTCCACCAGGACCAGCCGGCCCGGGTGCTCTCGCTGGGCGGAACGCACCAGGCCCCACACCGATGCTGCCGCCATATCCCTGACGGCCTCGTCCTGGGCGGCACTGATGGCGCCCCGGGTGAGCAGCACCAGACGGGATTGGGAGAAGCGTTCCTCCGCGATGAACCCCTGCACCACCGCCAGGGCGTCTGCCGCGACCCGCGACACACCTTCCCCGGCATCGTCGGCGACGGACCAGACCACCACCTCGGAGGGCTCTGGTGCCCCCCAACGGACCCAGTCCACGGAGGTCGGCACCTTGGTGGCTACCGGCTCCCAGGCCACATCGAACAGTGCGTCCCGGACCCCACCACCGTCTGCGGCACGCAGCTGCTCCCGCACCACCGGGCGGGTCACCAGCCGGCCGACCGACAAGACCGGTGCGCCCGACGCATCCGCCATATGCAGGGACACGCCGTCCTTGCCCGACGGCGAGAGATGGACCCGGACCGCCGAAGCCCCGAGGAGCGACAGTTCGATGTCGGACCAGGCGAAGGGAAGCCGCAGTTCGTCCGAGGCCGGGTCGATGGACATATGGAGGGCGGCGTCCAGGAGCGCGGGGTGGATGCCGTACGCCGATGCCTGTCCGTCCGCCGCCTCGGGCAGGGCGACTTCGGCGAACACCTCCTCGCCGCGCCGCCAGGCGGCCCGTACACCCTGGAACAGCGGCCCGTATGCGTAGCCCATATCGGCCAGCCGGTCGTACAGGTCCTCCACCGGGAGCGGGGCCGCGGCACGCGGCGGCCATACGTCCAAGGCAGGGCGGGAGGGGTTGTCGTGGCCCGTGGCCAGCACGGTTCCGGTGGCGTGCAGCGTCCACACCTCATCGCCCGGTGCCGCTTGCATGTCACCGCGGCCGTCCGGGCACGAGTGGACCGTCACGGCACGCCGCCCGTCCTCATCCGCGCCCGCCACCGTCACCTGGAGCCGCACACCAGTCGACTCGCCCAGAACCAAGGGTTGCTGAAGCGTCAACTCCTCCAGCCGGCCGCCCGCCTGCAACGCCAGCTCCACCAGCACCGCACCGGGCACCACCACCGAACCGAACACCGCGTGATCCGCCAACCACGGCTGTTCGGCGAGCGAGAGCCGTCCGGTCCACAGCACGCCTCGGTGGTCTGGTAGCGATACCTTCGCTCCCAGCAGGGGGTGTCCGGCGGGGGTCAGGCCGAGTCCGGTCGCGTCGCCGGCCCTCGCCGGGACGTCCAGCCAGAACCGTTCCCGTTGGAACGCGTACGTGGGCAGGTCACGGGCGACCGGGCCCGCGCCGAGAACGGCCGGCCAGTCCACGCCCGTTCCATGGACATGGACACGGGCCAGTGCTTCCAGCAGGGCCCTGGGCTCGGGCGTGTCCGCGCCGCGCAGTCCGGGCGCGAACAGCGGCACCCTGTCCTGCTCCGCCGCCGCGCAGTCGGGGCCCAGGGCTGACAGCACGCCGTCGGGGCCGAGTTCCAGGAAGGCCGAGACGCCTTCGGCTTCCAGCGCCTGGACACCGTCCAGGAAGCGCACCGGTCGGCGCACATGGTCGACCCAGTACTCCGCCGAGCACACCTCCCGCGGCCCGGCCAGAGCGCCCGTCACATTGGAGATCAGCGGTAGTTCGGGGGAGTGGTAGTCCAGGGTGCGGGCGATGGCGTGGAAGTCCTCCAGCATGGCGTCCATGTGGGACGAGTGGAAGGCGTGGCTGACCGCCAGTCGCTTGGCCCGTCGCCGGTCCTTCTTCCAGTCGGTGACGAACTGCTCTACTGCGTCTGTGTCGCCGGAGACCACGGTCGATGAGGTGCTGTTGACGGCCGCGATCTCCAGTCGGCCGTGGAAGTCGCCGTGGTCCAGCGCTGCTTGGACTTCTTCTTCGGAGCCTTCGAGCGCGGCCATCGCTCCGTCGGTGGGCAGTGCTTGCATCAGTCGGCCTCGTGCTGCGACCAGCCGTACCGCGTCGTGGAGTGAGAGCACGCCCGCGATGTGGGCGGCGGTGATCTCTCCGATGGAGTGGCCGATCAGGTAGTCCGGCCGGACACCCCATGAGGAGACCAGCCGGAACAGCGCGACTTCCAGGGCGAAGATCGCCGGTTGGGCGAACTCCGTCTGATCCAGCGCTCCTTCATCCGTCGCCATCTCACCGAACATCACCGCGCGCAGAGGACGGTTCAGTTCGTTGTCGAACAGTGCGACGATCTCGTCCAACGCCATGGCGAACACCGGGAACTGGGCGTAGAGCTCGCGGCCCATTCCCACTCGCTGACTGCCCTGTCCGGTGAACATCACCGCCGTACGCACCGGCCCCTCCGCCGTACCGCGGATCAGCCCAGCGACGCCCTCGCCTTCCGCCAGGGCGTCGAGGCCGGTGAGAAGGGTGTCCCGGTCCGCTCCCACCAGGACGGCCCGGTGGTCGAGCCGCGCGCGGGTGGTGGCCAGCCCCCGCCCGATGGTCCGGGTGTCCAACTCCTCATGCTCGATGAGGTGTTTACGGAGCCGGCGGGCTTGTGCCCGCAGCGCCGGTTCACTGCGAGCCGACACCACCCACGGCACCAGGCCACCGGCCGGCAGCGGATCACTTTCCGGCTCCGAGGGCTCCGGCTCCTCGGGGGCCTCCTCCAGGATCAGATGCGCGTTGGTGCCGCTGATCCCGAAGGACGACACACCCGCCCGCCGCAGCCGGTCCGGCGACTGCGGCCACGGCTGGGCCTCACGCAGCAGTTCCACCGCGCCTGTAGTCCAGTCCACCAGCGGCGTCGGCTCCTCGGCGTGCAGGGTCCGCGGCAGCGCCCCATGGCGCATCGCCATCACCATCTTGATCACACCGGCCACACCCGCGGCGGCCTGGGCGTGGCCGAGGTTGGACTTCAGCGACCCCAGCCACAGAGGCTGCTCCGCCGAACGGCTCCGCCCGTACGTGGCCAGCAGGGCCCGCGCCTCGATAGGGTCGCCCAACCGCGTGCCCGTGCCGTGCGCCTCCACGGCGTCGACCTCTTCGGCACCGAGACCCGCGTCGGCCAGGGCCTGGCGGATGACGCTCTCCTGGGCGGGGCCGCTGGGGGCGGTGAGCCCGTTGCTGGCACCGTCCTGGTTGACCGCGCTGCCGCGGACCACGGCCAGGACCCGGTGGCCGTTGCGCACCGCGTCCGACAGGCGCTCCAGCACGAGGACGCCGACGCCCTCGGACCAGCCGGTGCCGTCCGCGCCCGCCCCGAAGGCCTTGCACCGCCCGTCGACCGACAGTCCGCCCTGGCGGCTGAACTCCGCGAACATCACGGGGCTGGACATCACCGCCACCCCGCCGGCCAGGGCGAGGGAGCACTCGTCCCTGCGCAGGGCCTGTACGGCGAGGTGCAACGCGACGAGCGACGACGAGCACGCCGTGTCGACGGTGATGGCCGGACCGTTGAGACCGAACGTGTAAGGCACGCGGCCCGAGATGACCCCGGCCGCCGTCCCGGTGCCGTAGTAGCCCTCGATCTCGGCGGGTACGGACGGCAGACCTGCGGCGTAGTCGTGGTACATCACGCCCGCGTAGACGCCCGTACGGCTGCCCTTGAGGGTGGTGACATCGATACCGGCCCGCTCGACCGCTTCCCACGAGGTCTCCAGCAGGAGACGTTGCTGCGGGTCCATGGCCAGCGCCTCGCGCGGCGAGATGCCGAAGAAGTCGGCGTCGAAGTCGGGCGCGTCGTACCGGAATCCGCCCTTGCGGGTGGCGCTCTTCCCGGGCCGGTCGGGGTCCGGGTCGAAGAGTGCGTCGGTGTCCCAGCCGCGGTCTTCGGGGAAGTCCGAGATGGCGTCACCACCCCGGTCGACCAGCCGCCACAGGTCCTCCGGGGAGTCCACCCCGCCCGGGTAACGGCAGGCCATGCCCACGATCGCGATCGGCTCGCGGTGGCGCTCCCGCGCCTCCTGGAGTTGCCGGCGCGTCTGGTGCAGCTCCCGCGCGGCCCACTTCAGTTTGCTCAGCAGGTTGTCTTCGTCGGTCATGAGAGGTCGCTCCCGCAAGGCGCGTCGAGGTCGGGCTGGAGGGGCAGGTTCAGGAGTTCCCGAACTCTTTTTCGATGACGTCGAGGATCTGGTCGGCCGTCGCGGCTTCCAGTTCGTTGACGAAGTCGGGGCCGTCCGCGGGCTCCGGCTGGGTGGAGGGAAGGCCGGCCTCCCGCCCGGGGACCGAGAGGGCCAGCAGCGCGGTGAGGCGGTCGGCGATGCGTTCCCGAGCGTCATGCCCGAGCTCCGCCCCGGTCAGGGCCTTCTCGATCCGGAGGAGGTCGTCCAGGATCGGGTCCGTCGCGGGGCCTTCGGCCACCACCAGTTCGGCCTCCACATGGGCGGCCAGTTCCTGGACCGTGGGGTGGTCGAAGACGAGGGAGGCGGGGAGTCGCAGGCCGGTGGTTTGGTTGAGCTGGTTGCGCAGCTCGACCGCCATCAGGGAGTCGAAGCCCAGGTTCTTGAACGGTGTGTCGACTGCGACCGGTCGGCCGGGCCCGTATCCGAGCACGTCGCCCACCTGGCGTTGGACCGCGTCCAGGACCACTCGGCGCCGTTCCGCCTCCGCGAGGCCTGCGATCCGGGATGTCAGCCCCGTGCTCTCGGTACGAGTCGGGCGCTTGGCGCCGGTCGTGCCGACCAGTGCGCGCAGGAGCGGGGGCATCTGCGCCGGTTCCCGTCGTCGCAGCCCGGCGGTGTCCAGCGCGGCCGGCACCACCAGCGCGCTATCCGACGCTATTGCCGCGTCGAAGAGTGCCAGGCCTTCCTGCGTGCTCATCGCTGACAGGCCCAGGGCGGCCAGGCGTGTCCGGTCCACCTGGGTCAGCCCGCCGGTCAGGCCACCGTCCGTGTCCCACCAGCCCCAGGCCAGGGACACCGCCGGAAGCCCCTGGCCCCGCCGGTGCGAGGCCAGTCCGTCCAGTGCCGCGTTCGCCGCGGCGTATCCGGCCTGCCCGGCGCTGCCCACCACACCGGCGAAGGAGGAGAACAGGACGAACGCGGAGAGGTCCAGCTCGGCCGTCAACTCGTGCAGATGGAACGCTGCTTCGGCCTTGGGTCGGAGCACCTTCCGCAGCCGCTCATCGTCCAGTGACTCGATGACGCAGTCGTCGAGGACGGCTGCGGAGTGGACGATGCCGGTAAGGGGGCGGTCGTCGGGGATGGAGGCCAGCAGGGCGGCGAGGGCGTCGCGGTCGGCGACGTCGCAGGCCTCCACCCGTACCCGGGCGCCGTGCTGTTCCAGTTCGGCCACCAGGGCGGGGATGCCATCGGCGGCAGGGCCGCGGCGTGAGACCAGCAGCAGGTCCCGTACGCCGTGGGCGGTGGCGAGGTGCTTGGCCACCAGGGCGCCCAGGCCGCCGGTGCCGCCGGTGATGAGGACGGTGCCGGTTGGGCCGAAGGCCGCCTGGGGTGTGTCGGTGGGGATGGTGGTGGCCCGGGTCAGTCGGGGGGCGAGTGCGCGGCCGGCGCGTACGGCTACCTGTGGCTCGCCCGTGCCCAGGGCCAGCCGTATCGCGGCCTGCTCCGCCTCCGGGGAGAGACCTGGCTCGATGTCCACCAGGATCAGCCGGTCCGGGTGTTCCCGCTGGGCGGAACGCACCAGGCCCCACACCGATGCTGCCGCCACATCCCTGACGGCCTCATCCGGAGCGGTACCGACAGCACCTCGGGTGAGCAGCACCAGACGGGACCGGGTGAACCGTTCCCCGGCAAGGAACTCCCGCACCACGGCCAAGGCGTCTGCCACGACCCGCACCACGGCCAGGGCGTCTGCCGCGACCCGCGACACGTCCTGCCCGGCGTCGTCGGCGATGGACCAGACCACCACGTCGGACGGCTCCGGTGCCCCCCAACGGACCCAGTCCACGGAGGTCGGCACCTTGGTGGCCACCGGCTCCCAGGCCACATCGAACAGCGCGTCCCGGACCCCGCCACCGCCTGCGGCACGCAGTTGCTCCCGCACCACCGGGCGGGTCACCAGCCGGGCCACCGACAACACCGGTGTGCCCGACGCGTCCGCCACATCCACCGACACCCCGCTCTCACCGGAGGGCGAGAGCGCGACGCGCAGCACGCCTCCCGACGGGCCGGTGAGCTCGACCCCGGACCACACAAAGGGCAGCCGCACCTCGTGCGAGGCCGGGTCGATGGACATATGGAAGACCGCGTCCAGGAGCGCGGGGTGGATAGCGAAGCCGTTCGCCTCGCCGCTCATCGCGTCCGGCAGGGCGACTTCGGCGAACACCTCCTCGCCGCGCCGCCAGGCGGCCCGTACACCCTGGAACAGCGGCCCGTATGCATAGCCCATATCGGCCAGCCGGTCGTACAGGTCCTCCACCGGGAGCGGGGCCGCGGCACGCGGCGGCCATACGTCCGGGGCAGGGCGGGAGGGGCTGTCGTGGGCTGCGGTCAGTAGGGTTCCGGCGGCGTGCAGCGTCCACACCTCATCGCCCGGTGCCGCTTGGATGTCACCGCGGCTGTCGGGGCTTGAATGGACCGTCACGGCGCGCCGCCCGTCCTCATCCGCGCCCGCCACCGTCACCTGGAGCCGCACACCAGTCGACTCGCCGACCACCAGCGGCTGTTGAAGCGTCAGCTCCTCCAGTCGGCCGCATCCCAGGCGGCCGCCCGCCTGCAACGCCAGCTCCACCAGCACCGCACCGGGCACCACCACCGAACCGAACACCGCGTGATCCGCCAACCACGGCTGCTCGGACAACGAGAGCCGTCCGGTCCACAGCACGCCCCGGTCGTCCGGCAGCGACACCATCGCCCCCAGCAGCGGATGCCCCGCGGCCACCAGCCCCAGCCCCGCCGCATCACCACGCCGCGCCGGGACGTCCAGCCAGAACCGCTCTCGCTGGAACGCGTACGTCGGCAGGTCGACGCGCCGGGTTCCCGTGCCGGCGTAGACCTGGTCCCAGTCGACGGCCAGGCCGTGGACGTACCCCTCGGCGAGCGAGGTGAGGAACCGGTCCCTGCCGCCCTGGTCGCGGCGGAGGGTGCCGAGGGCGACGGCACGACCGATGCCGGTGTCCTCGAAGGTCTCCTGGAGGCCCATGGTCAGTACGGGGTGGGCGCTGCTCTCGACGAAGAAGCCGTATCCGTCCCGGAGCAGGGCCCGGACGGTCTCGTCGAACCGCACCTCCTGGCGCAGGTTGGTGTACCAGTACGCGGCGTCGGCACCGGTGGTGTCGAAGAGCCCGCCGGTGACCGTCGAGTAGAACGGGATCTCGCCGCCGCGCGGCCGGATGTCCGCCAGCGCACCGATGACCTGGTCGCGGATGGCCTCCACCTGGGCGGAGTGGGAGGCGTAGTCGACGGGGATCTCCTTCGCGTTGATGTCCTCGGCCTGGCAGGCGGCGAGCAGCTCGCGCAGGGCGTCCGGTTCGCCGGAGACGACCGTGGCGGACGGACCGTTGACGGAGGCGACGGAGATCCTGCCCTCCCACGGGGCGCAGCGCTCGCGGACCTGGTCGGCGGGGAGGGGCACGGACACCATGCCGCCGCGCCCGGACAAGGCCTCGGCGATGGCCGCGGCCCGCAGGGCCACCACCTTCGCCGCGTCGGTGAGGGAGAGGGCTCCGGAGACGGTGGCGGCGGCGATCTCGCCCTGGCTGTGGCCGATGACGGCGGCGGGGCGGACGCCCACGGACTGCCAGAGGGCCGCGAGGGAGACCATGACGGCCCAGAGCGCGGACTGCACCACGACCACGTCGTCCAGGGGCGGGATGTGGTCGTCTCCCGCGCTGTCGTCTCCCGCGGTGCCGATCGGGGCCTCGCCGCCCGTCCCGGCGCGGTGCCCGGCCCGGATCACGTCCGTGACCGACCAGCCGACATGGGGGCGCAGGGCGGCGTCGCACTCCGCGAACCGTTCGGCGAACGCGGGTGAGGTCTCCAGGAGTTCCGCGGCCATCCCGGGCCACTGCGAGCCCTGCCCGGGGAAGACGAACACGACCCGGCCGGGCTCCTCGGGCGCGGTGCCGGTGAGGGTGGCGGCGGCGGGCAGGCCGTCGGCCAGGGCGGTCAGGCCGGCCAGGGCGCTCGCACGGTCGGACACCAGCACCACGGCGCGGTGTTCGAACGCGGCGCGGGTCGCGGCCAGGGAGTGGCCGACGTCCGGGACGGCGAGGCCGGTGCGGGCCGCGACGAAGGCGGAGAGCCGCTCGGCCTGGGCGCGCAGGGCTGCCCTGGACCGGCCGGACACCGGCCAGGGGACGACGCCCGGGGCGGGGCCGGTGACGACGCCCGGGATGGCGTCCGGCGCCGGTACGGTGGTGCCGGTCCTTTCGGCTCCGGCCTCGTCGGGACTCGCCTCCTCCACGATGACATGGGCATTGGTGCCGCTGATACCGAAGGAGGAGATCCCCGCGCGGCGCGGGCGGCCCCCGGCGTCCCACTCCACCGCGTCGGTGAGCAGCTCCACGGCGCCCTCGCTCCAGTCCACGTGCGGGGAGGGCCGGTCCACGTGCAGGGTCCGCGGCAGCAGTCCGTGCCGTAGGGCCTGCACCATCTTCATCACACCGGCCACGCCCGCGGCGGCCTGGGCGTGCCCGATGTTGGACTTGACGGAGCCCAGCCGCAGCGGGCGGCCGTCGGGCCGGTCCTGGCCGTAGGTGGCCAGCAGCGCCTGCGCCTCGATGGGGTCGCCCAGGGTGGTGCCGGTGCCGTGCGCCTCCACCGCGTCCACCTCGGCCGCCGTCAGCCCGGCGCTGGCCAGGGCGGCGCGGATCACCCGCTGCTGCGAGGGGCCGTTGGGGGCGGTGAGCCCGTTGCTGGCGCCGTCCTGGTTGACCGCGCTGCCGCGTACGACCGCGAGGACCGGATGGCCGTTGCGGCGGGCGTCCGACAGGCGCTCCACCAGCAGCACGCCCGCGCCCTCGGCCCAGCCGGCGCCGTCCGCCGCCGCGGAGAAGGGCTTGCAGCGGCCGTCCGGCGCCATGCCGCGCTGGCGGCTGAACTCCACGAACACCCAGGGCGTGGCCATGACCGTCACCCCGCCGGCGAGGGCCAGGGAGCACTCGCCGGAGCGCAGCGCCTGCACGGCCAGATGCAGGGCGACCAGGGAGGAGGAGCAGGCGGTGTCGACGGTGACGGCCGGGCCCTCCAGGCCGAAGGTGTAGGCGACGCGGCCGGAGGCGACGCTGCCCTGGGTGCTGGTGACGCCGTAGCCCTCCAATCCCTCGGGAACGTCGGAGGCGGAGCCGTAGTCGTGGTGCATGACACCGGTGAACACGCCCGTCGAGCTGCCCTTCAGGGTGGCCGGGTCGATCCCGGCCCGTTCGAACACCTCCCAGGAGGTCTCCAGCAGCAGCCGCTGCTGCGGGTCCATGGCCAGCGCCTCGCGCGGCGAGATGCCGAAGAAGGCGGGGTCGAACTCGCCCGCGTCGTGCAGGAATCCGCCCTCGCGGGCGTAGCTCCGGCCGGTCGCCGCCGGGTCGGGGTCGTACAGGTCCGTGTCCCAGCCCCGGTCGGTGGGGAAGGAGGAGACGGCGTCCTGCCCGGTGGCGACGAGCCGCCACAGGTCCTCCGGGGAGGCGACGCCGCCCGGGTAGCGGCAGGCCATGGAGACGATCGCGATGGGCTCGTCCGACGGGCCGCCCCGCGTCGGCCGCGCGCTCCCGTCGACCGTCGGCCGTCCGTCCGGGTTCCCGCCGTCCGCGATCCGCCCGTCCGCGGCCCGCCCGTCCGCCGTCCGTTCTCCGAGGAGCCGGTCGCGCAGGAAGGCGGTGAGCGCCCCGGGGGTGGGATGGTCGAAGACGAGCGTGGCGGGCAGGCGCTGCCCGGTGGCGGCGTTCAGGCGGTTGCGCAGCTCGACCGCGGTGAGCGAGTCGAAGCCGAGCTCCTTGAACGGCCGCGCGGCGGCGACGGTGTCGGGAGTGGCGTGCCCCAGGACGGTCGCCACCTGCGCGCGCACCACGTCGAGCAGGGCCCGGCCCTGCTCCTCCCGGCCGAGGCCCGCGAGCCGCTGGGCGAGGCCGCCGGCCACCGGGGCGTCCGCGGCGGCGGTCCGGCGGGCCACGGTGCGTACCAGCCCCTGGAAGAGGGGGCGCAGCATGCCGGAGGCGGCCTCCTTGCGGAGGGTCGCCAAGTCGAGCCGTACGGGGACGAGGTGGGCGTCGTCCCGTGCGGTGGCCGCGTCCAGCAGGGCCAGGCCGAGCTCGGACGGCAGGGGCCGGATGCCGGCGCGCCGCATCCAGGCGAGGTCGTCCTGTTCGAGGTGCCCGAGCATGTCGCCGGAGTGCTCCCACAGGCCCCAGGCGAGGGAGTGGGCGGGCAGACCCCGGGCGCGGCGGTGCGCGGCGAGGGCGTCGAGGAAGGCGTTGGCGGCGGCGTAGTTGCCCTGGCCGGGGTTGCCGAAGGTGCCCGCGACCGAGGAGAACAGGACGAACGCCGAGAGCTCGTGCCGGAGGGTCAGTTCATGCAGGTTGACGGCCGCGTCGACCTTGGGCCGCAGCACCTTCGCCAGCCGCTCGGGCGTCAGGGACGCCACCATGCCGTCGTCCAGGACTCCCGCGGCGTGCACCACCGCGGTCAGCGGGCGGTCGGCCGGTACGGCGGCCAGGACCGCGGCCAGCGCGTCGCGGTCGGCGGCGTCGCAGGCGGCGATGTCCACCTGGACCGCGCCCAGGGCGAGGAGTTCGGCCTCCAGCCGGTCGGCGCCGGCGGCGGCGCGGCCGCTGCGGCTGGTGAGCAGCAGATGGCGTACGCCGTGCTCGGTGACCAGGTGGCGGGCGAGCAGCCCGCCCAGGGCCCCGGTGCCCCCGGTGACCAGGACCGTACCGGTGGTGGAGGCAAGCGGTGCGGCGCTCCCGGCCGAGGCGGCGAGCCGTGCGGCGTTCCCGACCGGGGAGGCGCTCCCGACCGAGGCGGCAAGCGGTGCGGCGCTCCCGGCCGGGACGGCGAGCGGTGCGGCGTTCCCGACCAAGGCGGCAAGCGGTGCGGCGTTCCCGACCGGGTCGGCGGCGGTGGCGCGGACGAGGCGGGGGACCAGCGCGGCGCCTGAGCGCACGGCGACCTGGGGTTCCTCCGCGGCCAGAGCCGCGGCGACGGCGCGGGCGGCGGCATGGGCGACGGCATGGGCGGCATCCGGCCCGTCATCGGTGGCGCGGGCGGCAACCGGCCCGTCATCGGTCGTGGGGGCGGTGCCGGACCGGACGCCGGGTTCGGCGCCGGGTTCGGTGTCGAGGAGCAGGAACCGGCCGGGGTTCTCCGACTGCGCCGAGCGCAGCAGCCCCCATACGGGCGCCTGGGCCGGATCGGTGACGTCCTCACCGGCCCGGGTGGACACCGCCCCCCGGGTGACGACCACGAGCCGGGAGCCGGCGGTCCGCTCGTCGGCGAGCCAGGCGCGCACCAGTGCCAGTGCCCCGGTCGCCGCCGTGTGGGCGGCGGCCGCCAGATCGCCGTCGGCGGGCGCCGAGGGGCGGACCGCCACCACGACCTCGGGCACGGCTCCGTCCGCGTACAGCTCCGCCACGTCGGGGGAGTACCGGGCCCGGTCGAACGGGGCGGCGTCGAACGGGGCGGTGGGCGGTGCGCCGAGGAAGGCCCAGCCCGTGGTGTCCACGGCGTCCCCGGCCGGGGCCAGCGCGGTCCACTCGGTGCGGAACAGCGCGTCGCCGGTGGTGTCCGCGGCGCCGGTGAGCTGCCGTGGCGACACCGGGAGCAGGGTGAGCCGGTCGACCGAGGCCACCGGCGCGCCCGTGGGGTCGGTGAGGGTGACGGACACCGCGTCCGGGCCCGCGGGCGCCACCCGTACCCGTACGGAGGTGGCTCCCACGGCGTGCAGGGTGACCCCGCTCCAGGCGAACGGCAGCCGTACGGGGGCGTCGTCCTGCTCGTCGAGCGCGCGGAGCAGCGCGGGGTGCAGGGCGGCGTCCAGCAGGGCCGGGTGGATGCCGAACCGGGCGGCCTCCGGGGCCTGTTCCGCGGCGAGCGCCACCTCGGCGTGGAGCGTGTCGCCGGTGCGCCAGGCGGCGCGCAGGCCCTGGAAGGCGGGGCCGTAGCCGTAGCCGCGGTGCGCGACCCGTTCGTAGAAGGACCCGAGGCCGACGCGTTCCGCGCCGGGCGGCGGCGCGAGGCCCGGCGCGGCGGCCGGTGAGCCGGCCGGTGCGGACGCGGCGGCGGTGGTCAGCACACCGGTGGCGTGCCGCGTCCAGGGCTCCTCGCCGGTGGCCGCCGACTCGGCGGTCTCGGGCCGCGCGTACACCGCCACCCGGGCCCGGCCGTCCTGGTCCGGCCGCTCCACCGCGACCTGGAGCTGCACACCGCCGCGGGCGGGCAGGGTCAGCGGGGCCTCCAGGGTGAGTTCGTCCAGCCGGCCGAGGCCCACCGACTCACCGGCGCGCAGGGCCAGTTCCACGAAGGCGGCACCGGGCAGCAGCACGGTGTCCAGGGCGGCGTGGTCGGCGAGCCAGGGGTGCGTGGCCAGCGACAGCCGGCCGGTCAGCAGCAGGTCGCCGCCACCGGCGGTGCTCACCGCGGCACCGAGCAGCGGGTGGTCGGCGGCGCCGAGGCCGAGGCGGCGCAGGTCGCCGCCGCGGGCGGGGGACGACTCCAGCCAGTAGCGCTCGCGCTGGAAGGCGTACGTCGGCAGCTCGGCCGGGCGGGCAGCGGTCCCGGTGAACCAGGCCTGCCAGTCCACGCCGGGCAGGCCGCGGACGAACCCCTCGGCGAGCGAGGTGAGGAACCGGTCCGGGCCGCCCTCGCCGCGGCGCAGCGACCCGAGGGCGACCGCCTCGGTCCCCGTGTCCTCGAAGATCGCCTGCAGACCGGGGTTGAGGACCGGGTGCGCGCTGCTCTCGACGAAGAACCGGAACCCGTCGTCCAGCAGCGTCCGCACGGTGCCCTCGAAGTCCACCGGCTGCCGGGCGTTGTCGAACCAGTACTCCGCCGTCAGCTCCCCGGTGTCCTTCCGCGCGCCGGTGACGGTGGAGTAGAACGGCACGCCGCCCCGGACGGGGGTGATCCCGGCGAAGAGCTCCAGGATCTCCTGGCGCAGGGGGTCCACCTGGGCGCAGTGGGAGGCCACCGTGGAGCCCACGATCCGGGCGCGGACGTCCCGGTCGCGGCAGAGGGCGACGAACTCCTCCAGCGCCGGCACGTCTCCGGCGACCGTCACCGCCCGGGGGCCGTTGCGGCCCGCGAGCACCAGCCGGCCCGCCCAGCGCTCCAGCAGCCGCTCGGTCTCGGCGGCGGGCAGCGCCACCGAGGCGACCGCGCCGTTGCCCGCCAGTTCGCGGGCGAAGAGCGCGCTGCGCAGCACGATCAGCCGGGCGGCGTCGTCCAGAGTGAGCGCCCCGGCGACGTACGCGGCGGCGACCTCCCCCTGGCTGTGCCCCACGACGGCGTCGGGCCGCACACCGGACGCCTGCCACACCGCGGCCAGCGCCACATGCACGGCGAACAGCACCGGCTGGAGGATCTCGATGCGCTCGGGGGAGGGGGCGCCCGGGGCCTGGCGCAGCACATCGGCCACCGACCAGTCCACCAGCCGCCCGACGGCCGCGTCGACCTCCGCCAGCCGCTCGGCGAACACCGGCGAGGCGTCGAGCAGTTCGACGGCCATGCCCAGCCACTGCGAGCCCTGGCCGGGGAAGACGAACACCACCTTGCCCTGGACGTCGGCCGCACCGGCGACCGCGCCGACCGCGGGCACCCCGTCGGCCAGCGCCGTCAGCCGCGTCGGGCCGGTGCCGTCGCCGGAGCCGAGGACCACGGCCCGGTGCTCCAGCACCGCCCGGGACGCCGCCAGCGACCAGCCCACGTCCCCGGCGGACAGCTCCGGGCGGGCCCGGGTGAACGCCGCGAGCTGTGCGGCCTGGGCCCGCAGGCCCACCGGGGAGTGGCCGGACACCACCCACGGCACCGGGCCGTCGTCGGCGGTGAGCAGCGGGGTGCGGGCACCGGTGGCCGGGGCGGGGAGCGGACCGGGGGACGCGGTACGCGCCTCGGCGGGGGCCTCCTCCAGGACGAGGTGCGCGTTGGTGCCGCTGATGCCGAACGACGACACGCCGGCCCGGCGCGGGCGGCCGTCCGCCGTCCACGGCGCCGGCTCGGTCAGCAGCTCCACCCGGCCGGCGGACCAGTCGATGTGCGGTGACGGCTCGTCGGCGTGCAGGGTGCGCGGCAGTACGCCGTGCCGCAGCGCCAGCACCATCTTGATCACGCCTGCGGCGCCGGCCGCCGCCTGGGTGTGCCCGATGTTCGACTTCACCGAACCGAGCCGGAGCGGGCGGCCTTCGGGCCGGTCCTGCCCGTAGGTGGCGAGCAGGGCCTGCGCCTCGATGGGGTCGCCCAGGGTGGTTCCGGTGCCGTGCGCCTCGACGGCGTCGACGTCCTGGGGGGTGAGGCGGGCGTCGGCGAGGGCGTCGCGGATGACGCGCCGCTGCGACGGGCCGTGCGGCGCCGTCAGCCCGTTGCTGGCGCCGTCCTGGTTGACGGCGCTGCCGCGGATGACCGCCAGGACCCGGTGGCCGTCGCGCAGCGCGTCCGACAGCCGCTGCACCAGCAGCACACCCGCGCCCTCGGCCCAACCGGTGCCGTCGGCCGCGGCGGAGAACGCCTTGCAGCGGCCGTCCGGGGAGAGCGCGCCCTGGCGGCTGAGCTCCACGAACATGCCCGGCGTCGGCATCACCGTCACCCCGCCGGCCAGGGCCATGGAGCACTCGCCCGACCGCAGCGACCGCACCGCCCAGTGCAGCGCCACCAGGGACGAGGAGCACGCGGTGTCCACCGTCACCGCGGGGCCCTCCAGCCCGAGGGTGTAGGCGACGCGGCCGGACGCCACGCTGATCGTGCCGCCGGTCAGCCGGTGGCCGTCGACGCCTTCGGCGCCCTCCTGGAGCTGGGGCCCGTACTCCTGGAACATCGCGCCGAAGAAGACCCCGGTCCGGCTGCCGCGCAGCGCGTGCGGGTCGATCCCGGCGCGCTCCACGGCCTCCCACGAGGTCTCCAGCAGCACCCGCTGCTGCGGGTCCATCGCCAGCGCCTCACGGGGCGAGATGCCGAAGAAGGCGGGGTCGAACGCGTCGGCGTCGTGCAGGAACCCGCCGTGCCGCACATAGCTGGTGCCGCGCCGCTCCAGCGAGGGGTCGTACAGGTTCTCCAGGTCCCAGCCGCGGTTGCCCGGGAAGTCGCCGATCACGTCCCGCCCGTCCGCCAGCAGCTCCCACAGCTGCTCCGGCGTCGTCACCCCGCCGGGGAAGCGGCACGCCATGGCCACGATCGCGATCGGTTCGTCGGAGGGGCCGGTGGTGGACGGCGCGGGGCGTGCCGCCGGTGCGTCGGCGGCCCCGGTGAGCAGGCGGTGCAGCTGGGCGGCGGTCGCGGCCGGTGTGGGGTGGTCGAAGAGGGCGCTGGTGGTGAGGGCCGCGCCGGTCGCCGTCCGCAGCCGGTTGCGGAGGTCGACCATGGCGACGGAGTCGAAGCCGAGCGCCTTGAACGTGCGCCGGGTGTCCAGCTCCTGGGGCCGGTCGTGCCCGAGGACGACGGCGACCTCCCGCCGTACGAGGTCGGCCGCCGCTTCGGCGGTGAGCGCCCCGGCCCGCGGCTCCGGGGCCGCCGGCTCCGGGTCCGCCGGAGGGCGGGGCCCCGGGGCGGACGGCTGCGGCGGCGTGCCGTCCGCCGCGGGCAGCCAGTGGCGCCCGCGCTGGAAGGGGTACGTCGGCAGGCCGGCCGCCCTGGGCCCGTGGCCGAGTACGGCGGCCCAGTCGACGTCCGCGCCGCGGGTCCACGCCTCGCCGGCCGACAGCAGGAAGCGGTCCCAGCCGCCCTCGCCGCGGCGCAGCGTGCCCACCACGAGGGCGTGTTCGTCCGCGCCGGCCGCTTCGAGGGTCTCCTCCACCGCCGGGACGAGGACCGGGTGGGTGCTGACCTCCACGAAGCGGGTGAACCCGTCGGCCAGCGCGGCCCGCACACCGTCCTCGAACCGCACGGTCTCGCGCAGGTTCCGGTACCAGTACGCGCCGTCCAGCCGGGGCTCGGTGAGCCGGGCGCCGGCCACGGCCGAGTAGAACGGCACCGTGGCGCGGGCGGGTTCGATCCCGGCGAGGGAGGCCAGCACCTCGTCCCGGGCGGCCTCCACCTCGGCGCAGTGCGAGGCGTAGTCGACGGGGACCCTGCGGGCGCGGACACCGTTGTCCTCGCAGTGGGCCAGCAGCTCGTCCAGGGCCCGCGGGTCGCCGGACACCACGATGGACGAGGGGCCGTTGACGGCGGCGACCGACAGCCGTCCGCCGTACGGGGCGATCAGCTCCCCGGCCGTACGGGCGTCCACCGCGACGGCCACCATGCCGCCGCGGTCGGACAGGATCCGGCGGATCGCCCGGCTGCGGAGCGCCACGACCCGGGCCGCGTCCTCGGTCGACAGGGCGCCCGCCACGACCGCCGCGGCGATCTCCCCCTGGGAGTGCCCGAGCACCGCGGCGGGGCGCACGCCGACCGACCGCCACACCTCGGCCAGCGAGACCATCACGGCCCACAGCGCCGGCTGGACGACGTCGACGCGGTCCAGCAGCCCGGCGCCGGAGGGGTCGCGCACCGCTTCGGTGAGCGACCAGTCGGTGTACGGGGCGAGGGCGGCCTCGCACTCGGCCATACGCGCGGCGAAGACGGGCGAGGCCTCCAGCAGCGCGGCGGCCATGCCCGCCCACTGGGTGCCCTGGCCGGGGAAGACGAACACCACGCCCGGGTCGCCGCCCTCGGCCGCGGCGGGGGACGCACCGGTGCCGGAGGGGCCGGTCACCCCGCGGACGACGTTCCCGGCGCCGGTACGGGCCGCCAGCGCCCGTAGTCCGTCGCGCAGGGCCGTCTCGTCGCCGCCGACGACCACGGCCCGGTGGGCGAATCGCGCGCGCCCGCCGGCCAGGGTGCGGGCGACGGCGGCCGCGTCGGTCCCCGGCTCCCGCCCGAGGTGGGTGTCCAGCCGCTCGGCCTGCTCACCGAGTGCGGCCTCGTCCCGGGCGGAGACCGGCCACGGCAGCGGCCCGGCGGACGGTACGCGGCCGGCGGGGGCGACGGCCGCGGTGGAGTCGCCGGCGGTCGCCGGGGCGTCGGTGACGATCACATGGCAGTTGGTGCCGCCCAGGCCGAACGAGGAGACGCCCGCGACCAGTCGGCCGTCCTCCTCCGGCCAGACCCGGTGGTCGCGCTGCACGGCGAGATTGAGCTCGGTGAGCGGGATGCCCGGGTGGGGCCGCTCGTGGTTGAGGGTGGGCACCACCTCGCGGTGGCTGACGCAGGCGATGACCTTCAGCAGTCCGGCGATGCCCGCCGCCGCCTCCAGGTGGCCGATGTTGGTCTTGACCGAGCCGACCCGGACGGGGGCGCTCCCGGGCCGTGCGCTGCCGAACGCCCGGCCCACGGCCGAGGCCTCCAGCGGGTCGCCGACCCTGGTGCCGGTGCCGTGCAGCTCGACGTACTGGACCTCGCCCGGCCCGATGCCGGCCGCGCGGCAGGCGTCCAGGAGGACCGCCTGCTGGGCCTGGGGGTCGGGGACGGTCAGGCCGTCGCCGCCACCGTCGTTGTTGACGGCGCTGCCCCGGATGACGGCCAGGACCCGGTCGCCGTCGGCGAGGGCCCGGTCCAGGGGCTTGAGCAGGACGAAGCCGCCGCCCTCGCCGCGCGCGTACCCGTTGGCCCGCTCGTCGAAGGTGTAGCAGCGGCCGTCCGGCGAGAGGGCCTCGAAGCGCCGGAGGCTGCGGGTGGCGAGGTCGGAGAGGATGAGGTTGACCCCGCCGGCCAGCACGGCGTCGCACTCCCCGCGCAGCAGGCTCTGCACACCGAGGTGGACGGCGACCAGGGATGACGACTGCCCGGTGTCGACCACCGCGCTGGGCCCGCGCAGGCCGAGGTGGTAGGAGATCCGGTTGGCGAGGAAGCTGCGCTGGGTTCCGGTCAGGCTGTGCCGGGTGACGGCATCGGCGCCCCGGCGGTGCAGCAGGGCGGCGTAGTCGTCGTTGATGGCGCCGAGGAAGACCCCGACCCGGGTCCCCCGCAGGGCGTGCGGGGAGGTTCCGCTGTGCTCCACCGCCTCCCAGCCCAGCTCCAGCGCCAGGCGCTGCTGGGGGTCCATGGCGGCGGCCTCAGCCGGTGACACCGCGAAGAAATCGGCGTCGAACCGGTCCACCTCCGCGAGGTATCCACCCGGCAGATCGGGATGTCCACCGCCTTCCGTCCGGCGCGCCCGAGGGAATTCACCGACCCCTGAGCGGCCGTTCTTCAGAAGGTCCCAGAACTCCCCGGGAGTAGCGGCTCCGGCGACGCGGCAGGAGTAGCCCACAACCGCGATCTGCGCACTGCTTTTCTGGTCTTCACGTCCGGCTATATCGGCAGCACTCATCGGTGATAATCCTCCAGAAAACCAGAACGCCAGGCCGCGTACGATGCGCCGCACATAACATCCGGATTGAATAGAACCTACCGCGGTCGGAAAGGGCGGTGTCCAGGCCTTCCGCACGCCCCGGCGGTGGGGGGCGATGCCGCCCCGCCGCCGGTCCGGGCGCACACAGCCGGGCAGACGCGTCCGACCAGCGCCGCCGCCGGACGGCGAACGTCGCGGACACACTCCTCCCCCCGTCGGCAGGCACCCTCGACCCCTCACTCGATAAACCACTCGAATTCAGAGGAACAACGCTTCGAGGCCCGGGTGGCGACTCCTCGCTCCAGGCGTCCTCAAGCAGCTACTGGCCAGTATGCACGGCCCTGGTTTCAGTGCGGTTTCAGCAGGGATCAGCTGTACTTTTCTCCCGCGTCGGGTATCTTTCCGGGCATTCGTACAACGATGAACCGCCGGGCGGACAAGAGGGCCGTCGATCGAGTACGGTCGGTCCGCGCGGCCCTTCGGAAGGCTCGCCGAGACCTGCGTTCCACGTAAGAGCTTCTCGCCCGAAAACGTCCTCCCAGGGAAGGTCGCATGGTTCACCAGAAACGCACCATGAAACTCGGCGCCATCATCGACGGCCCGGGTTCGCACATCGCCGCCTGGCGGCACCCCGCCACGCCGGTCGACGCCCAACTGGACTTCGCCTTCCATCTGGAATGCGTCCGCACGCTGGAGCGCGGCAGGTTCGACTGCGTCTTCGTGCCCGACGTGGTGGCCGTCTGGGGCACCGATGTGCAGCACTACAGCCGGACCGCCCGCAACGAGCACTTCGAGCCACTGAGCCTGCTGGCCGCCTACGCCGCCGGCACCGAGCACATCGGGCTCGCCGCGACGGCCACCACCACGTACAACGAGCCGTACGACATAGCCCGCAGGTTCTCCTCGCTCGACCGCATCAGCGGCGGCCGGTCCGGGTGGAACGTGGTCACCTCCGCCGCCCCCTGGGAGTCGCGCAACTTCGGCTTCCCGGAGCACATGGAGCACGACCTGCGGTATGTGCGCGCCGAGGAGTTCATCGGGGTGGCCAAGCGCCTCTGGGCAGGCGAGCCCGCCACCCCAGCCACCTCAGGACCCGCCGCCCCAGGGGCCGCCACTTCGGGGGCTGTCGCCTTGGCCGGTCCGCCGTCGTTCTTCGACGTCGGCGGGGAGCTGAACCTCCCCCCGGCGCCCCAGGGCCACCCGGTGGTCTTCCAGGCCGGCGCCTCGCCCGTGGGCCGGGAGTTCGCCGCCCGGCACGCGGAGGTGATCTTCACCCGCCACACCCGGCTGGCCGACGGGCAGGCGACCTACGCGGACCTGAAGCGACGCGTCGCCGCGCACGGCAGGGACCCCGAGCGGGTGCAGATCTGGCCGGGCGTCCAGCCCCTGGTGGCCTCCACGGAGGAGGAGGCGCGCCGGCTCATCGGCGAACTGCACGAGCTCGTCCCGGACATCGTCGCCGTCCGCGCACTCCAGGAGCAGCTGGGGGACCTGGACCTGACGCGCTACCCCCTCGACGGGCCGGTCCCCGACATCCCGGAGTCCAACCGCTCCTCCAGTACCCGGAAGATGTGGACCGCGCTGGCCCGGCGGGAGAACCTGACCCTGCGCCAGCTGGCGCTGCGGCAGGTCGCGGACTTCTTCGCCGGCACCCCCGAGCAGGTGGCGGACCACATGGAGCGCGGGTTCACCGAGGGCGCGGCCGACGGCTGGATCGTGGACTTCCCCCATCTGCCCGCCTCGGCCGAGGCCTTCGTCGACCATGTGGTGCCCGAGCTGCGCAAGCGCGGACTGGTGAAGGACGAGTACGCCGAGGGCACCCTGCGCGACAAGCTGGGGCTGACCGGTGCCGCGGCCCCCACCCGGACGACGCATCGGAAGGCAGGTGCCGCATGACCCGGCCCGAGAACCGCATCCCCCTGTTCACCCGGCTGCTCACCGCCGAGGCCACCGGAGCGGACGCTGCCCCGTTCGCCGAGGTGCTCGGCCGGGCCCGGGAGGCCGAGGCCGCGGGCATCGACGCCCTGCTGCTGCACGACCGCCAGTCGGCCGCCCCGGCTCCCGCCGACGCGCCGCACTTCGAGTCCGGCACCCTCACCGCCGCACTGGCCGTCGCCACCCGCGGCATCGGGCTCGTCACCACCGTCTGCACCGAGCAGGCCCTCCCCTACCACGCGGCCCGTGCCCTGGCCACGGCCGACCATCTGAGCCACGGCCGGTCCGGCTGGCAGCCGGACACCCGCGCCGACCCGGCCGCGGCGGGCAACTACACCCGCGCCGGCAGCGCCTCGGCCGCCGAACGGCGGGCCCGGGCCGAGGAGTTCACCCAGGTGCTGACGGGCCTGTGGGACAGCTTCGACGACGACGCCTTCGTCCGCGACCGCGCCTCGGCGGCCTACTTCGTCCCGGAGAAGCTGCACCCGCTCGACCACCGGGGCGACCACTTCGACGTGGCCGGACCGCTGAACATCGCCCGCCCGCCGCAGGGCCACCCCCCGCTGGTCCACCGCGTGGCGGACGCCGACGACATCGCCTTCGCGGCGCGCGTCGCCGATGTGGTCCTGGCCCCGGCCGACAGCGCGCCCGCGCTGCGTGACACCGTGCGCGAGCTGGCCCGGCGCGCCGGACGCCCCGACCCACCGGTGGTCCTCCTCGACCGGCCCGTCGACTCCGCGCCCGGCGCGGCCGCCGAACTCCGCGCGCTGGTCGACTCCGGCGTGGCGGACGGCTTCACCCTGCTCGCACCGCCCGGCCCGGCCGGTGCGGCACACCACGCGGTCCTCGCCCTGACGGCCGAGCTGCGCGCCGCCGAGCCCCCGACCGCCCCGCCCGCGACCCTGCGCGCCCGCCTGGGCCTCCGCCGCCCGCCCGGCCGCTACCGCTCCGCGCCCGCGACCACCCCCGATGACTATGCTCACTCCATGCCGGAGGGCGGAAGCAGAGGCTGAAGAGATGGGTGGCCTGGGAAAATGCTGAGAGAGGTCACCGCGACCCGCTATGTCACACCCCTGCGGGAGGGCGGCTCGCTCCCCGGGATCGTCGAGGCCGACGACCTCGGCACGTATGTCATGAAGTTCACCGGCGCCGGGCAGGGGCGCAAGACCCTGGTGGCCGAGGTGGTCTGCGGGCTGCTGGGGCGGCGGCTCGGGCTGCGGGTGCCGGAGCTGGTGGCCATCCAGCTCGATCCGGTGATCGGGCTGGGTGAGCCGGACCAGGAGGTCCAGGAGCTGCTGAAGGCCAGCGGCGGGCTCAACCTCGGGATGGACTATCTGCCGGGGTCGATCGGTTTCGACCCGCTGGCGTACGAGGTGGGGTCGGCCGAGGCCGGGCGGGTGGTCTGGTTCGACGCCCTGATCAACAACGTCGACCGCTCCTGGCGCAACCCCAACATGCTGGTGTGGCACGGCGATCCCTGGCTCATCGACCACGGCGCCACCATGATCTGGCACCACAACTGGCCCGGCGCCGAGGCCTCGGCCGCCAAGCCCTATGACGCCTCCGACCATGTCCTCGCCCCGTTCGCGCCCGACGTCGCCGCCGCGGCCGAGGAGCTGGCGCCGCTGGTCACCGAGGAACTGCTGACCGAGGTGACCGCCGAGGTCCCCGACGAGTGGCTGGTGGACGAACCCGGCTTCGCCACCACCGACGAGCTGCGCCGCGCCTATGTGCGGCCGCTGCTCGCCCGGGCCGCCACCGTCCATGAGCGGATCACCCTCGGCGAGCGCACCGAGCACCCCGCCTCGGCGGCCCCCGGCTGGCTCACCGAGCACGCCCGGCCCTGGCCGCACACCGCCGAGAACAAGGGTGCGAAGGAGGACGGGGCGCAGTGAGCGGGCGGGAGGTCTTCGAGTACGCGCTGCTGCGAGTGGTGCCGCGGGTCGAACGCGGCGAGTGCTTCAACGCCGGGGTGGTGGTCTACTGCCGCGCCCGGTCCTTCGTCCGGGCCCGGACGCATCTGGACGAGGCCAAACTGCGGGCGCTCGACCCGGCCGCCGACACCACCGGCGTACGCGCCGCGCTGCGCGCGGTGGAAGGGGTGTGCGCCGGCGGGGAGCAGGCCGGCCAGGCCGCGCGCGACGACGCGGGCCGCCGGTTCCGCTGGCTGGTCGCGCCGCGCTCCACGGTGGTCCAGCCGGGTCCGGTGCACACCGGGCTGACGGCCGACCCGGAGGCCGAGGTCGAGCGGCTGCTCGATCTGCTGGTGCGCTGACCCTATGACCGGGCCCGGCGAGCGGGCGTGATCCTCGGCACCCGGTGCGGCGTTGACACGGGGTGCCGCGGTCTCTAGCGTCTCGTCCGCGGAGGGTACTAAGCGGTCGCTCACCCGTCCGGGTGTACAGCACTCTCCGGCCACCACCAGGGCACTGGGACTTCCGAGGGCACTTCCAAGGGCGAGGAGAACAGCCATGTCCACCACCGAGCAGCGCGTCGCCGTCGTGACCGGAGGCGCGCGGGGCATCGGCGCCGCCACCGCGGTCCGGCTGGCGGCCGAGGGCCGCGCCGTCGCCGTACTCGACCTCGACGAGGCGGCCTGCAAGGACACCGTCGAGAAGATCACCTCCGCCGGGGGCCGGGCGCTCGCGGTCGGCTGCGACGTCTCCGACGCCGCCCAGGTGGAGGCCGCCACCGCCCGGGTGGCCCAGGAGCTCGGCGCCCCGGTCATCCTGGTCAACAACGCCGGAGTGCTCCGCGACAACCTGCTCTTCAAGATGAGCGAGTCCGACTGGGACACCGTGGTCGGCGTCCACCTCAAGGGCGCCTTCCTGATGGCCAAGGCCTGCCAGAAGCACATGGTGGACGCGGGCTTCGGCCGGATCGTCAGCCTCTCCTCGTCCTCCGCGCTGGGCAACCGCGGCCAGGCCAACTACGCCGCCGTCAAGGCGGGGCTCCAGGGCTTCACCAAGACCCTCGCCAAGGAGCTGGGCAAGTTCGGCGTCACCGCCAACGCGGTCGCCCCCGGGTTCATCGCCACCGAGATGACCGCGCAGACCGCCGCCCGGGTCGGCATGGGCTTCGAGGACTTCCAGGCCGCGGCCGCCACCCAGATCCCGGTCCAGCGGGTCGGCACCCCCGAGGACGTCGCGAACGCCATCGCCTTCTTCACCGGCGACGACGCCGGCTTCGTCTCCGGCCAGGTGCTGTACGTGGCCGGCGGCCCGCTCAACTGACCCCCGAGGAGGGAACGACATGACGCAGGACATCCCGCTCTCGGGCAAGGTCGCCCTGGTCACCGGCGCCAGCCGGGGCATCGGCTACGGGGTCGCCGAGGCGCTGGTCGCCCGCGGCGACCAGGTGTGCATCACCGGGCGCGGCGAGGACGCGCTGAAGGAGGCCGTGGAACGGCTCGGCGCGGACCGGGTGATCGGTGTGCCCGGCAAGGCCCATGACGAGGCCCACCAGGCGCTCGCCGTGGAGCGGACCATGGAGGCCTTCGGCCGGATCGACTACCTGGTCAACAACGCGGGCACCAACCCGGTGTTCGGGCCGATGGCCGACCTGGACCTCAACGTGGCCCGGAAGGTCTTCGAGACCAATGTCGTCTCCGCGCTCGGCTTCGCCCAGCGCACCTGGAAGGCCTGGCAGTCCGAGCACGGCGGCGCCATCGTGAACATCGCCTCGATCGCCGGCGTCTCCGCCTCGCCGTTCGTCGGCGCGTACGGGATGAGCAAGGCGGCCATGGTCAACCTGACCCTCCAGCTCGCCCACGAGTTCGCCCCCCGGGTGCGGGTCAACGCCATCGCGCCCGCCGTGGTGAAGACGAAGTTCGCGCGGGCCCTGTACGAGGGGCGGGAGGCCGAGGTGGTCGCCGCCTACCCGCTGGGACGGCTCGGCGTCCCCGAGGACATCGGCGGCGCCGCCGCCTTCCTCACCTCCGGCCAGTCCGACTGGATCACCGGCCAGACCCTGGTGGTGGACGGCGGAATCTTCCTCAATGCCGGAGTCGGCTGATCCCGGTTCGGCCCGATTGGCGCATGATCGCCTCAAGTGCCCCGTCCGGCTCACCCATTGACCTGGCGGGGCACTGCGGTATGGTCGGCCGATCCATGGCTGAACGAGGAGCGTGCGCACGTGTTCAACCGGACCAGTCTGCGGGCTGCCGCAGCCCTTGCGTCCATATCCCTGCTGGCCGGATGCGGCCTGGTGGCCGGCGATGACGCCGAGGGAAGCAAGAAGATCACCGTCGGCACCACCAGTGCTCCCACCACGCTCGACCCCGCGGCAGCCTGGGACAACTCCTGGGAGCTCTACCGCAACGTCTTCCAGACGCTGCTGAGCTTCCCCACCGGCAGCACCGCCCCGCAGCCCGACGCCGCCGACTGCACCTTCACCGACACCGTCAGCCAGGTCTACCGCTGCGAACTGCGCGAGGGCCTCACCTTCTCCGGCGGCGCCAAGCTCGACGCCAAGGCGGTCAAGCACTCCATCGACCGCATCCGCACCATCGACGCCCAGGGCGGCCCCGCCGGGCTCCTCGGCTCGCTGGACCGGATCGAGACCCAGGGCGACCGCACCGTCGTCTTCCATCTGCGCAAGTCGGACGCCACCTTCCCGTTCATCCTGGCCACCCCCGCCATGTCGATCGTCGACCCGGCGAAGTACCCCGCCGACAAGCTGCGCGAGGACGGCGGCGTCACCGGCTCCGGCCCGTACACCCTGGAGTCCTACCAGGAGGGCGACAAGGCCGAGCTGGCCGGCAACCCCACCTACAAGGGCTTCGCCCAGCGCAAGAACGACGCCGTCACCATCCGGTACTTCAAGCAGTCCGAGGCCATGGTCCAGGCCCTGCGGGACAAGCAGATCGACGCCACCTACCGCGGTCTGACCTCGGAGGAGGTCGTGGAGCTGGGGGAGAACCGCAAGGAGAACGAGGGCCTGCAGCTGGTGGAGTCCACCGGCGCCGACATCCGGTACCTGGTCTTCAACGCCAAGGACCCCTCGGTCAGCAAGCTCGCGGTGCGCCGGGCCGTCGCCCAGGTGGTCGACCGCTCCGCGCTGGTCTCCAAGGTCTACCAGGGCACCGCCGAGCCGCTGTACTCGATGGTCCCCAAGGGCATCGCCGGCCACACCACCTCCTTCCTCGACAGCTACGGCAAGCCGAACACGGCCAAGGCGGCCGAGCTGCTCTCCGAGGCCGGGATCACCGAGCCGGTCGAGCTGACCTTCTGGTACACCACCGACCGGTACGGCTCCGGCACCGAGGCCGAGTTCAAGGAGCTCAAGCGCCAGCTGGAGGCCACCAAGCTGTTCAAGGTGACCGTGCAGGGCAAGCCCTGGAAGGAGTTCCAGGGCGGCTACCAGAAGGGCAGCTACCCGGTCTTCGGCCGCGGCTGGTTCCCCGACTTCCCGGACCCGGACAACTTCATCGCCCCCTTCGTCGGCAAGGAGAACGCCCTCTCCACCCCGTATGTGCGCCCCGAGATCACCGACGAGCTGCTGCCGAGGACCCGCAAGGCCGGCGACCGCTCCACGGTGACCAAGGAGTTCGAGCGGGCGCAGGAGATCCTGGTCGAGGACGTCCGGCTGCTGCCGTTGTGGCAGGGCAAGCTCTATATCGCCGCGAGCGAGGAGATCGCCGGCGGCGAGCGCGCCCTGGACCCGCAGACCGTGATGCAGATGTGGGAGCTCCAGCGGAAGACCAGCTGGTAGAACCGTTTCGCCTCGTCGTCCGTGACACGGCCGCCGCAGCCCCCTCGGGCCGCGGCGGCCGTCGGCGTACGGGCCCCGGGCCGGATGGACCGGTTGTCAGTGGCCCCCGGTAGGTTCTGTGGCGGATAGGCGTTCACCCACCGGAGGTTGTCCACGTGACCGACACCGACATGCTGCCCGAGTCCTGGCGCGGAGTCCTCGGCGACGAGCTGCAGAAGCCCTACTTCAAGCTGCTCACCGAGTTCGTCGAGGAGGAGCGGGCCAAGGGGCCGGTCTACCCGCCCCGCGAGGAGGTGTTCGCCGCGCTCGACGCCACCCCCTACGACCGGGTGAAGGTCCTCGTCCTCGGCCAGGACCCCTACCACGGCGAGGGCCAGGGACACGGGCTGTGCTTCTCGGTGCGGCCCGGTGTGCGCACCCCGCCCTCGCTGCGCAACATCTACAAGGAGATGAAGGAGGAGCTGGGCCACCCGGTCCCGGACAACGGCTATCTGATGCCCTGGGCCGAGCAGGGCGTCCTGCTGCTCAACGCGGTGCTCACGGTCCGCGCCGGCGAGGCCAACTCGCACAAGGGCAAGGGCTGGGAGAAGTTCACCGACGCGGTGATCAGCGCGGTCGCCGCCCGCCCCGACCCGGCGGTGTTCGTGCTCTGGGGGAACTACGCGCAGAAGAAGCTGCCGCTGATCGACGAGACCCGGCATGTGGTGGTCAAGGGCGCGCACCCCTCGCCGCTGTCGGCGAAGAAGTTCTTCGGCTCACAGCCCTTCACCCAGATCGACAAGGCCGTCGCCGACCAGGGCCACACCCCGATCGACTGGCGGATCCCCGACCTGGGCTGACCGGGCGCCTTCGCCGCGCCGCCGCCCCGCCGGGCGGTTAGCGTCACCGGGGGTACGGGCCGGTGGACCGGGCGGCCGGCCGCGAGGCTGAGCGGAGGCGTGGTGCGGAAGCAGCAGCAGGGTGTGTCGGACGAGGCCGTCATGACCAGGATCGGGCAGACCAGGATGCTGCTCCACGGCGGCGACCGGGAGGAGGCCCGCAACCGGTTCGCCGCGCTCTGGCGGCAGATCGGCGAGCACGGCGCGCCGCTGCACCGCTGCACCCTGGCCCACTACATGGCGGACGCCCAGGACGACCCCGGGGACGAGCTGGCCTGGGACCTCCGGGCGCTCACCGCCGCCGAGTCGGCCGCCGACGACGGCCTGGGCGGCGGGTGGGTGGGGGCGAGTACGGCGGCCGGGGACGGTCCGGGGACTGAGGGCGGCTCGGCGGCCGGGGACGGCTCGGCCGCCGCGCTGCGCGCCCTGTACCCGGCGCTCCAGCTCAACCTGGCCGCCGACTACGCCAAGCTGCACCGGCCGGACGCGGCCCGGGCACACCTGGCCCGAGCCCGCGCCACCGCCGAGGACTTGGCGGAGGACGGCTACGGTACGGGCGTCCGCGCCGCCATCGCCCGCCTGGAACGCCGACTCCACGGGGGCTGAGCGGCGGCCCGGACGGGGCCCGGGCGGCGGCCCCCGACGGTCGTGGCGGGGCCCGAGCGGCGGCCCCGGATCCACGGGCCCGAGCGGCGGCCCCGATCCACCGGGCCGCCGTCAGTGGCCGTAGGCCTCTCGGCAGATCCTCGCCTGGGGGCTGCCCGTGGGCCAGCCGCCGTACCTGCCGCCCAGCGCGCACACCTCCGGCACCAGGTCGGTGACCGGGGCGGTGGGCACCGCCGGGGGGCCGACCTGCGGGCGGGGCACGCGTACCCGGTCGGCGGACGGCCGCTTGCCGGGGCGGCCGGGGCGGGAGTCGTCGCCGTCGCCGTCCCGGTGCCGCCCGGCCGCCGGTACCGCCGCGGGTGGCTGGGCGCGGGGCGCGGTGCCGGTCGCCGGAGGGCCGGTACGGGGCGGGGCGGACGCGGCGGCCGGCAGGGCCGCCTCCAGGGCTTCCCGGGCCGGGCCCTCGACGGGTGGCGGGATCGACGGGGTCCGGTGGGCGCCGGCCGGGCCGGGGCCGGAGGGCGGGGGAGTGGCGCCCTGGTCAACCGAGACGCAGCCGGCCACCGCCGCCAGCGCCAGGGCGGACAGGGCCATGGTGGTGATGCTCGTTCGTCGCACCCGCCAACTCTGCTGGTCCGCGCGGGCTTTCGGGGGCACTACCCGCGGTTATTGGCCCCGACGGGTGATGGATCCGACGGGCTGACGGGCTGATGATCGGTGCCCGTCGCGGCCGCCCCGCCGCCCAGCATGCCGCCCAGCAGTTCGGCCATGCCCCGCCGTACCTCCGCCAGGCCGGGCACGGAGCTGTGGAAGGAGCCGACCGCGCAGGAGAACAGCAGCCCCTCGCACCAGGCCGCCAGGGAGAGGGTGTGGCGCTCGGGGTCGCTCGACCCCGCGCCGCGCAGCAGGGCGGTCAGCGGCTCCCGGAAGCGCTGCCCCATCCGGTCGTAGTAGTCCCGCAGCGCGGGTCGCCGGGTCGCCTCCATGCCCAGCTCATAGCGGGCCACCAGCAGATCCCGGTGGCGGGTCAGATAGCGGTGCAGCGCCAGCGCCAGACCGTCGGTCAGGGCGTCCAGGCTCCCGTCCGGCCCGGGCATCTCCTCCAGCGCCAGCATCCGCGCCTCCCGGTCGGCCAGCCGCCGTACCGCCGCCTCCAGGAGGGCCTGCCGGGTGCGGGCGTGGTTGGAGGTGGAGCCCTGCGGCAGCCCGGCCGCCTCGTCCACCGCGCGATGGGTCAGCCCCCGCATGCCCCGCTCCACCAGCAGGGCGAGGGCGGTGTCGGCGATCAGCTCGGCGCGTGCGGTCACCGCCTCAGACTACCGCCCGCACTACAGCCGTAGTAGCTTGGCGGTCGAGCACACTACGGATGTAGTTGCCGGGGCGCTGCCATGCGTCTGGATCGCTCCCGGTGACACCGCTACGGAGGAGTGACCCGCCATGGACACGTCCCGGCCCCAGGCCCGCGCCGTCATCGTCGGCAGCGGTATCGGCGGGCTGACCGCCGCCCTCGCCCTGCACCGGCGCGGCTGGCAGGTCACCGTGCTGGAGCGGGCCGCCTCGCTCCGGCCGATCGGCGCCGGCATCGGCCTGGCCCCCAACGGGCTGCGCGCCCTGGACACCCTCGGCCTCGGTGACGAGCTGCGTGAACTCGCCACCTGGCAGGGGGACGGCGGGCTGCGCACCCCCGGCGGCCGCTGGCTCTCCCGTACCGACGCCCGGGCCGCCGCCGCCCGGTTCGGCGGGCCGCTGGTCATGCTCCACCGCTCCACCCTCATCGAGCTGCTGGCCGGCCGACTCCCCGAGGGCACCGTCCGCACCGGCGCGCCCGCCCGGCTCGCCGACCCCGGCACCGCCGGCGGCCGCCCCGCCCTGGTCACCTTCCCGGACGGGGAGCTGGAAGCCGAACTGCTGGTCGGGGCGGACGGCATCGACTCCGCCGTGCGCACCGCCCTCTTCCCCGAGCACCCCGGCCCCGTCTACACCGGGATGACCACCTGGCGGACCGTCGTCCCCGCCCCCGACGAGCCGTTCGCCCCGCACGAGACCTGGGGGCGCGGCGCCCTGTGGGGCACCCAGCCGCTGAAGGACGGCCGGGTCTACGCGTACGCCGCCGCGGCCGCGCCCGAGCGCTCCTTCGCATCCGACGGCGAGGGCGAACGCGCCGAGCTGCTGTGCCGCTACGGCCACTGGCACCAGCCGATCCCGAGCATCCTGGCCGCCGCACCGGCGGACGCCATCCTCCGCCATGACGTCCGCCATCTGGCCCGCCCGCTGCCCGCCTACCACCGGGGCCGCACCGCCGTGCTCGGCGATGCCGCGCACGCCATGGCGCCCACCCTCGGCCAGGGCGGCAACCAGGCCATCGAGGACGCCGTGGTGCTGGCCCACCACCTCGCCCCGGGCGCCGACCCCGGGCCCGGGCTGGCCGGCTACTCCGCCGACCGGATGGGCCGCACCGCCGCCATCGCCGCCAAGTCCGCCCGGATCGCCCGGCTGGCCACCCTGAGCAGCGGGCCCGCCGTCGCCCTCCGCACCGCCCTGATGGGCCTGGCCGGCCGACTGGGCCCCGGCCTGGCGCTGCGCACCTTCGACTCCATCGCCGACTGGCGGCCGCCCACCCGCACGTATGCTGACCGGGCACCCGAGCACCCGGCCGGCAGCACCACCCGCTGACCGGACGACCCGCGCCGGGGCACCGACGGCATCGACGTACCCGCCAGGGGGGCACCACGTGAAGATCGGCTGCATCGGCCTCGGAGACATCGCCCAGAAGGCGTACCTGCCGGTGCTGGCCGCGCTGCCGGGGGCGGAACTGCATCTGCAGACCCGCACCCCGGCCACCCTGGCCCGTACCGCCGAGGCCCACCGGGTCCCGGAGGCCGGGCGCCACACCGATCTGGACTCCCTGCTGGCGGCCAAGCCCGACGCCGTCTTCGTGCACGCCCCCACCTCCGTGCACGCCGAGATCGTCACCCGGCTGCTGGAGGCCGGTATCCCCACCTACGTGGACAAGCCGCTGGCCTACGAGTTCGCCGACTCCCGCCGACTGGTCGAGCTGGCCGAGCACCGCTCCACCAGCCTGGCCGTCGGCTTCAACCGGCGCCAGGCCCCCGGCTACCTCCAGTGCCTGGACCACCCCCGCGAGCTGATCCTGCTCCAGAAGAACCGCGTCGGACTCCCCGAGGCGCCGCGCACGCTGGTCCTGGACGACTTCATCCATGTCGTGGACACCCTGCGCTTCCTGCTGCCCGGCCCCGTCGAGCACACCGACGTCCGGGCCCGGGTCCAGGACGGGCTGCTGCACCATGTGGTGCTCCAGCTCTCCGGCGAGGGCTTCACCGCCATCGGCATGATGAACCGGCGCTCCGGCTCCGCCGAGGAGGTCCTGGAGGTCTCCGGCCAGGACACCAAGCGCCAGGTCCTCAATCTCGCCGAGGTCGTCGACCACAAGGGCCAGCCCACCCTGCGGCGACGCGGCGACTGGGTACCGGTCGCCCGCCAGCGCGGCATCGAGCAGACCGTGCACGCCTTCCTGGACGCCGTCCGCGCCGGAGAGACGGTCAGCGCCCGGGACGCCCTCGCCACCCATGAGCTGTGCGAGCGGATCGTCCGGGACTGCCAGGAGCAGACCGCCGTCTAGGACGCCCGCCTCCAGGGCCGCGCGCCGCCGTCCAGGACGCCGCCGGAGGACCGGGTGCGCGCTGCCGTCTAGGACGCCGCGCGGGTACCGGGTCGGCGCCCGCGCCGGGAGGCCCGTACCGCCGCCCGCGCCTCCGTCCCCGCGTACGCCGCCAGGACCGCCAGGGCCAGATACAGCGGCCAGGGGCCCAGCCGGACATACGGGGTGGTCCCGGCGGCCAGCGGCACCTCGTAGACCGCCGCCGTACTCGCCTCCGTACCGAGCGGGCGGCCGATCCGCCGCCCGTCCGGCCCGTACACCGCGCTGACCCCGGTCAGCGTGGCGTGCACCATCGAACGGCCCGTCTCGGCGGCCCGCAGCGCCCCGAGCGAAGCATGCTGGTCCGGGGCCCAGCTCTGCTGGAAGGTGGAGGTCGCCGACTGCGCCACCAGCAGCTCCGCCCCCTGTCGCACCAGCGCCCGGCTCATATCGGGGAACGCGGTCTCGAAGCAGACCAGTGGGCCGAACCGCACCACCGGGCGGCCCTGAGTGCCCCCGGCCTCCATCACCACCGGCCGCTCACCCCGCCGCCGGTCCTCCCCGGCCGCCTCGCCCACCGAGGTCACCCAGCCCAGCGCCGAGCGGAATGGGACGTACTCCCCGAACGGCACCAGCCGCATCTTGTCGTACCGGTCCCCGGTGGCCCCGTCCGGTCCTACCAGCACACTGCTCTTGTAGATGCCCGGCCGGTCCGCCCGCCGCGCGTCCACATTGACCAGCACCTCCGCCCCGGTCTCCCGGGCCAGCGCCGCCAGCCGCCGCTCCAGCCCGGGCTCGGCCGCCAGGTCCGTACCGACGCTGCTCTCCCCCCAGACCACCAGGTCCACGTCCTGCCCGGCCAGCCGCCGGGTCAGCTCCTCCTCCCGGTCGAACCGCGCCCCGGCCCCGCCGACCCCGTTGACCACCCCCGGCTGCACCACACCCACCCGGACCGTCCCGTACGGCTCCGGGGTCCCGGCGAACCGGCTCACCACCAGACCCGCCAGCGCGCACACGACCAGCCCCGCCAGTCCGGTACGCCGGGTCCGGGCGCCCGCCACCAGCAGCACCACCGCCGTGTTGACCGCCACCACCAGCAGCGACAGCAGCCACACCCCGCCCACCGACGCCAGCCGCAGCGCACCGGCCGCCTGCCACTGACTCGCCCCCAGCAACCCCCAGGGCCCGCCCAGCCCCTGCCAGGAGCGGACCAGCTCCACCATCAGCCAGCCGGACGGCACCACCGCGACCGCCGCCAGCGCCCGCCCCGGGCCACCGCTCAGCATCCGGTGCGCCAGCCACCCCCAGGGCAGCCACAGCAGACCCAGCAGCGCGGCCAGCAGCACGATGAAGACATGGAGGTCGGGCGCCAGCCAGTGGTGCACCGCCAGCATGAACCCGGCCCCGCCCAGCCACCCCTCGAACGCGGCCCGCCGGCCGCTCGGCGCCGAGCGGAGCAGCAGCAGCCAGGGCACCAGCGCCCCATAGGCGAACCACCACAGCGAGGGCGCCGGGAACGCCAGCGCCGGGAACGCCAGCGCCGGGAGCGCCCCGGCGGCGAGCGCCGCCACCGCCCGCCACCAGCGCCCCCCACGAGAGCCCGCCCACCGCATCGGCACCCCTCCTCGCCGCCGGTCCGCCCGGCCCGGCATCGCCACAGAAACAGACCCCTCCAGTGTGCGGGCGATCAGCCGGTCCCGGCCCCCGTGCGATCTTGCCGGGCCCGTCGCACCCTGGACGCATGGCCTGGCAGGCACCCGTCGTGGTCCACCGCCCCTCCCCGGGCGGCGGCCGGCGCGTCACCATCCGCGGACAGATCGCCGGACTGGCCCACCATGACGCCGACCTGGTGGAGTTCCTGCGCCGGGCCGGACTGGACGAGGCGGACATCTCGCTGGACGACCCGCACCTGGTGGAGTGGCGCGGCGGACGCGCCCACCACTTCGAGGCGGCGTGAGCGCCCGGGCCCCCGGACTCAGCCGGCCGACTCACCGGCGTGCGGGCTGAGCACCCCCATGCCGATCAGGGCGAAGATCAGCAGCCCCAGCAGCACCCGGTAGATCACGAACGGCATAAAGCTCCGGGTGGTGATGAACTTCATGAACCATGCGATCACTGCATATCCCACCGCGAAAGCGACAATGGTGGCGAAGATCGTCGGCCCCCAGGACACATGCCCGCCCTCGGTGGCGTCCTTCAGCTCGAACAGCCCGGAGGCCAGCACCGCGGGGATGGCCAGCAGGAAGGAGTAGCGGGCGGCCGACTCACGGGTGTAGTTCATCAGCAGGCCGCCGCTGATGGTGGCGCCCGAGCGGGACACCCCCGGGATCAGCGCCATCGCCTGGCACATACCGAAAATCAGGCCGTCCTTCACGTTCAGGTCCCGGAGCGACTTGCGCTCCCGGGCGGCGCGGTGCCGGCCGCCCTCCTCCGCCCGGGCCGCCAGCCGGTCGGCGAAGCCCAGCACCAGGCCCATCACGATCAGTGTGGTCGCGATCAGCCGCAGATCGCGGAACGGCCCCTCGATATGGTCCTTCAGGGTCACGCCCAGCACACCGATCGGGATCGAGCCGACGATGACCAGCCAGCCCATCTGGGCATCGTGGTCCGAGCGCATCGCCCGGTCGGTCAGCGAACGGAACCAGGCGGAGACGATCCGCGCGATGTCCTTGCGGAAGTAGATCAGCACCGCGGTCTCGGTGCCGATCTGGGTGATCGCCGTGAACGCCGCCCCCGGGTCGTGCCAGCCCGCGAAGGCCGCCGTCAGTCGCAGATGCGCGCTGGACGAGATGGGCAGGAACTCCGTCAGCCCTTGGACGAGTCCGAGGATGAGCGATTCGAACCAATTCATGGAGCCTGGGCCGTCCCGGATGTCAGCGTGCGGTCAGATGGCAAGGTCCGGCCGGTGGTTGATCACCGCCGCCCGGACCGGGGCAGGGTACCGGCCCCAGATGAATGGAAGGCTGCGCCCGGCCGTCCGCCGGGTGACCGGCGCATACCCCGGTGATGGACGGTCGATGCCGGTCCGTCAGCCGCGTCCGGCCGGGACCGGTTCGAGTGACGGTGAGAGGGCGGCGGCTTCGAGGGCCAGGGGGTCGGCGACGGTTTCCGGCCGCTGCCGGCCGCCCAGCCGGTGGCGCTTGCACCAGGCGACGACCGCGCCGCTCGCCCCGGTCAGCACGATGAACCCCATGGCGATCAGAAAGGCCGGCGAGGTGGGCGAGGCGGCCTGGCTGCCCGCGATCACATAGGCGGCCGTGTTGGGGATGGAGCCCAGACCGGTCGCCAGCAGGAACGGCGGGTACCCCATCCGGGAGATCGCCGCGCAGTAGTTGGCGGCGGCGAACGGCACCCCGGGGAACAGCCGCAGCGCCAGCATCGAGCGGAAGCCGTGCCGGCTCAACTGCCCGTCGGCCGCCTTCAGCATGCGCCCGCGCACCAGCGGCCGCAGCGCGTCCTGCCCCAGCAGCCGGCCCAGCGTGAACGCGATCCCCGCGCCCAGCACCGTCCCGCCGACAGCGCCGACCAGCCCGGCCTGCGCGCCGAACAGCGCGCCCGCGGCCAGGTTCAGCAGCGGCCGGGGGACGAAGGCCGCGGTGCACAGCCCGTACGCCAGGCCGAACAGCACCACCGCGCCGGCGCCGTCCATTCTGGCCGGCCAGCCGTCCGCGAGCAGCCGCTGCGGTTCGAAGAGCACCACCGCGATCGCGGCGCAGACGAGCAGCACGACCAGCAGGGAGAGGCGCGCCCAGGGCGACATCAGCACCCGGGAGCAGCGGAGGGCAAGACCGGCCGGGGGTGGGGGGACGGGCTCGAACATTCGGGGAGCGTAACCGACATCGCGGGGTGTTCGCCGTAATCCGTGCCTCACTTCACGCCCCACCCTCCCCATGCTCACCGCCCCCGAGCGGCCCGAACACCCGCCCGCCCTGGCCGGAAACCGCTCGCCCAATCGGGTCACAGTCGAGTCCCTGCCCCGGGGACAATGGCGGAGTGACCGAGCCGCTGCCCGTCCTCGCCGCCACCGACCACGGGACCGCCAAGCTGATGCCCGACGTGGACCGCGAACGGGCCTGGCTGCTGACCGTGGACGGGGCGCCCCAGTCCTATGTGGACCTCGACGACCCGGCCCAGCTGGAGTTCGAGTACGTCCGCCGGCTCGCCCTCGCCATGGACTGCGCCGCCCCGGGCCACGGTCCGCTGGACGCGGTCCACCTCGGCGGCGGGGCGCTCACCCTGCCCCGCCGCACCGCCGCCGTCCGGCCCGGCTCCCGCCAGCGGGTGGTGGAGGCGGACAGCGGGCTGATCGCGCTGGTCGCCGAACACCTACCGCTGCCGCCGGACTCGGGGATCACCGTGCACCACGCCGACGCCCGGGCCTGGCTGGAGGCAGCCCCCGCCGACTCGGCGGACGTCCTGGTGGCCGATGTCTTCGGCGGCTCCCGGGTGCCCGCCCATCTGACCACGCTGCCCTACGCCCGGGCCGCCGAGCGGGTGCTGCGCCCCGGCGGGGTCTATGTGGCCAACCTGGCGGACGGGGCGCCGTTCGCCTTTCTCCGCTCCCAGCTCGCCACCTTCGGCGCGGTCTTCGCCGAGCTGGCGCTGATCGCCGAACCGGGCGTACTGCGCGGCCGGCGGTTCGGCAACGCGGTGCTGGTCGCCTCGCACCGTCCGCTGGACATCGCCGCGCTGGCCCGTCGGGCCGCCGCCGACGCCTTCCCCGCCCGGGTGGAGCACGGGGCCGCACTCGCCCGGTTCACCGGGGATGCGGCGGTGGTACGAGACGAGGACGCCGTGCCCTCACCGGTGCCGCCGGACGGGGCCTTCGGCATCGGCTGACGCCCGGGCGCCAAAACGCCGCCGAACCGCTAGACGGCGGCCGGGGGAGTGCCCTGGGCGGCCCCGGTGACCGGAGCGCCGGCCGCCTCCGCGCCGCCCTCGGTGCCGCCCACCGGCTCGGTGCGCCGGGTCAGCCGCCGTACGTCCGGCACCAGCAGCACCAGCGCGGTCACCAGCACGATCAGCGCCGCGCCTCCCCACAGCGCCTGCGAGCGGCCGAACAGCGACTCCGCCGGGCCGGCCAGCGCGGTGGAGAGCGGCAGCATGGCGGTCGAGCCGAACCAGTCGTACGCCGCCACCCGGGACAGCTTCTCCTCGGGGATCTCCTGGTGCAGGGCGGTCATCCAGGCCACCCCGAAGGTCTCCAGCGCCACCCCGCACCCGAACATCGCCGCGACCAGTCCGCCGACCGGCAGCGGAACCGCCAGTGCCGCCGAGGGCAGCGCCAGCGGGAAGACGCAGAGGGTGCCGACGAGCAGCAGCCGGCGCGGCTTCCACCGCATGGCGACCAGGGCGCCGGCGATGGTGCCCGCCCCGAACGCGGCGAGCGCCAGCCCCCACGGCCGGGCCCCGCCCAGCTGCTCCTGGGCGACCAGCGGCCCGTACACCGCCTCGGCGGCGCCGACCACCGCCACCACCGAGGAACAGCAGCAGCGGTACGGTGCGGGCGGCCGCGACCAGTCCGACGTCCCCGCCGTCGCCGCCGGCCTCCAGCACCGCGAAGGCGGCCGCGATCAGCGCACCGTGCGAGCCCAGTCCGGTGACGATCGCGGAGGCGGTCAGCAGGGTGTAGTTCCGCCCCGCCCACTCCGGTCGGCGGCCCGCCGACCGGAGGAGGCGACGGCGGGAGGTCAGGAGCCAGACCCCGAGCCCGCCAGCCGCACGGTGCCCAGGATCTTCTGGATCACCGCGTCATCCAGCTCGTCGGGGATCCCGGCGTTGGCGTACAGCACCCAGCTGGCGAAGTCGCCCTTCTCGGTCTTGTAGGAGAAGGCGATGGACTTGCCGTCCGTGTCGCACTTCCCCTCCTTCTTGGTGCCCGTGGCGGTGGCCGTGGCGACATGGCCCTGGAGCCCGGAGGCGGTGGTGAACGGCTTCGCCTTGGTGATCTTCACCGTGCCCTTGGGCTCGGTCTGGGCGTAGCCCGCCCACACCCAGTTGCCGGCCTCGTTGTAGGCGGCCTCGGCGGTGTCCTTGGCGCCCTGGCCGCCCTTGGTGCCGACCATGGCGAGGCCGGTCTCGTCCTCCCGGCCGTTCTTCGGGTCGTTGGTGACGCACCAGCGGCTCTTGTACTCGGCCGGCGCGGACATGGTGACGACCGGGCTGCCGTCGCCCTTCTTCTCGTCCTCGAAGCCGACGCTGGTGCCCGCCCCGACCACCTCCCAGTCGCCCGGCACATCGAACTGAGTGCTGCGCTTGGGGTTGTAGACGACCTTCCAGCCCTCGATGGTGGGCTGGGAACCGGCGCCGTTGCGCGGGTTGTCCAGCGGCGGAGCGGTGGGTTCCGCGGACTTGGTGGCGCTCTGCGAGGGCTTGGCGTCCTTCCCGGCCACCGCCTTGCCCTCGTCCTCCTTGCCCAGCACCAGATAGCCGGTGACCGCGGCGGTGGTCAGCACGGCGAAGACGGCCACGATCGCCGTGATCACCGTCTTGCGCCGCTCGTCGCCCCCGCCGCCCGGCTGGGGCGGTCCGGGGACGCCGTAGCTGGGCACGGTGGGCTGCTGGTACGGGTTGGGCTGCCCGGCCCCGTAACCCGGCTGCCCGGCCCCGTAGCCCTGCTGGCCCGCGCCGTAGCCCTGCTGTCCGTAGCCCTGCTGCCCGGCGCCGTAGCCGCCGGGCTGGGTGGGCGGCTGCCCGTACGGGTTGGGCTGCTGGTAACCCGGCTGCTGGTACGGGTTCTGGTCCTGCGGGTTCTGCTCGCCCCCGGGCGGCTGCTGTCCTGGCCACATGGCGAGTAACCATAGAGGGGCGGGGTGACGGCTGCCACGGCCGCCCCTGGCCGTCCCCGTTCCCCCCTCGGCTACTGCCTGGTAACTTCGGGCCATGTCCGACACCCAGCCGAACATCGGCGAGATGCTGCTGGCCACCGTCCCCATGGCCAAGACCCTGAACCTGGAGGTCGTCGAGGCGACCGAGGAGCGTGCGGTGCTCCGCCTGCCCGACCAGCCCGACTTCCACAACCATGTCGGCGGGCCGCACGCCGGGGCCATGTTCACCCTCGGCGAGTCCGCCAGCGGCGCCATCGTCATCGGCGCCTTCGCCGACCAGCTGGGCCGGGCCGTCCCGCTCGCCGTGAAGGCCGAGATCGGCTACAAGAAGCTCGCCATGGGAGCCGTCACGGCCACCGCCACGCTCGGCCGCACCAAGGCCGAGGTCGTCGCCGAACTCGACGCCGGAGAGCGCCCCGAGTTCCCGGTGCATATCGCGATCACACGCGAGGACGGGGCGGTGACCGGCGAGATGACCATCGTCTGGACGCTCCGCCCGCAGAGCTGACCCGCCCGGCACACTCCGCCCCCGCACCTCCCCTCGGTGCGGGGGCGGTCCTGTCCTCCCCCCGGCCGATGCTCCGGTCGGCGGGGCCGCCCCGCCCCGGTAGGCTGCTGCGGCCCCTTGGTCGCAAAGGGGGCAGCGGAACGCGACGGAGGAGTCGGCAGTGCACGTCCAGGAATGGCTGGAGACCGTACCCGCGGTCAGCGTCTACGTCCTGGTGGGCGTCGTGATCGGGCTGGAGAGCCTGGGCATCCCGCTGCCGGGGGAGATCGTGCTCGTCAGCTCGGCGCTGCTGGCGTCCCAGCACGGCGAGATCAACCCGTACGTCCTCGGCGCCTGCGCCACGGCGGGCGCCATCGTCGGCGACTCCATCGGCTATGCCATCGGCCGCAAGGGCGGCCGCCCGCTGCTCGCCCGGCTGGGCCGCCGGTTCCCCAAGCACTTCAGCGAGGCGAACATCGCCCTGGCCGAGCGGTCCTTCCAGAAGTGGGGCATGTGGGCGGTCTTCTTCGGCCGCTTCGTCGCCCTGCTGCGGATCTTCGCGGGCCCGCTGGCCGGCGTACTGCGCATGCCCTACTGGAAGTTCGCCGTGGCCAACGTCTTCGGCGGCATCCTCTGGGCGGGCGGCACCACGGCCGTCATCTACGCGGTCGGCGTGGTCGCCGAGGCCTGGCTCAAGCGCTTCTCCTGGCTGGGCCTGGTCCTCGCGGTGCTGATCGGCCTCACCTCGATGCTGGTGCTGCGCAACCGCGCCCGGAAGGCCACCGCCGAGGCGGAGGCGGCGGCCCCGGTGCCGGTCCCCGCCGCGGCGGACTGAGACCGGCGACCCGGGTACGCCGGCGGCCGGGTCAGTCGGTCCGGTGCGCCTCGGCGTGGGCCCGGGACAGCTCCCGATACATCGCCGCGTTGAGCTTGATGCCCTCGCGCTCCTCCGCCGTCAGCTCCCGCCGCACCTTGGCGGGCACCCCGGCCACCAGCGAACCCGGTGGCACCCGCATGCCCTGCGGCACCAGCGCCTGCGCCGCCACCAGCGAACCGGCCCCGATATGGGCCCCGTTGAGCACCGTGGCGCCCATTCCCACCAGGACGTCGTCCTCCACGGTGCAGCCGTGCAGCACCGCGTTGTGCCCCACCGACACCCGCTCGCCGACCGTCACGGGAAAGCCGGGGTCCACGTGGACCGTGCAGTTGTCCTGGATGTTGCTGTCCGCGCCCAGCACGATCGGACCGCAGTCCGCCCGCAGCACCGCGTGGTACCAGACGCTCGACCCGGCCGCCATCACCACCTCGCCGACCACCACCGAGGTCGGGGCCGCGAACGCCTCCGGATGCACCTCCGGCCGCTTGCCGCCCACCCCGGTGATCAGTGCCCGCTCCGTCATCGCCGCTCCTCGTCCGTCCGCTGCTTGTCCGCCCTGGATCTCCCGCGCCGTGGTGAACCGTAGGCGACGCCCGGCGCGCCCGCGCCGCCAGGGCCGATGGGGGCCGGTGGGGGCCGATGGGGGCCCCGGTGGGGCGAACATCACAGGTCCCGGCCGGGCCTGCCCTCCGGCGGGCCGACTACCGTGACGGAGTGCCGAAGAACAGAAACACGTTCTCTTCCCTGGCCGCCCTCACCGCCTGGCGGCGGCGCGCGGTGACCCGGGCCGTGCACGGCGGCTGGCGCTGGGTGCAGCAGGCGGGCGCGGTCACCGCGGAGCGCCCCGGGCGGCTGCGGTTCCGCCGGATCGGCGCCGGCACCCGGCTGGCCTTCCCGCAGGGCACCGTCTTCGGCGAGCCGTGGATCGAGCTGGGCGAGTGCTGCATCATCGCCGAGCAGGTCACCCTGACCGCCGGGATGCTGCCCGACCTGGACCTCGGCCCCGACCCGGTGGTGACCCTCGGCAACGGCGTGGTCCTCGGGCGCGGCAGCCATGTGGTCGCCGACGCGCCGGTACGCATCGGGGCGGACACCTTCTGCGGCCCGTACGTCTACATCACCTCCACCAACCACAGCTACGACGACCCGGACGAGCCGGTCGGCCGGCAGTGGCCGCGCTCGGCCCCGGTGGAGATCGGCCCGGGCTGCTGGCTCGGTACGGGCGCGGTGATCCTGCCCGGCGCCCGGCTGGGCCGGAACGTGGTGGTCGCCGCCGGGGCGGTGGTACGCGGAGAGGTCCCCGACCACACGGTGGTCGCCGGCGCCCCGGCGCGGGCGGTACGCCACTGGGACCCGGTACGCGGCTGGCAGCCGCCGATCCGGACCCCGGTACCCGTCCCCGTACCGGCGGGCCTCACCGCCGAGCAACTGGCCGCGCTCGCCGAACTGGCCCCCGAGCCGGAGGCCGCCATCTCCGCGGCCCCGGCCGACCCCCGCTGACCCGCCGGGGGCCGGGGCGCCGTCCACGGCAGGCAGTAGAGTTCCCGGCGGCGGGCCCAGTGCCCCCTTCGCTTTCTCCTGGCTTCTCTCCTGGACGGAATGTGTCGGACCTCGACCAGCTCACCCAGTCGCTCGCGCGCAACCTCAAACGCTGGCGCAACGAGCGGGGGTTCACGCTCGACGCCCTCGCCGCCCGGGCCAACGTCAGCCGGGGCATGATCATCCAGATCGAGCAGGCCCGCACCAACCCCAGCGTCGGCACCACGGTGAAGCTCGCCGACGCCCTGGGCATCTCCATCGCCACCCTGCTCGACCAGGAGCCGGGGCCCCGGGTGCGCCTGGTCCCCGCCGAGCGGGCGGTGCGGATGTGGTCCACCCCGGGCGGCAGCAGCAGTGTGCTGCTGGTCGGCACCGAGGGGCGCGGCGGTCCGCTGGAGCTGCTGGCGTGGACGCTGGCTCCGGGCGAGGGCTCCGCCTCCGACCCGCACGTCGAAGGCACCACCGAGCTGCTGCACGTCACCTCCGGGGAGCTGACCCTGCTGGTGGACGGCGTGGCGCACCGGGTGCCCGCCGGGGCGTCGGCCTGCTTCACGTCCGACGTACCGCACGCCTACCGCAACGAGGGCACCGAGACCGTACGGATGACCCTGGCGGCCGCGATCCCGCCGGTGGGCCGCTCGGGCCCGACGTCCGGCTCCTGAGTCTCCCCGGGCGCGGGCTCAGCCCAGCCGGGGGATCTCGATGGCCGGGCAGCGGTCCATCACCATGTCCAGCCCGGCCGCCCGGGTCCGCTCGTACGCGGCCTGGTCCACCACGCCCAGCTGGAACCAGACCGCCCGGGCGCCCCTGGCCACCGCCTCGTCGGCGACCGCGCCCGCCAGCTCGCTGTTGACGAACACATCCACCACGTCGACCGGGAACGGGATCTCGGCCAGCGAGGCGTACCCCTGCTCCCCGTGCACGGTCTCCGCCTTGGGGTGCACCGGCACGACCCGCTTGCCGAAGCGCTGGAGCACCGCCGCCACCCCGTACGCCGCCCGGCTCTGGTTGTTCGACAGGCCGACCACGGCCCAGGTGTCACCGGACCCGGTCAGGATCCTGCGTACCGTCTCCCGCTCGTCGGTCCTGTTCGCCCCGCTCATCGAAGCCCGCCTCTCGACTGCCGTCCGGTTCGGTTCGGACCGGATCGGACCGGATCGAACCGGATCATGGTCCCGGTCCTCTCCTGCGAACCGCCGGCCGGCCGCCGCGATTCCCGCCCGCGTCGGTACGGCTCACTCCGGGCAGACGGTCCGGGGCAGCCCCGCGGGCAGCCCCCGGCGCTCCTCGTCGGTGAACTCGCGCCCCAGCACCTCGCACAGATGGCGCTTCCAGCGAGCGGGGTCGAGGCGGAACAGATCGGTGTAGCCGGCGCCGTCGGTGCGCAGCAGCACCCTGCCGTCCCGGGAGGCCGCCAGGAAGAACTGGTCCTCGTCGAAGTCGAAGGAGTCCAACCGGTCGGGCCGTGCGGCCTGCTGGAAGCGTACGGAGTCCCCGTTCGCCACGAACAGCTCGCTGCCGCGCCCGGTGAAACCGAACACGAACCCCTCCGACCAGGACGCCTTGCTGTCCCCCAGCGGCCCCAGCGGGCCGACCAGCCGCTCGGGCCGCTGTCCGGGGCGCAGCGACCACAGCTCCCACATGGCGCCCTTGGTCTTGGCGATCGCGTACCGGCCGGAGGCGTCCAGGCGGGCGCGGTCGTTGTCCGGGCCGAGCCGGAAGCGCAGCCGCTCGTCCCGCACCCCGGTGCGCAGATCGACGGCGTGCATCGCGGAGTCCCCCCGCACCATGATCTGCACATGTCCGGGCTCGGGACGGGGGCCCACCCCGAACCCCGAGTCGGGCCGGCCACCGTCCGTGGTCAGCGGCGGGTTCTCGGCCACCAGCCCCAGCGCACGGGCGTCGACGGGCGTCGACAGCCGCCGCCCGTCCCGGGTGCTCCAGCGTTCGATCCAGCTGCCGGAGACGGTGACCAGCTCGTCGCTACGGGGGAAGAACACCGTCAGCGGCTCCGCGATCCCGACGCGGCTGACCGGAGGCGTCCGCGTGGTGATCTCCGTGATCCGGCGCAGCGTGGGCAGAGCACGCACCACGACCTTGTTCCGGGCCACCACATCGGCGACCAAGGTCTCCGCCGGGTCCGTGGCCAGCCCGAGGAAGGCCTCCGAGACGAGGGCGCGGTCGGCCGCGGGGCGTTCCACCTGCGCTCTGGTCTCCCCGGTCTCCGCGTCGAGGAGCGCCAGCCGGTCCGGCCCGCCGGGCAGGTCGGCCCCGGAGTCCAGATGGGCGATCAGGGTGTTTCCGCCCTCGATCAGAAACGGATGGGCCACCGCGATCCGCACCGGAGGGCCGTCGTCCGCGCCCAGGGGGTGCCCCCACAGCGAGGTCGGGTCCCAGTAGGTCACCTCGGGGTGCTCGGCGCCCCCGAGGAGGCGGGCGGTGATACCGGCGGGCTTGGCACCGCCCACCGCCCGCAAGGCTCCGCCGTCCCGGCCGCGGTCGGCCAGCGACCACGCATACCTGGTACCCGCGGCGAAACGCCGGCCCGTCTCGTCCACGGCGAGGCCGCCGCAGCTGTAGCCGTCGCTCGCATGGGTGCTCAGCTGCTTTCCGTCGGCCACCCGCACGGTGCGGTAGACGGCGCGGTCCCGCTCGCCGTCCTCGCGGCAGTGGACGAGCACACGCCCGTCCCCGGAGAGCCCCAGTGCCGGGAGGCCGTAGGCGCCCTCCGTCTCCGCGAAGTAGGTGTCCACCCCCTCGGCCACGGTCCGGGTGCCGCCCGTGCGGACGTCCACCCGCAGGACCGAACGCCGACCGGACCCGCTTTCCGGCGTGGAGTGGGCCACCAGGACGTCGCGGTCAGGCCCGAACCACACGGCCTCGACGGCGGCGGTCTGGGTGGGCACCTGCCGGGAGGTCTTCGCCTCCAGGTCCCACACCCGGAGCCGTTCGTCCACCACCATGGCCACCTGCCCGCCGTCCGGGGAGAAGTCGGCCCGGTGGATCTGGTCGCTGGTACGCCGCTTGCCCTCCGCCATCGCCCGGAGCACGGGGTCGCGGACGGCCTGCGCCCGGCCCAGCAGCCTTTCCGCCGTACCGGCCGCGCGGTCCACGTCGTGCCAGACGAAGGCGCCGTCGGTCGACAGATAGCCGATCCGCCGGCCGTCCCGGCTGACCATCGGGTAGAAGGCCTGAGCCGAGAGGCGCAGCGGCACCCGCAAGGTCCCGCCCCCGTCCCGGCGGACGAACAGCGTGGCCCGGCCGAGCCGGCTGGTCGCCAGGATGACGGCGCCGTCGTTGCTCGTCGCCACGGCGTCGATACCGCCCTGGACTCCGCTCAGCACCCAACTGGTGTCCTTGAACTGGTCGTAGCGGCGCAGTACGGCGTTGCGGGCCTCCTGGGTCGGCGACAGCTCATAGGCCGCCATGGCCAGCAGGGCGGCCTGGCCCGGATCCTGCTCGGCGGTCTCCGCCGAGAGCTCGGCCAGCGCACGCGACCGCGCCTCCGCGTCCCTGCGCTCGCTCACCCGCGACTGGTAGACCAGGAAGGTGCCGAGCGCGGCGATCAGGGCCAGCACCAGCGCGGCGGCGAGCCACCCGGCCCGCACCCGCCTGCGCCGCGCCCGCTGCCGACCGCGCGCCCGGGCCAGGAAGTCCCGCTCCGCCGGGCTCAGCTCCTCCTCCCGGCCCTTCAACCAGTGCCGCAGAGCCGCCAGTTGCGGTGCGCCGGGCAGCGGCGCCGCGCCCCGCTCCCAGCGTTCGCGGTCATAGCCGAGCTCCGCCCGGCCGGCCAGGAACTCCCTGTCGTCGCGGACCTGATCCCGCAGTGCGGGCCAGACGCCGATCAAGGTCTCATGGGCCAGTTCGGCCGTCTCCGGCTCGTCCCTGCCGCCGCGCAGGACCAGCAGCCGCCGCTCGGCCAGCGCGCACGCCAGCCGCCAGCCGGTCTCCCCGGCCTCCTCGCGGGGCAGCCTTCGGCGCAGCGGGGTCTCACTCCCGGGCAGCACCCTGACCAGGCCCCGCAGCAGCCGGGACGCCGCTGCCCGCTGCCCCTCTCCGACGCACTCGGCCCAGGCCCGTTCGCAGTGCTCCTCCAGCGCGCCCGACACCCCGCGCACCGCCTCGTAGGTCTCCGTACGCAGCCGCCCGCCGAACCGGTCGTCCCACAGCTTCCTCAGGACGAAGCCGAGCAGCGGCAGGCTCTCCGGCCGGTCGCCGGCGTCCTTCAGGATGCGCTCGGCCAGTCCCGGTTCGTAGCCGACCGCCGGGGCCCTCCTCAGCGGTTCGTTGATCACCTGCCGCAACTGCCGCTCGGACATGGGCGCCAGGGGGAACGTCCGGCTCCGCTCGCCGTCGAGCAGCGGGCCGAGCCGCGGGTGCCGCAGCACCGCGTCCAGCAGGTCGGACCGGAGCGTGATCAGCAGCCGCGACCTGGTGCCCAGACCACCGCGCGGGAGCAGCAGCCGGACGACCTCCGCCACCTCGGCGTCCTCGCGGTCCAGCAGCGCCTCGGCCTGGTCCAGCACCACCAGGTACGCGCCACCCGTCCGGCGCCGCAGCCGGTCCAGCGCGTACCCCACGCCATGCTCCGTGAGCCACTTCTCCACCTGGTCGGGGTCGCCGTGCTGCCCGCTGCCCATGGCAGCGGAGAGGTCAAGGGCCAGCCCGGCCCGCAGGCTGCCCTCCGCCCCCGCGTTCACCACCACGACCTCGTCCGTCCCCTCCCGCCGCAGCCGGGGCACCACACCGGCCAGCGCCAGCGAGGACTTCCCGCAGCCCGACGGGCCGCAGAGGACCACGGCCGGCTTCTCGCTCCTCAGGGCCGCGACGACGCCCTCGATGTCCTGGTCGCGGCCGAAGAAGATCCCCTCATGGCTCTCCTGGAAGGTCTCCAGACCGAGGAAGGGGTCCGTGGTCAGAGCCTCGGAGAGGCCGGGCAGCAGACGCAGCACCGCCCCCACCCCGATGGCGAAGGCCTGCTGGGAGTCCTCCCGCCGGCTCTGGGCCGCGACGACGATGCCGACCACCGCACCCCGCTCCTCGTCCCAGACGGCGCCGCCACTGAAGCCCGGGGTGATGTGGGCGGTGTGCGGGTCGGCCCGGGAGAGCTGGATCCAGTCGCCCTCCGAGCGGCCGCTGAGCCGGCCGCGGTGCCAGAGCACGCCCGGCTCGCCGACCGGGAACCCCACCGCGCGCACCGGCCGGTCCGAGAGGCCGTCCGGATCGGCCACGGGCGCCGGACGGGTGCCGGGTACCGGAGCGCCGAGCCGCAGCACCGCCACATCCCCGCGATGGCCCGCCCCCTCCGGGATCCACCGCTCCACCACGGCCGGATGGCTTCCCTCCACACCGGCCAGCGGAAAGTCGACCCGCACCATCGCACCCGCCGCGACCTCCGCGCCGCGCGGCGCCCCCAGCGCGTCCGACACCACATGGGCGCAGCTCAGTATGCGGTCCGCGGTGACCAGGACACCCGCTCCGGCGCACGCCCCGTCCTCCCCGCGGATCCGGACGGCCGCCGCGTTCAGCGCCGCGTCGGCGGCCCGTGACTCTTCCCCCGGCATCCCTGGCCCCCAGACCCCCGTCAGTCGACCGGATCACGCTACCGGCGAGGCGGTTCCGCCCGGCTCCTCGACGTCACTTCTGTGCCAGGTGAGACGCACGGAGAAGTTGGCCGCCGTCGCGGTGCTCGCGATGACCACGTCCGCCTCGGCCGAGAGCGACACTCCGAACTCCAGGGTGATCTCGTCCGGCGCGTTCACCATCCCCCGGAACCTGCCCACGAAGGTCTCCGCCACCGGGCGCACGGTGTCCAGCATCTCCCCGAAGGTCCGCTCCGCCCGGGCCACCGAGCGGCCGCCGCGACCCACCCGGACCAGGGTCTCGTCCACCTCGCGGATCTGGACCCGGACCGTCTCCTCGGAGCCGTCCCCCAGCGGGACCTCCACCGTGTGGACCAGGCGTTCGCTCACTGCTTCCTCCAGCACTCGGGGAGGGTTGATCGTAACGGGGCAACAGCGTCCGCAACGAGGGGTGTTGATGCGGGTGTCGCGAACCGGTGGGCAGCCGGCGCCCGTACACGGGTCCGGACCGGCACACCTCCCGGGCTAGGGTGGCCGGATGCAGGAGCAGTACCGCACGGTCGCCCGGGAGGGCGTGCACGAGACCGAGATCAACCGTTCCCGCTTCCTCTGCGCGCTCGCGCCCGCCGCGACCGAGGAGGAGGCGCAGGAGTTCGTCGCCCGCATCCGCCGGGAGCGCCCCACGGCGACCCACCACTGCTTCGCGTACGTCATCGGCGCCGACGCCGCCGTGCAGAAGGCCGGCGACGACGGCGAGCCCGGCGGCACCGCCGGGGTGCCCATGCTCCAGATGCTGCTCCGCCGCGAACTGCGGTACACCGCCGCCGTGGTCACCCGCTACTACGGCGGGGTGAAGCTCGGCGCGGGCGGACTGATCAGGGCCTACGGGGGTGCCGTCGGCGAGGCGCTGGACGCGCTCGGCACCGTGGTGCGCCGGCGGTTCCGGCTGGCCACCGTCCAGGTGGACCACCAGCGCGCCGGAAAGCTGGAGAACGACCTGCGCGGCTCCGGTCGCGCGGTGCGCGAGGTGCGCTACGGGGAGTCCGTCACCATCGAGATCGGGCTGCCCGACGCCGAGGTGGACGCCTTCCGCGCCTGGCTGGCCGACGCCACCGCCGGCACCGCCCACCTGGAGCTCGGCGGCGAGGCGTACGGCGAGGCCTGAGCGGCCGCGAACGGGCCCCGGGGCCACCTGGGCGGGCGGGTGGAAAACGGGGTGACCGGCGGTCGCGAGCGGGGCTACCGTCGCGGGATGGACCAGGAGCAACCGGACGCCCGGGACGCACCGCCCGGCCCCGTCACCGCCCCCGTCGACCACTTCGCCGAACCCGCCGCCCACGTCCTTGTCGACCACTTCGCGGAGGAGGTGGCGTCCCGCTACGACGACCCCTCCTCGCCGATGTTCCAGCCGCCCGCGATCGACCCCGCGGTGGAGCTGCTGGCCCGGCTCGCCGCCGGTGGTCCCGCGCTCGAACTGGGCGTCGGCACGGGCAGGATCGCCCTGCCGCTGGCCGCCCGGGGGGTGCCCGTACACGGCATCGACCTGTCCCGCGCCATGGTGGAGCGGATGCGGGCCAAGCCCGGCGGCGACCGCGTCGGGGTGACGATCGGGGACTTCGCCACCACCCGCGCCCCGGCCCCCGGCACCTACGGCCTCGTCTACCTCGTCTACAACACGATCAACAACCTCACCAGCCAGGACGCCCAGGTCGCCTGCTTCCGCAACGCGGCGGACCATCTGCGGCCCGGCGGCCGCTTCCTCATCGAGGTCGGTGTGCCCGAGCTGCGGCTGCTGCCTCCGGGGCAGCGCGCGGTGCCGTTCCGGGTCGACGACTCCGGGTACGGCTTCGACACCTATGACCCGGTCACCCAGGCGATGACCTCGCACCACATCACCGTCTCCTCCGGCGGGCGGGCCGAGGTCCGCTCCCTCCCGTTCCGGTACGTCTGGCCGGCCGAGCTGGATCTGATGGCACGCCTCGCCGGGCTGCGGCCGCTCCACCGCTGGGAGGACTTCTCCGGGCGGCCTTTCACCGGCGAGAGCCGCCACCATGTCTCCGTGTGGGAGAAGCCGGGCGCCTGAAGGGGCCGGGGGCGTTGTCAGACCCCCGCGTTACGGTTCGGGCATGGTGAATTTCGTCATGGTGGCCGGGGCCTGGCTCGGGGCGTGGGCGTGGGACGCGGTGGTCCCGGCGCTGCGGGCGGCCGGGCACGGGGCGTACCCGGTGACGCTCTCCGGGCTGGCCGAGAAGCAGGGCCTGCCCGCCGGGCAGCAGACCCACGTACGGGACATCGTCGGAGAGGTCGAGCGCCTGGACCTGCGGGACGTGGTGCTGGTCGGCCACAGCTACGCGGGCATACCCGTGGGCCAGGCCGCCCAGCTCATAGGCGACCGGCTGGCCCGGGTGGTGTTCCTGGACTCCGAGGTGCCCGTCGACGGCGAGCCCTTCGCCTCCGTCCGGGTGCGGGCCGCGATCGAGCAGAACGGCGGCTTCTGGCCCCCGCTCACCGCCGAGGAGTACGAGGGGCAGGGGCTCACCCCGGAGCAGGTGGCCCGGATCACCGCGGGCTCCGTTCCGCACCCGGGGGCTAGCCTCACCGAGCCCGCCGCCCTGCACGGCAGTCTGGAGGAGCTTCCGGCCACCTATGTGAAGTGCCTGCTGGACTGGCCCGAGCCCGGCCCGGAGGCCGCCCGGCTGCTGGAGAGCCCCCGTTGGCGGCTGGTGACCATGGACACCGGCCACTGGCCGATGTTCTCCCAGCCGGAGGAGCTGGCCCGGCTGCTGCTGACCGAGGCGGGGGACGGGGCGCCGCCCCGGTAGCGCCCGCACGTCTGCGCGGCGGCGCCGTGGCCGCGACCGGGATGTGGCGTTCGGGTGATCCGTCCCCCGGACGGATGGCAGACTGAGGCACCGGAAGAGACGAGGCAGCCGAGGCACCGGCGCGGCGGCGTGCCGGCCGGGACGGCAGCGCCGACCGGGAGGGAAGCGGTCGGCGAGGACGGCGGGGCCGGAGCCGGGTGCGGGGCAGAAGCCCGGCCCGGTGGACGACGGCATGGAGAGCGACCGGAGGGGCGGCAGTGGTGCGGACGCGGGGCGGGGCGGTCCGTTGAGGATCCTGCACACATCGGACTGGCATCTGGGCCGGTCGTTCCACCGGGTCGGGCTGCTCGACGCCCAGGCCGCCTTCCTGGACCATCTGGTCGCCACCGTGCACGCCCGCGAGGTGGACGCGGTGCTGGTCGCCGGGGATGTCTACGACCGGGCGGTGCCGCCGCTGGCCGCCGTGGAGCTCTTCGACAGCGCCCTGCACCGGCTGGCCGCCGCCGGGGTGCCCACCGTGATGATCTCCGGCAACCACGACTCGGCCCGCCGCCTCGGGGTGGGCGCCGGACTGATCGAGCGGGCCGGAATCCATCTGCGCACCGACCCGGCCGCCGCCGGCACCCCCGTGCTGCTCTCCGACACCCATGGCCAGGTCGCCTTCTACGGGCTGCCCTACCTCGAACCGGCACTTGTCCGCGAGGAGTTCGGGGTCCGTAAGGCCCGGCATCAGGCGGTGCTCGCCGCCGCCATGGACCGGGTCCGCGCCGACCTCGCCACCCGCCCCGCCGGCACCCGCTCGGTGGTCCTCGCGCACGCCTTCGTCGCCGGGGGCGAGCCCAGCGACAGCGAGCGGGACATCACCGTCGGCGGGGTCGCCGCCGTCCCGGCCGGGGTGTTCGACGGTGTGGACTATGTGGCCCTCGGCCATCTGCACGGCAGCCAGCGCATCACCGAGCGGGTCCGCTACTCCGGCTCCCCCCTCGCGTACTCCTTCTCCGAGGCCGACCACCGCAAGACCATGTGGCTGATCGACCTCGGAGCCGATGGGGCGATCACCGCGGCCGAGCGGATCGACTGCCCGGTGCCCCGCCCGCTGGCCCGGCTGCGCGGCCGGCTGGACGAACTGCTCGCCGACCCCGCGCTCTCCCGCCACGAGGACGCCTGGGTGGAGGCCGTCCTCACCGACCCGGTCCGCCCGCCCGAACCGATGGCCCGGCTCGCCGCCCGCTTCCCGCACGCCCTCAGCCTCCGCTTCGAGCCCGAGCAGACCGAGGACGGCGCCGCGGCCGCCTCCTACGCCCAGCGGCTGCGGGACCGCGACGACCGGCAGATCGCCGAGGACTTCGTCGCCCACACCCGCGGCGCCGGCCCCGACGCGGGGGAGCGGGCCGTGCTCGGCGCCGCCTTCGACCACGTACGACTGGACCTGACCCGGCGCGAGGCGAACGGATGAGCCCGCACCCTCCCGCCGCTCCCCGCGACCTCACCGAGGCGGCCCGATGAGACTGCACCGGCTCACCGTCACCGGCTTCGGCCCGTTCGGGGGCACCCAGACCGTCGACTTCGACGCCCTCTCCGAGGCCGGGCTGTTCCTGCTGCACGGGCCCACCGGCGCCGGTAAGACCTCCGTCCTGGACGCCGTCTGCTACGCCCTGTACGGGGCGGTGCCCGGCGCCCGCCAGTCCGTCGGCATCCCGCTCCGCAGCGACCACGCCCCGGCCGGCACCAGCACCGAGGTGCTGCTCGACCTCACCGTGGGCGACCGGCGGCTGGAGATCACCCGCCGCCCCGCCCAGCAGCGCCGGAAGAAGAACGGCTCCGGCTTCACCACCGAGCGCGCCCAGTCCTGGCTGCGCGAGTACCGCCCCGACACCGGCCGCTGGACCGACCTCAGCCGCTCCCACCAGGAGATCGGCAAGGAGATCGAGGCCGTGGTCGGGATGAGCCGGGAGCAGTTCTGCCAGGTCGTGCTGCTGCCTCAAGGCGACTTCGCCCGCTTTCTGCGTGCCGACGCCGAGGCCCGCGGCAAGCTCCTGGGCAAGCTCTTCGACACCGCGCGCTTCCAGAAGGTCGAGGAGCGCCTGGCCGAGCTCCGCAAGTCGGCCCAGCGCCAGGTCGAGAGCGGCGACGAGAAGCTGCTCGCCCTCGCCCACCGGATGGCCCAGGCCGCCGGACCGGTGGCCGCCGACCGGCCCACCCCGGATATCCGCCCCGGCGAACCGGGCCTCGCCGAGGCGGTCCTGGACTGGGCGGCCGTCGCCCGCGCCGGAGCCCGGGAGCAACTGGCGGTCGCCGAGGCCCGGTCGGCCCGGACCGAGGGCCACCAGGCCGAAGCCCGGGACGCCCTGGACGGGGTACGGGAGCTGGCCGAGGCCCAGCGGCGGCACGCCGAGGCGCTGCGGCGCCGCACCGAGCTGGACACCCGGCGCCCCGAGTACGAGGCCTGGCAGGCCCGGCTGGACCGCGGCCGCAAGGCCGAGCGGGTCGCCGCCCCGCTCGCCCTGCGCGAGGAGGCCGAGCAGGAACACCGGGCCGCCCGCGCCGACCGGGACCGGTCCGCCGCCGCACTGCCCGCCCCACTCGCCGACGCCGGCCAGGAGCGGCTGACCGCCCGGGAGCGCGAGGCCCGCCAGGAGCTGGCCGCGCTGGCGGGCGCCCGGGGCGCCGAGCGGCGCGCCGCCGAGCTGGACCGGGAGCGCGCCGAGCTCGACCGGGAGGCCCGGGCCGACGAGGAGGCGCTGCGGGAGACCGCCGACTGGCTGGACGGCTGGGAGAGCACCCGCCCCGAGCTGAACCGCCGGATCGAGGAGGCGCAGGAGGCCGCCACCCGCGCCGAGCAACTGGCCGGACGGCTGGAGGCGACCGGGCGCCGGCTCACCGCGGCCCGCCGCCGCGACCAGCTCACCGCCCGCGCCGAGACCGCCCACCGGCAGCTGACCGAGGCCCGCGAACGGGCCGCCGGCGCCAAGGAGACCTGGCTCGACCTGCGCGAGCGCCGACTGCGCTCCATCGCCGCCGAACTGGCCGCCCGGCTCGCCCCCGGAGAGCCGTGCGCCGTCTGCGGCTCGTCCGACCACCCCGCCCCGGCCCGCCCCGGCGACGGCCATGTGGACCGGGCCGCCGAGGACGTGGCCTACACCGCGCACACCGAGGCGGACGCCGCCCGCTCGGCCGCCGAGCAGGAGACCGCCGTCGTCCGGGAGGCGCTGACCGCCGCCCGGGCCGAGGCCGACGACCAGCCGGTGACCGTGCTCACCGCCGAGGTGGCGGAGCTGGAGCGGAGCCTCGACCAGGCCCGGCGGCTCGCCGGTGGCGCGCACGCCGCCCGGGAGGCGCTGGCCGCCGCCGAGCGGGAGCACGACCAGCGGCTCGGCGCCCGCCGGGACACCGAGCGGCGCGCCGCCGCCCGTACCTCCCGCCGGGAGGCCCTGGACGAGCAGCGGGCCGCCCTCGGCGCCGAGTTGGCCCGGCTGCTCGGCGGCACCGGCGGCGGGGTCGCCGAACGGGCCGCCGCCCTGGAGGCGGACATCGCCAGGCTCGCCGAGGCCGCCGAGACGGTCCGCGCCCTGGAGCAGAGCGCGCGCCGGCTGAAGGAGGCCGACGCCAGGCTCGGCGACGCCGCCTACCGCGCTGGCTTCGACACCCCGGCCGCCGCCAAGGAGGCCCTGCTCACCGACGAGCAGCACCGCGAGCTCCAACGCCGGCTGGACGCCTGGCAGGCGGAGGCCGCCGCGGTCGCCGACCGGCTCGCCGAGCCGGACAGCCGGGCCGCCGCCGCGCGCCCGCCCGCCGACACGGCTGCCGCCGAGGCCGCGTACACCGCCGCCGAGCGCGCCGTCCGGGAGGCGGCCGCCACCCTCGCCGCCCACCGCGACCGGGTCACCGCACTGGCCCGGCTCTCCGCCGAGGCCGCCACCGAGGTACGGCGGCTGGGGCCGCTGCGCGAGGAGTACGAGCGGGTGGCCCGGCTCGCCGGACTGGCCGCGGGCACCTCCGCCGACAACCAGCGCAAGATGCGCCTGGAGTCCTACGTCCTGGCGGCCAGGCTGGAACAGGTCGCCGCGGCCGCCACCGCTCGCCTCCAGCGGATGTCCGCCGGCCGCTACACCCTGGTCCACTCCGACGCCCGCTCCGGCACCAAACGGGCGGGCCTCGGACTGCATGTGGTGGACGCCTGGACCGGCGCCGAACGGGACACCGCCACCCTCTCCGGCGGCGAGACCTTCTTCGCCTCCCTCGCCCTGGCCCTCGGCCTGGCCGACGTGGTCACCGACGAGGCCGGCGGGGTCCGGCTGGACACCCTCTTCATCGACGAGGGCTTCGGCAGCCTGGACGACCAGACCCTCGACGAGGTGCTGGACGTCCTGGACTCCCTGCGCGAGCGGGACCGCAGCGTCGGCATCGTCAGCCATGTCGCCGACCTCCGCCGCCGCGTCCCGGTCCAACTGGAGGTCGTCAAGGGCCGTTCCGGCTCCACCGTCCGGCTGCGCACCGGCGCGGGCGCGCTCGGCGGCTGAGCCGCAGGGGCCCCGTTCAGCCCGAAGCAGTCGTCCCCGGTGGCATGGTGCCCCTCCGGGACCGGCCCCGGCTGCGACGGCGCCACCCGCGCCGCGCTCCCCCTCGCCGAACTCGGCTACCGGGTCGAGGAGATGCTCGGCGGCTTCGAGTACCGGGCGCGGGAGGGCCTCGCGTACGAGACCGCCGACGGCACCCGTACCGGCCCGCTCGACCCGCTGACCGTCACCGCCTGCTGACCGCCTCCGCCTGCTGACCGCCTCCGCCCGTACCGCCGACGGCGACTGCGGCTGCCGACGCCGCCACCGGCGGCAGCCCGTCGCGGCGCGGCCCGGAAAACCGGGTGACCGGCCCGGGGCGCCCCACCGACCATGGGCGGTATGACGAGCCCGCACGCCATCCCCCCGGCCGCCTCCCTCCGCCGCGATCCGCTGCCGCTGCGCGGGCGCACCGCGCTGGTGACCGGAGCCTCCCGGCGCCAGGGCATCGGCTACGCGGTGGCCCGCCGGCTCGCCGCGTACGGGGCGAGCGTCTACCTCCACCACCATGTCCCGCACGACGCCGGCCAGCCCTGGGGCGCCGACCCCGACGGCTCCGAGGCGGTCGCCGAGGGGGTGCGTGCGGTGCTCGCCGACCCGGCGGCCACCGTCCACCACGGCCCCGGAGACCTCGCCGACCCGCGCGGCCCGGCCCGGCTGGTGGCGGCCGCCGCCGAGGCACTGGGCGGCCGGATCGACATCCTGGTCGCCAACCACGCCCTCAGCGGGCGGGACGGCACTCTGGACGAGGTCGACGCCGCCATGCTGGACGCCCACTGGGCGGTGGACACCCGCTCGGTGGTCCTGCTGGTCCAGGCGTACGCCCGGCTGCGGGCCCGGCAGCCGGAAGGCGCCCCCGGTGGGCGGGTGGTGATGATGACCTCCGGGCAGGACCACGGCGGCGGTATGCCGCACGAGGTGGCGTACGCGCTCGCCAAGGGGGCGCTCGCCTCCGCCACCCGTACCCTCGCCACCTCCCTCGCGGACCTCGCCGTCACGGTCAACACCGTCAACCCGGGCCCGGTGGACACCGGTTACCTGGACGGCGAGGCGTACGAGGAGATCGCCCGGCTCTTCCCGGTCGGCCGCTGGGGGCTGCCCGACGACCCGGCCCGGCTGATCGCCTGGCTGGCCACCGACGAGGCCGCCTGGGTGACCGGCCAGGTGGTCGACTCCGAGGGCGGCTTCCGACGCTGACTCGGTTGCCCGCCGCCCGGCATGGAAGGTCACAGCCGGGACAGCTCGTCCTCCAGGTCGTCCAGGCCGAGCGACCCCAGCGACAGCGCGGCCATGTGCCAGCGCTTCAGGTCGAAGGCGTCGCCGTGTGCCGCGCGGGCGGCCGCCCGGCCCCGCAGCCAGGCGCGTTCCCCCAGCTTGTAGCCGATCGCCTGCCCCGGCACCGACAGATAGCGGGTGAACTCGCTCGACGCGTACGCCGGTGGGAAGGCCGAGTGCCGCTGGAGGAACTCCTCCGCGAGTGCCGGAGTCCACCGCTCCCCTGGGTGGAACGGCGAGTGCGCGGGGATGGCCAGCCCCAGATGGGCGCCGATGTCCACGATCACCCGGCAGGCCCGCAGCATCTGGGCGTCCAGATAGCCGAGGCGCCGCTCCGGGTCGGGCAGGAAGCCCAGTTCGTCCATGAGCCGCTCCGCGTACAGCGCCCACCCCTCCAGGTTGGCGCTGACCCGCCCCACCGTCGCCTGGTAGCGGGAGAGCCGGTCGGCGACATACGTCCACTGGGCCAGCTGGAGATGGTGGCCGGGCACCCCCTCGTGGTACCAGGTCGACACCAGCTCGTACACCGGGAAGCGGTCCCGGTCGTCCACCGGCAGCCAGGTGCGCCCGGGCCGGGAGAAGTCCTCCGACGGGCTGGTGTAGTACGGGGCGGCGGCCCCGCCCGGCGGCGCCACGCGGGACTCCACCCGGCGGACCGGCCCGGCGAGGTCGAAGTACCGGCCGTCCAGGGCCTCGACCGCCTCGTCCATCAGCTCCTGGAGCCAGGCCCGGGTCTCCTCGGTGCCCTTGAGGTGGGTGCCGCGGCGATCCAGATGGGCCAGCGCCTCCCAGGGACCGGCCCCCGGCAGGATGTGCCCGGCCTCGGTGCGCATCTCGGCCAGCAGCCGGTGGAACTCCTCCCAGCCGTACGCGTACGCCTCGTCCAGGTCGAGGTCCGTACCGTTGAAGTAGCGCGCCCAGCGGGCGTACCGCTCACGGCCCACGGTGTCCGGCGCGTCCCGCACCGCCGGGGCGTACACCTCCCGCAGCCACTCCCGCAGCGCGCCCACCGCGGCGGTGGCCCGCCGGGCCGCGGCGTCCAGCTCCACCCGCGCCCCGGCCGGCGCGCCCGCCACCAGCTGCTCGAACCAGCCACCGCGGGCCGAGCCGCCGCCCGACCACTCGGCCAGCTGCTCGCCGAACACGGCCGTGGCCCGCGGACCACCCGGCAGCCCCTGGGCCAGGCCCTCCGCCAGCGCCTCCCGGTAGCCGTCCAGCGCCGCGGGCACCGCCCGCAACCGCTCGGCCACGGCGGCCCAGTCCCCGGCCGTCGCCGTCGGCATCACGGTGAACGCCACCCGCACACTGTGCGCCGGGGAGCGGAGGTTGCTCACCGCGCGCAGGCCCTCGCCCGCCTCGTGGACGCCGAGTTCGGCGGTCAGCCGCTCCCGCAGCAGCCGGGCGCAGCGCCGTTCGGCGTCCTCGCCGGCACCCGGCAGCTCCTCGGCCCGGTCGAGCCGGCGCAGGGTCCGCCGGGCCAGGGCGGCGACCTCCTCCTGACCGGCGGGGGAGAAGTCCGGCAGCAGACCGGCGCTGGCGGCGACCCCGAGATGGGTCCCGGTGATCGGGTCGAGTTCGACGAGCTCCGCGACATGGGCGTCGGCGACCTGCCGGGGGAGCGCTTCGCTGGAGGTGGCTGGCATGCCGGCCATCCTGGTACGGGCCCGAGGCAGACACCACCCCTCCGCACCGGGCCCGGGCCGCATCCGACCCCTCGGCGACGGTCGCGGCGTACCGGTGCCGATGCCTACGCCGTACCGGCGGCCGACGGCGACGCCGTACCGCTCGGCGACGGCTGCGCCGGAACCGCGCCCTTCGGTTGAGGCTGCGGGGGCGGGGGCTGCGGCGGCAGCAGCGGGCCGCACTCCCACTGCTGGAAGATCAGCCGGGTGTCCACCCGGGCCACCTCCCGCCGCGAGGTGAACTCGTCCAGCACCAGCCGCTGGAGGTCCGCCGGGTCCGCCACCGCCACATGCACCAGGTAGTCGTCCACACCGGTCAGATGGAACAGCGCCCGCGACTCCGGCAGCGCCCGCACCCGCTCCACGAACGGCCCGATCAACTCCCGCCGATGCGGCCGCACCTGCACCATCAGCAACGCCTCCAGACCGCGGCCGATTTTGGCCGGATCGAGCCGCAGCCGGTGCCCCAGCACCACCCCGGTGCGCCGCAGCCGGGCCACCCGGTCCAGACAGGTGGACGGCGCCACGCCCACCTCGGCGGCGAGCTCCCGGTAGGTGGTCCGGGCGTCGTTCTGCAACAGCCGCAGGATGTGCAGATCGACCGTGTCCAGTACGACGGAATCGGTCATCGGCCGAACGTAGCACGGGACTATCGCCGTACTACCCGGTAATTGTTCACAGTGCCGCCATGGATGCCACGCCGTACGACGACGCCTCCCCGGCCCCCACCCGGGCGCTGGCCACCGAGGCCGTGCACGCCGGGCGCGAGGACCTCGCCGCCCAGGGTCTGCACGCCGTGCCGCTCGACCTCTCCACCACCTACCCCTCCGCCGACTCCCGCGCCGAGGCCGCCCGCATCGACGCCTTCGCCGCCACCGGCGCCCGCCCCGACGGGCCCCCGGTCTACGCCCGGCTGGACAACCCGACCACCGCCCGGTTCGAGACCGCGTTGGCCAGGCTGGAGGGCACCGAGAGCGCGGTGGCCTTCGCCAGCGGCATGGCCGCGCTCACCGCCGTGCTGCTGGTCCGGGCGAGCAAGGGCCTGCGCCATGTGGTCGCGGTCCGCCCGCTGTACGGGTGCAGCGACCATCTGCTGGAGGGCGGGCTGCTGGGCACCGAGGTCACCTGGACCGACCCGGCCGGGATCGCCGACGCCATCCGCCCCGACACCGGCCTGGTCATGGTGGAGACCCCCGCCAACCCCACGCTCGCCGAGACCGACATCCGCGCCGTCGCGCACGCCTGCGGCGAGGTGCCGCTGCTGGTGGACTCCACCTTCGCCACCCCGGTGCTCCAGCGCCCGATCGAGCACGGCGCGCGGATCGTGCTGCACAGCGCCACCAAGTACCTCGGCGGCCACGGCGACGTGCTGGGCGGGGTGGTCGCCTGCGACGAGGAGTTCGCCGCCGATCTGCGCCGTATCCGCTTCGCCACCGGCGGGGTGCTGCACCCGATGGCCGGCTATCTGCTGCTGCGGGGCCTGTCCACCCTGCCGGTACGGGTGCGGGCCGCCTCCGCGACCGCCGCCGACCTGGCCCGCCGGCTCTCCGTGGACCCGCGGATCGCCCGCGTCCACTACCCGGAGATCGGCGGCGCCATGGTCGCCTTCGAGGTGTACGGGGACCCGCACGAGGTGATCGCCGGGGTGCGGCTGATCACCCCGGCGGTCAGCCTCGGCAGCGTGGACACCCTCATCCAGCACCCGGCCTCCATCAGCCACCGGATCGTGGACGAGGGCGACCGGCGGGCCGCCGGGGTCAGCGACCGGCTGCTGCGGCTGTCGGTCGGCCTGGAGGACGTCGAGGACCTGTGGCGCGACCTCACCGAGGCGCTCAGCCCGCGGCCGGACCACCGGCGGCCGGCTGCCGCAGGGCATGCGGCGGACGCTCCTCCGCAGGCGGCCGGCGGTCCGCTGCCGGAGGCGTGGACAGCCGGGCGGTGATCACCAGCGTGCCCTCCTCGATCTGGTAGTCCAGCGGGAGGTCGAGGGCGCGCATCGCCGCCACCATCCCGGTGTTGGACGACTGGGTCACCGCGTACACGCTCTCGCAGCGGGCCTCCCGGGCCAGCGCGACCAGCCGGCCCAGCAGCTCGGAGCCGACGCCCCGGCGCTGCCAGTCGTCCTCCACCAGCAGCGCCACCTCGGTCTCGTCGCCGTCCCAGAGCAGATGCCCGAGGGCGACCAGCCGGCGCGGGCCGCCGGGCCCCTCGGCCGCCTCCACCGCCAGGGTCCGGCCGAAGCGGGGGCTCAGCAGATGGTCCAGATAGCGGTCGGCGTCACCGACCGGGCCGTGGTAGCGCGCGGCCAGGGTCCGGTCGGAGCACCGGTCGTGCATGGCCCGGGCCGCGACCGCGTCCTTCTGGTCGACCCGGCGCACGGTGATCTCGCCGCCGCCCTCCGGCAGCGTCAGGGTGTCCCGGCCGCGCGGCAGCCGGGGCCCCAGCCGGGCGTCCAGCTCCACCAGCGCCCGCGCCCGGGCGAACTCGGTCGGGGTGAACGGCAGATAGGCCCGCTCGATGGTGAGCACCCCGCCGCGCGGATCCCGCAGCCGCATCACCGTGTCGCCGTCCTCCAAGGCGCCCTCCACCGGCGCGCTCACCCCGGTCGGCCGCCCGGACAGCGACACCGAGGGCAGCGAGTGGATGGTGCAGCGGCCCAGCAGCTGGCGCAGCGCCAGCGGCAGTTCGGCCGCGTCCAGCGCGGTACGGGTGGCCAGCCCCAGCACCCGGGCGGGGGTGTCCACCAGGTCGTGCGCGTCGGCCCGCTCGGTCCAGGTGTCCCGGCCGCCGGCCGCGCCCACCGCTCGGGACAGCTCCGCCGCCTGCAACCCGGCGGGCGCCCGCAGCAGGAACTCGTCCACCGTGCCGTCGGCCAGCGGATGCGTCTGCAGGGTCAGGATGTCCACGCCCAGCCCGGCGAGCGCCCCGCACAGCGCGGCCAGGCTGCCCGGCTCGTCCCGTACGGTGGTGCGCATCCGCCACAGCACGGTCGCCCGCCCGGCCACCGCCTCTGTGGCCGCCTTGGTGGCCGCCTCCGGAGCGGGGCCGGTATCCGGCGGCGGCGCATGGCTGTGCCGCCGCGCCCACCAGGTGTGGAACGCCGCCGTGGCGACCAGCGCGACCGCCGAGACCCCCAGCAGATACGGGCCGTCCGGCCCGTGCGCCACCATCTTGGCGACCAGGTCCACCACCGCCACGGCGGCGAACATCGCGGCCAGCTCCACCAGGTCGCGGCGCCAGTGGTGCCGGCGGGCGGAGGCCGCTTTCCCCCTCGGGTCGCTCGTCCGGGTCGCTTCGGTCGTCGGGTCGGTCGTCATGTCGGTCGTCACGTCGGTCGTCTCAGTCATGACCTCACTGTGACCCAGCGGTGTTGCGCGATCACAAACGCTCTGTGACTGATCGGTTAAGCGGGGATTTGGGTAGGTGATGGCCGGTTTCGGGCGGCGCTGGCGCGATGTGTCCCCCAACCCCTTTCCACGCCCCTCCCTCCCCCTGACCTGCGCGAACCGGCCGACTGTCAGTGGCGCCCGCTACGTTGGAGCCATCCATTCGCGCCTGCTGGCTGCGGCGCTGCCGGATCCGAGGCCCCGCCCTCCCCTTGATGCGGGGAGCGCGGGGCCGCGGTCCGTGACCCCCGCCTCCGAGGTCCTCAGCGGCTCCCGTCCAGCAGCACCCGGGCGACGAGAGCGGGGTCGTCGTTCATCGGCACATGCCCGCACCCCGGCAGCCGCACCAGCCGCGCCGAGGGCAGCGCCCGCTTGGCGCGCGGCCCCTGGCGGCGGAGCAGCAGCCGGTCCCGGGTGCCCCAGGCAACGGTGACCGGAAGATCGGGCACATCATCGGTGAACAGCACCCGGCGCCCGGCGGCCAGCGTCGCCCGGAAGCCCGCCGCCCGGCGCAGCGCCAGCGTCTCGGCCACCACCGCCTCGGGCGACCGCCGCCCGGGGCGGGCGTAGATGGTGCTGGTCAGCGCCGCGCGCCCGGCGGGGGAGCGGGACAGCCACTCGATGGTCGGCAGCGGCAGCGCCTCGGCGCCCCGCCGCATGGCCATCAGCGTGCCGAAGGCGTACCGCCGCTCCGCCTCGTTCCAGAAGCCGGCCGGCGAGAGCGCCGTCACCGAGCGGACCAGCTTCCGCCGCCCCAACTCCAGGGCGAGCAGTCCGCCCAGCGAGTTGCCGGCCACATGCGGCCGGTCCAGGTCCAGCGCCTCGCACAGACCCCCGAGCACCGGGCCGACCGTGGCCAGGTCGTACGCGCACCCCGCCGGCAGTGCGGAGGAGGCACCGAAGCCCGGCAGATCGACCGCGATCACCTCGCGCTCGCCCGCCAGGATCTCCAGCACCGGCTGCCACGCCTGCCAGTGGTGCCCTATCCCGTGCAGCAGAAGCAGCGGGGCGCCCGCGCCGAGCCGCTCGTACTCCACCGACACGGTGCCCGCGCCGCCCGCGGACTCGACACTGAAGGTGACCCGCTCGGCCATCCGCCGCTCCGTCCCTGCCCTGTCCCGACCCTGTCCCGGCCCGTCCGGCCTTAGACGCGATGTCAGCAAGAATTCCGCACCGGCGCCCGCCACGACAAGAGGCGCGCCCGCACCGCCGAACCTCCAGGGGCGCGAACACCTTGTGAACGCTCTGCGACAGAGGGCGATTCCGCTCCGTGACCGTCCGAGGATTGGTCTTGACCAAGGGGGTGCGCCGCCCTATGGTCGCAGAGTTAGTGCAGGAACCTTTAATAAACAAGGCACGGAAAGCCGCCTCATGGCCGGCGATTGCGGAGGATCAGGGTGGGGACCACGCAGCTGGATTCAGTGCCGGAGCCGAAGTACTGGCACCTGAAGACCGTCATCGGCGAAGCCCTCGACACCGACTTCTCGGTGGGCGAGATCCTGCCCAACGAACGCGACCTCGCGGCCCGGTTCGGCGTCGCGCGCGCCACGCTCCGCCAGGCGCTGGAGCAGCTCGAACTGGAAGGCCGCCTCCAGCGCCGCCGCGGTGTCGGCACCACGGTCGCCCCGCCGCGCGTCGGCGTGGACGTCTCCACCACCCAGCACCGGTGGCCCGGTGCCGCGGACGACAGCTGGCGCCCGGTCGACTGCGGTCTGCCCGAGGTCCCCGCCGCGGTGGCCCGCCTGCTGGACCTCGCCCCCGCCGCCGGCGCTCCCGTCCACATGGTCCGCCGCATCCGGCTGACCCACGGTCAGCCGGTGGCCGCCGAGCAGCTCTACGTCCCCGCCTCCTCGGTGCCCGCCCTCAGCGCCATCGACGCCCCGTCCGGGCCCACCCGGGCCCGCGCCGTGCTGCGCGAACTCCAGCGGCTCACCCTGGACGGCCAGGACCGCGCCGTCGAACTCGGCTCCGCCCGGGCCGAGGACGCCAAGGAGCTCGACCGGCTGCCCGGCGCCCCGGTGCTGGTCGTCACCACCCGCTACTTCTCCGCCGGCCGCACCGCCGCCCTCTCCCTGGGCACCTACCGCGCCGACACCTGCCGCCTCACCTTCGGCGACGCCGGAGACCTCCAGATCGCCTCCTGAGCACCGCGGTCACCTCCCGGGAGCTCCCCAGGGCTCCCGGGGGTCCCGCGTCACCCCACCGGGGCCGCCTCCACCGCGTACCCCGGCACCGACGGCCACCGGACGGTCAGCACCACCGACTCCTCCTCGGCACACCAGGAGTGGCCGACCCCGCGGCCCCAGACCACATAGTCGCCCTGCTCCGCCAACACCACGTCACGGCCCGGAAGCTCCACCCGGAAGCGGCCGCTGACCAGCACCAGCAGCGCCGTCCGCTCCTCACCCTCCACCCATCGCGCACGCCGCTCGCCGCGCGGGTGGACACCCCACTTGACCTCCACCGCCTCGCTGTGCCGGGGGTCGTCGGCGTCCTTGAAGTGACCGAGCAACCACCCCCGGTCCAGCGCCGCGTCCCTGCCCGCATGGCCCACATACACACCGTCGTGCCCACCGTCATGCCCACCATCGTCCACGCCGCCGGACGCTACCAGCCACTCACCAAGCGGCGCGCCCCGCTCACCGCCGGGCCGTCACCGTGCCCTCGACGGCGAACAGCTGCTCCTCGACATGGTCCAGCGCCAGCCGCAGCGCGCCGGTGGCCACCGCGGCCTCACCGAGCAGCGACAGCGCCACCCGGGGCGGGCGCAGACAGAACCGCGCCAGCTCCTCACGGAGCGGCTGGAGCACCCCGTCCAGCCCGGCCGCCCAGCCGCCCACCACCACCAGCTCCGGATCGAGCGCCAGCACCAGCGCCGCCACATCGTGCACCAGCCGCTGGATGAAACGATCCACCGCCGCCCGGGCCCGCTCGTCGCCCTTGCGGGCCAGCGCGAAGACCTCCGCCACCGCCTGCTCGTCCAGCGGATGCAGCGGCTCGTCCGTGGTCGACAGCAGCCGCTCCGGCGTCACCTCCCGGCCCAGCAGATGGAGCGCCCCGATCTCCCCGGCCGCCCCGCCGAACCCCCGGTGCAACCGCCCGCCGATCAGCGAACCGGCCCCCGGACTCAACCCCGCCAGCACGAACACGATGTCGTCCGAGTCGGTCGCCGCACCCTTCCACTGCTCGGCCACCGCGGCCGCGTTGGCGTCGTTCTCCACCAGCACCGGACAGCGGAACGACCGCCTCAGCCGCTCGCCGAGCGCCAGCCCGGTCCAGCCCGGCAGCGCCGTGCTCAGCCGGACCGTCCCGTCCCCCTCCACCACCCCGGGCGTGCCGACGCCCACCGCCCGCAGATTGCCGCGCGCCACCCCGGTACGCCGCAGCACGTCCACCACCACCGCCCGGACCCGCTCCAGCCGCTCGTCCGCCGACGCCGTCTCGGAGACCGCCCGCGAACCGGCGCCGATGATCCGCCCGTCCAGCCCGGACAGCAGCGCGGCCACCCGGTGCGGACCGATCTCGATGCCCAGCAGATGCCCGGCCTCCGCCCGGAACCGGAACCGGCGCGCCGGCCGGCCCTGCCGCCTGGTCTCACCCTCCTCCGGAGCCGCCTCCACGACCAGGCCGTTGGCCATCAGGCCCTCCACCACACCCTCGATCGTGGGACGCGAGAGCCCGGTGATACGGGTGAGGTCGGTGAGTGTGCGCGCGTCGGCGCCGCGCATCGCATGGAGTACCACCGCGGAGTTGATCCGCCGCAGCAGCGACGGGTCTCCGCCGGTCAGCCGCCCCACGTGATTCCTCCCTGGTCGCAGGCCCCTCTGGCCGGATCGTACTCAATGGCCGAACCCCCGGCGAGCGCCGGAGCACCACCCGGCCCACCGAACCGGCGCCCCCACCCCGGGGAACCACCGCCCCGCCCCACCATCCCTCCGGCCTGACGGAACGCCAGTTGTCAGTGGGCGGCGGTTTACTGGAGGCATGACCACGGCACGGCACCTCGCGACCATCGACCGGCTGCGCGCCCTGCCCTTCCCCCGCGCCCCGGGCCCGGCGGCGGTCGGCGAGGGCGGCGGCCCCGGCTACCACCTGGCCGAGCTGCGCACCACCGAGGAGCGGTACGGGACGGAGGAGCAGTACGCGGCGGAGCGCGACGCCCTATCGGTGCTGCTCGGCACCCGCTGGGGCGCCCCGCAGGCGTTCAGCCTCTGGTCGCTGCTGGCCCGAGCGGCCGAGCAGGAGGAGATACCGGAGCCCTGGGCCACCCTGAGCCACCGCGTCCCCGACGTGGACCTGTGGCGTGCCGAGGACCGGTGGATCGCGATAGGCGTCTGTCGATGGTACGAGGACCAGCCCTGCCGCCTCGTCGTGGCCGTCACCACCGTCGACCCGCCCTGACCCCTAGTCCTCCGCGTCCCCGTCCCCGTCCTCGTCCCGGGCCGCGGCGCGCAGCCGGGCGAACTCCTCCGCCATGGTCGCCACCGACCAGTGCGCGTTGAGCCCGCTGGGGTTGGGCAGCACCCAGATCCGGGTGTCGCCTATGGTGCGCTGCTGCGGGCCGACCACCGCGGCACGCTCATGGAACGCGGTGCGGTACGCGGTGACCCCCGCGACCGCCAGCCAGCGCGGCCGCAGCCGCTCCACCTTGGCGGCCAGCAGCCGTCCGCCCTCCCGCAGTTCCGCGTCCGACAACTCGTCGGCCCGGGCACTGGCCCGCGCCGCCACATTGGTGATCCCCAGCCCATACGCGAGCAGCTCCTGCTGCTCCGACGGCTTCAGCTGGCGCGGGGTGAAGCCGGAGCGGTGGAGCACCGGCCAGAAGCGGTTGCCCGGGCGGGCGAAGTGGTGGCCGGTCGCCGCGGACATCAGCCCGGGGTTGATGCCGCAGAACAACACCGAGAGGCCGTCCGCGAGGACGTCGGGGACCAGGCGGTCGCGGGCGGCCAGCAGCTCTTCAGGGGTCAGTCGTGCCATGCGCAGCGCCTGCCCCGAAACGGCCGGCCGCACCCGGACGCGCCGGGAACGGCCACCGTCCGCGACCCCTCGGTCAAAGGATCGCCCCCGGGGTGTAGCCGGCGGCCTCCGGGTGGCGCTTGGCGATCTCCTCGATCCGCGCCACCACCGCGCCGACCTGGGCGGCCGCCGCACCGGTGAAGGAGAGCTTGTCCGCCATGGCGGCGTCCAGCTGGGCCCGGTCCAGCGGGATACGGGCGTCCGCGGCGAGCTTGTCCAGCAGTTCGTTCCGCTCGGTGCCCTGCTCGCGCATGGCGAGCGCGGAGGCGACCGCGTTCTCCTTGATCGCCTCGTGCGCCTCCTCGCGGCCCACCCCGGCGCGTACCGAGGCCATCAGCACCTTGGTGGTGGCCAGGAACGGCAGATAGCGGTCCAGCTCACGGGCGACCACCGCCGGGAAGGCACCGAACTCGTCCAGCACCGTCAGGAAGGTCTCCAGCAGCCCGTCGAAGGCGAAGAACGCGTCGGGCAGAGCCACCCGGCGCACCACAGAGCAGGAGACGTCGCCCTCGTTCCACTGGTCGCCCGCCAGCTCGCCGGTCATCGACGCGTAGCCGCGCAGGATCACCATCAGCCCGTTGACGCGCTCGCAGGAGCGGGTGTTCATCTTGTGCGGCATCGCCGAGGAGCCGACCTGGCCCGGCTTGAAGCCCTCGGTCACCAGCTCGTGCCCGGCCATCAGCCGGATCGTCTTGGCCAGCGAGGACGGGGCGCCGGCGAGCTGCACCAGCGCGGTGACCACCTCGTAGTCCAGCGAGCGCGGGTAGACCTGGCCGACCGAGGTGAACGCCTCGGCGAAGCCCAGGTGCCCGGCGATCCGCCGCTCCAGCTCGGCCAGCTTCCCGGCGTCCCCGCCGAGCAGGTCCAGCATGTCCTGCGCCGTGCCGACCGGGCCCTTGATGCCGCGCAGCGGGTAGCGGCCGAGCAGCTCCTCCAGCCGCCCGTACGCCACCAGCAGCTCGTCGGCCGCCGTCGCGAACCGCTTGCCCAGCGTGGTCGCCTGCGCCGCCACATTGTGCGAGCGCCCGGCCATCACCAGCTCGCCGTACTCGCCGGCCAGCCTGCCCAGCCGCGCCAGCACCGCCACCGTGCGGTCCCGCACCAGCTCCAGCGACAGCCGGATCTGGAGCTGCTCCACGTTCTCGGTGAGGTCCCGGGAGGTCATGCCCTTGTGGACCTGCTCATGGCCGGCCAGCGCGTTGAACTCCTCGATCCGCGCCTTCACATCATGCCGGGTGACCTTCTCGCGCTCGGCGATCGAGGCCAGGTCCACCTGGTCGAGCACCCGCTCGTAGTCGGCGAGCGCCGCCTCCGGCACGTCGATGCCCAGATCCTTCTGGGCGCGCAGCACGGCGAGCCACAGCCGGCGCTCCAGCCTCACCTTCTCCTCGGGGGACCAGAGGACGGCCAGCTCGGCGGAGGCGTAGCGGCCGGCGAGGACGTTGGGGATGCGGGGCTTCACAGACGCAGTCACGTGACTGGATTCTACTGGCGGTTCGCGCAGCCCGAAGCCCCGGTCCGCTTCGTGCGTTGCTACGAAGCCGCCCCGGCCGCGATCGCGCTGCCGGGCCACCTGTCGCTACGGGGCCGATCCCGGGGCGGCGTCCGGCTCCGGCGGGACCTCCCAGGGCAGCAGCTCGGGGCGCTTGGCCGGGCGCCCGTCCCCGGAGGACCGGCCGGTCAGCCGCCGCCCGATCCAGGGCCCGAGGTGCTGCCGGGCGAACCGGACGTCCCCGACCCGCCGGGCCGCCCAGCGCAACGGTACGGACGGAGGCAGCGGCGCCCGCCAGTCCTCCTCGGCGTCCAGACCCAGCACCTGCCACACGGCCTCGGCCACCCGGCGGTGCCCCTCGCCGGTCAGGTGCAGCCGGTCCACGTCCCACATCCGCTGGTCGGCCAGCACCTCGGCGCCGTAGAGATCCACCACCAGCGCCCCGTGCCGGGCCGCCAGGTCGTCAATATGCGCGAACAGCTGCTCCATACGCGGGCGGAAGCGCTGCATCACCGGGCCGTTGCGACCGGGCGAGCGCATCAGCACCAGCTGCCCGCAGGAGGGCGCGAGCCGCTCCACGGACTCCTCCAGCAGTCCCCGCACCCGGCCCATGTCGCACCCGGGGCGCAGGGTGTCGTTGAGCCCGCCGACCAGCGTGACGACATCCGCCTTCATCGCGGCGGCGAGATCCACCTGCTCGTCGAGGATCTGCCCGATGAGCTTCCCCCGCACGGCCAGGTTGGCGTACCGGAAACCGTCGGTCCGGGCGGCGAGCCGCGCCGCCAGCAGATCGGCCCAGCCCCGGTAGCTGCCGTCGGGCAGCAGGTCCGACATTCCCTCGGTGAAGCTGTCACCCACCGCGACAAAGCTGTTGTATGTGGCATTCATCTCCATGGCGAAGCCGATGTTACCGCGCGGTCGCCAACAACCGGAGGCCGCCACCGGAAAGCCCGGGGGCTAGCCCTCCGGGGACGGGTTCTTACGGCAGGTGATCCAGCGGTTGGCGCTGAGCGGGTCGTGCGGCTCGCGCCGGGACAGCCGGGGGGTGGGGTGGTCGAAGGGGGTCCGGGTGGTGGTGGCCCAGCCGAGGGTGGTCAGGGCGTCGGCGGTGTCGGGCCGGGGCCCGGGGGCGAACAGGGCGAGGAGGTCGATGCCGAGGCGGTCGCGGGCGGCGGTGTAGACGGGGTCGGCGCGGACGGCGGCGCACTCCGGCGCGGACTTGATCTCGTACGCGAGGGTGCTGCCCGGCGCGCTGAGGGCGTCCAGGGTGGTGGCGACCCGGAGCTCGGTCGCGGCGGGCAGATAGAGGAAGAGCCCTTCGGCGAGCCAGGCGGTGGGCCGGGCCGGGTCCAGTCCGCTGCCGAGCAGTGCGGTGGTCCAGTCGGCACGCAGATCGGCCGGTACGGTGCGCCGCTCGGCCGAGGGCGTGGCGCCGGGCAGACCGTCCACCACCCGCTGCTTGAAGGCGAGGACGTCGGGGCGGTCGAGCTCCCAGACCGTGGTGCCGGGCGGCCAGGGCAGGCGGAGGGCGCGGGAGTCCAGTCCGGCGCCGAGCAGCACCACCTGGCGGGTTCCGGCCCGGGCGGCGTCGAGCAGCTGGGCGTCCAGGACACGGGTGCGCAGCGCGAAGTAGCCGGCCAGGCGCTCCCACACCGGGTCGCCGGGAGCGACCTGCGAGGGGTCGCGCGGCCAGTCCGCGCAGCCCGGCGCGGCGCGGACGAAGTGCTCGGCGTACGGGTCGACGGCGAGCGGGTCGGGCCGCCGGGCCTCCAGCGCCCGGGCATGGGCGACCAGCAGGGCGGTACGGCCCACCCCGGCGGCGACACCGGAGAGATCCACAGCCGTCACCGCCCCTCCACCGGAGTGGGTGGCAAAGGCGGTGCGACAAAGAAGTGTTCAGAGAAGTCGACGATGTGAGCCCCATACACCCTGGCCATGAAGCGCAGGATGTCCGCGTCGGCCAGGTGCAGGGCGGTGGTGCAGTCGCGCAGCACGGTGAGGTGGAAACCGCGCTGGAAGGCGGTACGTGCGGTGGAGTCGACGCACACATCGGTGAACAGCCCGGCCAGAATCAGGTGCTCGATGCCACGCCGACGCAGATGGGGCTCCAGCCGTTCGTCGAGGAACGCGTCGAAGACGGCGCGTTTGGTGAACACCTCCTCGCCCGGGCGAGGGCGGACGCCGTGGAACTCGGCGCCCCAACTCCCCTCCAGGCACTTGGGGCGCTTGCCGAGCAGCGCGTCCCGCCGGCGCCAGGCGGGGCCCTGGCTGGCGGGGTCGCCGAGGAACCGGACGAAGAGCACATCCAGGCCAGCCTCCCGGGCCAGCTCGACGGCGCGGACGCTGTTCACCGCGGCGCGGGTGAGGCGCTCGGGGTCACCGGGGAAGCGGGCGGCGGCGACCGGGCCCGCGCAGAAGTCGTTCTGCAGATCGACCACGAGCAGCGCGGTGGTGCCGGGCGTACCGGTCACCGAACACCCGCCGTGGCGCTGCCCGGCGCGGGCAGCCGCGTTCCCGCCGGCGCCGCGAGCTCGGCGAGGACGGCCTCCACCACCTCGGTGGTACGGGACTCCCCGCCGAGGTCGGGGGTGCGGACGCCGCGGTCCTGGACGGCGGCCAGCGCGGCTTCGGCGGCGGCCTCGGCGCCGGGGCAGCCCGCGTGCCGCTCGGCGACCCGTGCGGCGGCCCGGATCGTGGCGACCGGGTTGACCGCATCACGCCCGGCCAGGTCGTCGGCCGAGCCATGCACCGTCTGGTACTCCACCAACTCATTGAGTCCGGCCCGAAGATGGACATTCTCCGTGCAGCGGTTCTCCTGCCGCTCCGCGCCGTACCGGTCGAGCAGCATCACATGCATGATGTCCGCCCACTCGTTGCCGGCGACCAGCACGGTCCGGTCCTCGGGGCCGTGCGTGATCAGATTCCGGTTGACCGTGTCCGGCTGGAACAGCTCCACCGCGACGCCGAGCTCGTCGGACATGCCGCCCGTCCACTCGTCCAGCGCGCCGTCCAGCAGGTGGTACTTGTACGCCATCACGACCCGGGACGGCCCGTCCGGCCAGAGCGCGCGGGCGCGGTCCACGGCGTAGCGCAGGACCTGGTCGGTGACGGAGCGGCTGAACTCCATGGTGCGCACCACCGTGTCGGGGGTGTGCCGGTTCTCGCCGGTGTAGAAGCCCTGCGCCTGGTCGCGGACCAGCAGCATCCGAGCCGAACCGGCGGTGAGCGGTTCGACCTTGACGGCCGTCAGCCGCTGGCGGACCAGATACAGCGACTGGGCGTTGATCGCGGTACGGAACACCGCCCGGACGCCCGCGGCGGCCTGCTCCCGGCAGAACCGCTCGTAATGCGCGGCGTCCTGCTCGGTGAGCCGGGCGAACTCCCCGGTGCCGGCGGCCTCGGCGCGCAGTGAGACATAGGAGTGGTAGAGCCGCGGTGACCGCACCACCTCGACCCGCGTGCCGTGCAGCCCGGTGATCCGATGCAGCACCCGTTCGAAGACGGGGGCGAGTTCCGGGCCGGTGCCGCGGCCGACGGCGAGAGCGATGAGCGGTGCGGTCATGCGGTGACTCCTACGAGGTGGGGGGCGGGTCAGGCGGGGGTCGGGACGAGCTGGTCGCCCGGGATGCCGGCCTTCTCGGGGGAGTAGTAGTCGCGGATGCCGTCGGCCCAGGTGGTGACGGCGACCCGGTCGCCTGCGTCGGGCCCGAAGGCGTCGAACAGCGCCTCGATGTTGGCTTCGTCGAACCCGATCGCGGTCATCAGGGCGAGGAACCGGGACCGCTCGATCAGCCCGTCACCGTCGGGGTCGCCGAGCGCGGCCAGGGCGTCGGCGAAGTCGGAGGCGGTGGCGCCGAAGAGCTCGGGGTTCAGCACGAAGCCGCGGAACTCCTCGGGGCTGATCACCCCGTCGTCGTTGGCGTCCAGCGCCCCGGACAGCACCTCCCAGTAGCGCCGGAGGCTGTCGGCCAGCGCCTGCCGGGCGGTCTCGGAGGAGTCCTCGGCGACCGCCAGGACCCGCCCGCTCATCAGCTCGAAGTCGTCGGCCTCGATCACCCCGTTGCCGTTGGCGTCGAACAGGCTGAACACCAGCGCGGCGCGCCGGTGGGCCTCGTGTACCTCGTGGGCCATGGTGTCCTCTCCCTCACAGCGGCCCCGCCTCGGACGGCAGGGCACCCGCCCCGGCGGCGATCCTCGGACCGCCCGGGACGTCCACTGTGCGGGCCGTACACGGGACTTGGTGTCAAAACTGACGTTCCGTCACCCGCCAGAGTGATGGTCCCGGCACCGCCCACGCACCCGCCCCCCCTGGGGCTGAGAAGCCAGGCGGATCCTTCGTGGTCGCGCTTGGAGATCGGGCGACTGGATTTGTCCGGGCAGCCCTTGATCGCTGGAGAGCCTGCTGATGGGGTGGCCGGCATGACTGCGCTCGCATCCGTCGCCTGGCCACCTGCCCCGATCAGGACCGAGAGGCTTGTGCTCCGTGCGCCCGAGGTCCGGGACCGTGCGGCGTTCATCGAGTTGCTGACGTCGCCGGAGGTGCACACCTACCTCGGCGGTCCTCGCCCGCTCGACGAGGTCGAGCGCGCGATGCCCGGGGCGCCCGAGCGGTGGCCCGGGAGCTTCGTGGTCGATCGGGAGGGGGCGATGATCGGCCAGATCCTGCTCCGGAGAGCCACTGAGCACCGCCGCCCGGCTGCGGTGGGGATGGTCGACCTCGGCTATCTGCTCCTGCCGCGGGCGTGGGGTCACGGGTACGCCGCCGAGGCGTGCGCGGCGGCACTCGACTGGCTCGCCGCTGCCCTACCCGACGAGCCGGTGGTGCTCGCCACCCAGACCGCCAACGCCCGGTCGATGCGCCTCGCGGCGAAGCTGGGATTCACGGAGGTGGAGCGGTTCCAGGCGTGGGGGGCCGAGCAGTGGCTCGGGCTGCGGCCCCCGGTCACGCCTTCCGAATGAAGTCATTCTCGGCGGCGCGGATGCGTTGAACAGCTCGTGCTTGGCAGCGCGGATCCGCTGGGCGGACGGTGATGGTTGTGTGGGACCGTGCTGTCCGGCTCCCGCCGCCTGTGCTGTCCGGCTCTCGCCGCCCGTGCTGCCCCGCTCCCTCCTCCCGTGCTGCCGGGCCGCTTCTCCTGTGCCGCCCGCCTCCTTCTCCCGTCGCGTCCGGTTCCTTCCACCCGTGCCGCCCGGCCCCTTTGCCTTCCTATTTGGGCAACGAAATGAAGGGGTGGGAGAGTGCCCGGGTTTGGTGGGTTGGCGAGAGTTCGCCATGTGGGGCCATGGGTGGGGGAGCGCTGGGGGTGGTCAGGTGGCGGGGCGGCCTACCAGTTCGCGGAGGACGTCTTCCATGGTGACCAGTCCGGCGAGTCGGCCGTCCTCGTCCAGCACGGCGGCGAGGTGGGTGCGGCTGCGGCGCATGGCGGTCAGTACGTCGTCCAGCGGGGTGACGGCACGGACGCGGGCGATGGGGCGCAGGGCGGTGACGGGGAAGGGGAGGTCGCGCGGGGTGACGTCCAAGGCGTCCTTCACATGGAGGTAGCCCAGGATGTGGCGGGTGGTGTCCAGCACCGGGAAGCGGGAGAACCCGGACTCGGCGGCCAGGGTCTCCAGTTCCTCGGGGGTGGTGCCGACCCGTGCGTAGCGGACCTGGTCCACCGGCATCACCACGTCGCGCACCGGGCGGCGGCCCAGCTCCAGCGCGTCATGGAGCCGCTCGGTCGCCCGGTCGTCCAGCAGCCCGGCGTCACTGGCGTCGGTGACCATCCGGGCCAGCTCGTCGTCCGAGAAGGTCGCCGACACCTCGTCCTTGGCCTCCACCCGCAGCAGCTTCAGCAGCCCGTTGGCGAAGGCGTTGATGGTGAAGATGACCGGGCGCAGGGCGCGGGCCAGCGCCACCAGGGGCGGGCCGAGCAGGAGCGCGGTACGGGTGGGTTCGGCGAGGGCGATGTTCTTGGGCACCATCTCGCCGAGGAGCATATGGAGGTAGGTCGCCACGGAGAGGGCGATGGCGAAGGAGAGGACGTGCACCAGTCCGCCCGGGACGCCGACGGCGTCGAACAGCGGCTCCAGCAGGTGCGCGATGGCCGGCTCGGCGACCACGCCCAGCACCAGGGTGGACAGGGTGATACCGAGTTGGGCGGCCGCGAGCAGCGCCGAGACATGCTCCAGACCCCACACCACGCTGCGCGCCCGGCGGTCGCCCTGCTCGGCGGCCGGCTCGATCTGGCTGCGCCGCACCGAGATGAGGGCGAACTCCGCACCGACGAAGAACGCGTTCACGGCGAGCGTCAGCAGGCCGATGAGGAGTTGGATCGCGGTCATCGGGTCTCCTGTCCACGGTGGTGCCCGGCCGGGGCGCCGGCGCCGGCTTCCTCGCCGTCACCGGCCGGGACCGGGGCGTGCATCAGGACGCGGGCCGCACGGCGGCCGGAGGCGTCCACCACGTCCAGCCGCCAGCCGTCCGGCAGTTCCACGCTGTCCCCGTTCTTCGGGATGCGGCCCAGCTCGGTCGCCACCAGCCCGGCGAGGGTTTCGTACGGACCGTCCGGCACGCGCAGCCCGACGGACTCCAGCTGGTCGGTGCGGGCGGCGCCGTCCGCCGACCACAGGTCCCGTCCGTCGGCGTCCTGGCCGGCCCGCGCCAGGTCGGGCGTCTCGTGCGGATCGTGCTCGTCGCGCACCTCGCCCACCACCTCCTCGACGATGTCCTCCAACGTGACCACACCGGCCGTACCGCCGTACTCGTCGATGACCACCGCCATCGTCGCCTTGCCGGAGAGCCGGTCCAGCAGCCGGTCGACGGTGAGGGACTCGGGGACGAGCAGCGGCTCGCGCAGCAGCTCGGTGACGGCCGTGCGGGCGCGCTGACCCGCGGGCACCCGCAGCACGTCCTTGATGTGCACGGTGCCGACGACCGTGTCCAGGCTGCCCCGGTAGACGGGGAAGCGGGACAGCCCGGTGGCCCGGGTGGCGTTGGCGACGTCCTCGGCGGTGGCCTGGGTGTCCAGGGCGGTGACCTGCACCCGGGGCGTCATCACGTTCTCCGCGCTCAGCTCGGCGAGGCTGAGGGTGCGGACGAAGAGCTCGGCGGTGTCCGCCTCCAGCGCGCCCTCCCGGGCGGAGTGGCGGGCCAGGGCGACCAGCTCCTGCGGGCTGCGTGCCGAGGCCAGCTCCTCGGCCGGCTCCAGGCCGAGCCGGCGCACCAGCCGGTTGGCGGTGTTGTTCAGATGGCCGATCAGCGGTTTGAAGGCGGCCGAGAAGAACCGCTGCGGGGTGGCGACCACCTTGGCGACGGCGAGGGGGGAGGAGATGGCCCAGTTCTTCGGGACCAGCTCGCCGACCACCATCAGCACGACGGTGGACAGGGCCGTGCCGATCACCAGCGCCATGGAGGAGGCCACGGACGCCGACAGGCCGATGTCGCGCAGCGGCCCCCGGATGAGCGCGGCGATGGCGGGCTCGGAGAGCATGCCGACGACCAGGTTGGTCACCGTGATGCCGAGCTGGGCGCCGGAGAGTTGGAACGTCAGTGACCGTACGGCCTTCAGGGCGCCGGCCGCGCCTCGTTCGCCCCGGTCGACCGCCCGCTGGAGCTCGCCCCGTTCGACGGTGGTGAGCGAGAACTCGGCCGCCACGAACGCGCCGCATGCCAGGGAGAGCAGCAGGGCGACGAGGAGCAGGAGCACTTCGGTCATCGGTTCACCTCCGTTGTGTCGTCACGTGGGTGTGATGGTCATGGGTGTTGTCGTCAGGGGGCAGGTGTCTGTCGTGCGTGTGGTCGATACTGGGAGGTTCGCCCATGGACGGACGCTCACACCTTCGACTTGCAAGAATGGTAAAGGGCTGGCAAAGGAGAATCGATAACCCGTTCGGGTGGTCAGTCGGTCAGCGGCTTGACCCAGCGCCGCCAGTGGTCCTCGCGGCCGTAGCCGGCGGCCGCCCAGGCCGACTGCGCCCGGTCGTTGACCTCCAGGACCATCGCGTCCACCCGGCGCCCGCCCAGCGCGGCGAACCGCCGCTCGGCCGCCGTGAGGAGGGCGGTGGCGATGCCTTGCCGACGGCAGTCGGGGTGGACGGCCAACCGGTAGGCGGAGCACCGCCACCCGTCGAACCCGGCTATCACCGTGCCCCGCAGCACCCCGTCCCGCTCCGCCAGCAGCAGGGCCTCGGCGTCCCGTTCCAGGAGACGAGCGACGCCCGCGCGGTCGTCGCTGATGCTGGTGCCCTCGGCGGCCTCGCGCCAGAAGGAGAGCACGGGGTCGATGTCGGCGGGCACGGCGCATCGGATGCGGAGATCATTCATGGGCCGAGCCAAGCACACGGCCCGCGGGGATGGCGGAGCCACCCCGTCGGCCGGCCAGCTGCGGGGCCGGCGGGCACCGGGCCCGGTG
>NZ_JBEYXH010000026.1:0-100911 GCF_040644755.1 Streptomyces sp. NPDC046887
CACGGTGGCGGCGACCTTGCTGCCCGGGTCGGTGCCGGTCAGCTTCTCCTCCATATGGTGGAAGAAGGCGTCCTCGGCGGGGCTGGTGGGGTGCGGGTCGGCCGCCTGCGTGGTGCGGGCGTCCTGGCCCGCGTCACCGCCGTCGGTGGCGGCGATGGCGGCGACCGGGCCGCCGATGATCAGCGCGGCGGCGGCCGCGACCAGCAGCCGGGTACGGCGACGGCGCTGGGCGCGCTTGCGGGACACCTCGTCCACCAGCCGGCCCAGCATCGGCCCGTCCGCCTCCCCTGGCGCGCCGGAGCGCGGCCCGGGCACCGGGGCGCCCCGCCGGGCGTGTCCGGGCCCGGACAGCGCGGAGGGCCCGTGGTGCGACGGGCCCGGAAAGGCGAGCGGCGGTTCCCCCCGCCGGGGTACGGAGTCCCCATACGGGGAGTCCCCGTACGCGATGTCCGGCGGGTCGCTCCACAGCGGACCGCCGGTCCCGGGCGGGGCCAGCGGCCGGTCGGCCGGGCCGGGTGGTTCGGCGAGCAGCGCGAGCATGGGCGCCAGCCCGGAGAACTCCTCCAGGTGCGCGGCGCACACCGGGCAGCCGGCGAGGTGCGCCTCGAAGGCGGTGGCCTCGGCATCGTCGAGAATGCCGAGCGCGTAGGCGCCGACGGCGTCGTGCACCGACTCGTTCTCGTACGTCGTCATGCCGAGATCCCCCTCTCCTCCAGTGCGAGCTTCATGGAGCGCAGCGCGTAGAACACGCGGGACCGCACGGTCCCGCTGGGTATGCCGAGTTTCTCGGCCGCCTCGTTGACCGTACGCCCCTTGAAATACGTCTCGACCAAGACTTCCCGATGGGCCGGGGTCAAATCGTCGAGCGCGTCAGAGAGCGTCATCAGCCACAACGCCTTGTCGATCTCGTCCTCCGCGGGCATGACCTCAAGCGGCGACGGATCGACCTCCTGCGGCCGGGCCTGCCGGCTGCGGTGGCCGTCGATGACGATGCGCCGGGCGACCGTCACCAGCCAGGGTCGGACAGAGCCGGTCGCTTGGTTCAGCGAACCGGCGTTCTTCCAGGCACGGATGAGCGTCTCCTGCACCACGTCCTCGGCCCGCTGGCGGTCGCCGGCGACGAGGCGGAGTACATAGGCGAGCAGGGGGCCGGCGTGTTCACGGTAGAGCGCCCGCATCAACTCCTCGTCCGGGACTTCGGGTTTGGTGCGTGGCGCCGCCGCGCGGTGCCGGGCCCGATGCGTCCCCCGACGGTCATCGGCCACGGCGGCATCCTTGCGCACCTGGAACCTCCCGGTCGAGACCCTGATCTGAGTCGTTGTCCTCCATCACTACGCGGCCCCGGGCCCGGTCCACTCAACGCCGACAGGATTTTTCTCGGAAACTTTCACAAGTGCCCGTATGTGCACGGTCGGTGACGGGAGTGACGGGTGATTCGCCTGCGCTTGCCGCCAGTTGACCCCTTGGAGCCATACGCGGGGTAACGGCCGTAGGGGCGGAGATGGGCCCGTACGGGCCCTACGGCGGCCCGACACGGGGCCCGGGGCGGGCCGAGAGGGGCGGAGGCGGCGGTCCGCCGGGAACCGCACGCCCCCTTCGCGCCCGCGCCCGCACCCGCACCTCGCGCCGTCCAGAATGCGTGCATGGCGACTTCGGCGTATCCCCTGCCGCGTCGAGGTGGTCGGCTGGGCGCCGGGCGCTACGGGTACGCACCGAGGGGGCCTCCCGGCATCTGCCGGGAGGCCCCCTCGGGCGGTGGGCGCGATGGCCCTCGGTGGTGCGTGAGCGAGCCTTGGCGGCGGGCCGGCGCGGGTGCTAGCCGGTCATGGCGGCGGGCTTCTTCTTGGCGCCGTTGGGCCACAGCCGCGGTTTGCGCTTGGCGGCGACGTCCTCCAGCCAGCCCACCGAGACGATCGCGGCGGCGAGCAGCGGGAAGACCAGCAGCAGCATCAGCACCGGGTACGCGGCGGAGATCTGCGCTTCGTAGGCCTCGATGCCGGGGATGTCCCAGACCACGTCGATGATCGGGACGGTCAGCATGATCAGCAGGTTGTGCCAGAGGTAGATGGTCACGGCCCGGTTGTTGGCGAGGGTGACCAGGCTGTCCCAGCCCGCCAGCTTCCCCGGCAGGGTCTGCCAGGACGGCGAGTACTGGAGCAGGATCACGCAGAAGCCGAACGACCAAGCGGCCTGGGCCATCGGGATGTCGTTGAGGTCCCAGCCGTCCGGGCCGAGGTGCCCGGACGCCCACCACAGCCCGAAGGCCATGATCAGCGCCGACACCGAGACCGTGACGTACTTCGGCACCTTCGCGAACAGCCCCTCGTGGTGGGCGAAGCCCAGCACCCAGCAGGAGCCGTAGACGGCGAAGTCGGTGAGGGCCAGCCCGGTCTCACCGGGGATCTTCACCAGTCCGGTGCCGATGACCGCGGTCAGCGCGAGCGGGGCGAAGAGCGTGGCCCACGGCAGCCGGCGGAACGCCCACAGCAGCAGCGGGGAGGCGATCACGAACCACAGATAGGCCCGGATGTACCAGAGCGGTCCGGCGGCCTGCGCGGCCCAGCTCTGCTCCAGCATCCCGGACTGGCTGCCGCTCTGCCACGGGTAGGGCGGGGCGCCGATCGGGAAGAGGTAGGAGGTCAGCCTGAGGAACCACCAGATCCCCTCCTCCTTCACCGGCTTCCAGCCCAGGTAGAACATCACCGGCAGCACCGCCGCGCCGAACGCCCACATGGGCGGCAGCAGTCGGCGGATACGCCCCCGGATGACCTCCCAGGCCGGCCGGGACAGCGAACGCGCCATCAGCGAGCCGGCGAGCGCGAACATCACGCCCATGGACGGGAAGAGGATGGTCAGCCAGGCCCAGCCGAAGATGTGGTAGACGATCACGCGCAGCAGCGCGACGGCCCGCAGCACATCGAGGTAGCGGTCCCGGCCCGGCTTCTTCCTCGCCGCCGGCTCGGGCTCGGGCGCGGGCACGGGCTCCGGCCCGGACGCGGCCGCGGAGGGGGCCGGTTCGTCCCGGGTGTCCGCCGGGGATCCGGCGCCGACCGGGACGGTGGGCAGCGCGGCGGTGGCGCCCATGGCGTGGTCCGCCGCCGGCGCCTCCAGCCCGCTCGCCGAGCGCTGCGCGGGCACCGGTACGGGTACGGGCACGGGCCCCTGGCCGCGTACCGGGGGCTGGGCCGGGGCGTAGGGGTCCGCGGGGCGGGCGGGCTCCACCGACCGCCGGGACCCGAACGCGTCGAAGGCGTCGAAGGACGCGCCGGGGTTCCCGTACGACTCGGGGCGGCCGCCTACCGGTCCGGGCGCCGGGTGGCCCTGCCCGTACCCGCCCCCGTAACCGTCGTTCGCGTATCCGCTGCCGTGGCCCTCGTTCCCGTAACCGTCGTTCCCGTAGCCGTGACCGCCCGGCCCAGCCTGTCCGGGAACGGCCCCAGGCTGTCCGGTGCCGCTCCCGGCCTGCGGCCGCCCACCCGCGAACGGGTCGTAGGAGACCGACGGGTCATAGGAAGCCGACGGGTCATAGGAAGCCGACGGGTCATAGGAGGCCGACGGCTCGTAGGAGGCCTGCGGCTCGAAGGGGGCCGCGGGCTCGAAGGGGTCGCGGGGGCGGGCGGGGCCGGGGCCCTCCGGCGGGGTGGGGTAGCTCATGCCACCGGCCTCCGGTCCTCGCCCGAGCGGCGCTGGCTCGGGATGGAGCCGGGCGCCTCCACCACACCGGTGCGGCGCAGCTTCTGCCAGCGCAGCCGACCGCCGGTGAGGGCGGTGATCCAGGACTGGAGCAGCACCACGTACATCAGCTGCCGGTACAGCAGCTGCTGGAGCGGCAGGGATATCAGATGGGTCATGCGTTCCTTGTCGAGCCGGAAGGCGTACGCCGCGCAGACCGCCTGGATGGCGAGCACGCCCAGCCAGGCGACCACGGTCTGCCCGGTCGGGCCGAAGACCAGCCCGTACAGCAGGAAGACGTCGATCAGCGGGGCGAGCAGCGGGAACAGCACCATGAACAGCGAGACCAGCGGCAGGCCGACCCGGCCGAAGCGGCCGGAGGGGCCGCGCTCGACCAGCGCCCGCCGGTGCTTCCAGATCGCCTGCATGGTGCCGTACGACCAGCGGTAGCGCTGCGACCAGAGCTGCTGGACGCTCTCCGGCGCCTCGGTCCAGGCGCGGGCGCGCTCGGCGTAGACCACGCGCCAGCCGTCGCGGTGCATGGCCATGGTGATGTCGGTGTCCTCGGCGAGGGTGTCCTCGCTCATGCCGCCGACCCGCTCCAGCGCCTCGCGGCGGAACGCGCCGACCGCGCCGGGGATGGTCGGCATGCAGCCGAGCACGTCGTACATCCGGCGGTCCAGGTTGAAGCCCATCACGTACTCGATGTGCTGCCAGGCGCCGATCAGCGAGTCGCGGTTGCCGACCTTGGCGTTGCCGGCCACGGCGCCGACCCGCGGGTCGCCGAAGGGCTGGACCAGCTCGCGGACGGTGGACGGCTCGAAGACCGTGTCGCCGTCCATCATCACGATGATGTCGTGGCGGGCGTTGCGGATGCCGTTGTTCAGCGCCTCCGGCTTGCCGGAGTTGACCTGGCGCACCACCCGCACGTTCGGCAGCCACATCGACTCCACGATGTCGGCGGTGCCGTCGGAGGAGCCGTCGTCGATGACGACGACCTCGATCGGGTGGTCGCTGGCCATCAGCGAGCGCACCGTGTTCTCGATGCACTCCTTCTCGTTGTACGCCGGGACCAGCACGGTGACCGGTTCGGTGACCGGGGCGCCCCAGTGGAAGCCCCTGCGGCGGACCTTGCGGGCGTGCGCGAAGGAGAGCAGCAGCATCAGGCCGAAGCGGACGAAGACCAGCACGCCGATGATGGCGAGGCCGCCGACCAGGACGGTGGTGACGTTCTCGGAGACGGCGACCGCCCCGGTCCACGCCTTGCCCTTCCACAGCTCCGGTCCGGTGACCGGGGTGTGGGCGCTGGGCGCGCCGAGGGCGTCGGTGAGGGTGGTGAACTCGTAGCCGCGCTTCTGCATGTCCGGCAGGAACCGGTCGAGCGCGGCGACGGTCTGCGAGCGGTCACCGCCGGAGTCGTGCATCAGCACGATGGAGCCCTCGGTGCCCTGGGGCGTGGCGCGCTTGATGATCGCCTCGACGCCGGGGCGCTTCCAGTCCTCGGAGTCGGTGTTGTTGAAGGCGGTGATGTAGCCGCGGCTGCCGATGTACTGGGTGACCGGCCAGGCCTCGTTGTCGAGGGCGTCGGAGAACGAGGAGTACGGCGGGCGGAACAGCGAGGTGCGCACCCCGGCCGCGCCGGTGATGGCGAGCTGGTTCTGCGACAGCTCCCAGTCGATGCGGTCCTTGGACTGGAAGGAGAGGTCGGGGTGGTTGAAGGTGTGCAGGCCCAGCTCGTGGCCCTCGTCCACCATCCGCTTGACCAGGTCCGGGTAGCGCGAGGCCATGGTCCCGGTGACGAAGAAGACGCCGTGGGCGTCGTACTCCTTGAGCTTGTCCAGCACCCGGGGCGTCCAGACCGGGTCGGGTCCGTCGTCGAAGGTGATGACCAGCTTCTGGTCGGGGACGCTCAGCGCCTTGGGCTCCGCGCCGCGGGCGTCGATGACCGGGCCGCCCTCCAGGATGTGCTGGGGCACCTTGTCGGTGGGCGCGGGGGTGCGCACCCGGTGGTCGGCGAGGATCTCGCTGTGCACATAGCCGCGCAGCATGAGCATCGCCATGAGCGCCACCAGGAACAGGGAGGGAAGCAGATAGCGCATGGGCAGCCTGCGCCGGCGGACACGCCGCTGTTTCTGGGCGCGCCGCCTGCCGGAGGATGTCATTTACGGTGTGCCTTCCGCGGCCATCTGCTGGCCGCCGCTCTCTTCGACCGGCGGGTCGGCGGGGTCTTCGGTGGGTGGGGTGACGGTGGGCTCGTCCGTCGGCTCGGTGGTCGGCGGCTCCTCGGTGACCGAGGGCTTGCCCGTGGAGGGCTTGGAGGGGACGGTGCCACCGCCGGAGGGCCGCTCGTCGGAGGGCCGGGTGTCGGGCCGGTCGGGCCGCTGCGGCCGGGTCTCGTCCTCGCGGCCGGGGGTGGTGGTCCCGGCGTCGGCGGAGGTGCCGGGCCGCGGATCGGCGGGGGTGCCGCCCTGCACGTCCGCGCTGCCGGAGGGGCTGGGGTTCGCCGCGCCCCCGGGGTCGGCGGAGGTGGTGGCGCCGGGTTCGGCGTCGACGGCCTCGGTGACGGGTGCGCTGCCGCTGGGCGCGGGCTCGACCTTGGAGGTCTCGTTCTTCTTCTCGGCGGCCGGGCCGGGGATGAGCAGCCAGGGGGCGGCCGAGTTGCCGCCGATGACGGAGACGACGAGCGTCACGGCGTAGACGGCGCAGGCCGCGGCCAGCACCCAGCCGAGGCGGCGGAACTTCTTGCTGCGGCGCCCGCTCTCGTCCACGAAGACGGGGCCGTCGGGGGCGGCGTCGGAGTCGGCGCCGGGTATGTCCACCGGGTCGGGTATGGCGGATATGCCCGCTCCGCCGGATATCGGATCACCCACGGCACCGACCGGCGGCAGCACCGTGGTCACCTCGGCGAGGTCCTCGCCGTCCACCGCGGCACCGACCGCCGGCAGCACCGTCGTCTGCCCGCCCGCACCGCCGACCGGCGGCAGCACGGTCGTCTGGTCCGCCGCGCCGTACGGGGCTTCCGCCCACTGGCCGTGACCGTGGCCATGGTCGGCGTACCCGGCGGCACCGGGGCCGTACGCGTCGCCGCCCTGATATCCGGAGTAGGCGAAGTCGTCCAGCTGCTGGGGCAGGGTGCCCTGGTGTACGGAGTGATCGAACGGGTAGGAGGCGTCCGGGCCCGGGTAGCCGTAGCCGCCCGCCGTGCCGGTGGCCGAAAGCCCACCGTGCTGTGCGGCGCCTTGGTATGTACCATCTGACGAGGTCTCACCGTACGTCTCGTACGACTCACCCGTGTGCCCGTTCCAGGCAGGTTCTTGCCACTTGTCCACTGTGTACGCACATCCCCCATTGAGCCGGAGCTGGGCGCACATGGACTGGCTGGAATCGTGGCGCCGGACCGGTCCCCACCCGTCCCTACGCCACCACTGTTTCTGCTGCACCCGAGACCTATGAATGTAGCGCACGACTACCAAGGACATGGGTTTGGTTCAGTCTTTGCCAGTCATGTGCCAAAGGTCACTCTCCGGCAGCCAGGTCCCCTCCGCCCTGCGCAACCACCCTCCCTCGGCCGCCAACTCGGCGGCCGCCGCCCGCAATGCGTCCAGCGCGGGATGGCGCAGACCCCGGCGCCACACCAGCGAGACCGGTGACAGCGGCACCGGCCGCACCAGCGGGCGGAGCACACACCCTTCCATGGCCGGAAAGTCGACCACGGCCAGTACCGGGCGGCGGCTCTTGGCCATGATCCGCCGGAACTCCTCCGCGCCCACCGCCACCGGGGCGGGCGGCGCCACCGCGATCGAGCGCCCGGCGAACAGCCGCGCCGCCAGATCGGTCCACTCCAGGGTCGCCGGGTTGCCCGCCCCCGCGTAGACCGTCTCCCCCGCCAGCGCGTCCAGCTCCACCTCGTCCCGCGCGGCCAGCGGATGGTCCGCGGGCAGCAGCACCGCCATCGGCTCGTACCGCACCGGCTGCGCCCGGAGCCCGGCCCGCGCCCGCTCCGGCAGCCCGGCGAACCGCCCGAAGGCCGCGTCGATCCGCCCGGCCGCCAGTTGGGCCGCCGCGCCGGTCAGCCCGCTGCCGTAGCGGGCCATCAGCTCGCAGCCCGGGGCCAGTTCGCGGGCCCGGGCCAGCACCCGGCCGGAGACCAGCCCATCGGTGTTGACGTCCACCAGCAGCGGCCGGGCGGCGTCGGTGAAGGCCGCGTCCAGCCCCTCGTACGCGGCGAGCACCGCCCGCGCGTGCGGCAGCAGCCGCTCCCCGTCGGCGGTCAGCGCCACCTGGCGGGTGGAGCGGCTGAACAGCTCCGCCCCCAGCTCCCGCTCCAGCCGGCGGATGTCCCGGCTCAGCGCCTGCTGCGCGGTGAACAGCCGGGCGGCGGCGCGGGTGAAGTGCAGCTCCTCCGCCACGGCGAGGAACCCGCGCAGCAGTCGAGGCGGCAGATCGGCGACCATGGCCCCAGAACTTACAACACAGACGCGTCAATCACCTTCGACAAGGTGTTGGACCCCCACCACCCTCCCCGCCGAAGCTCACCCCATGCCCTCCCCCTCTCCTTCCCCCTCCCCCTCTGGTTCCCCCTCCCCCACCCCCTTCCATCTCGCCCTCTCCCCCGAGTCCCCGTTCCTGGGCCCGCGCCGCCCTGCCTCCCCCGTCGTGACCCCGCGCACCGGCCCCCCGCCCCACCGCGCCCCCCGCTCCCCTTCTCCGCGCAGCTCCTCCTACCGGCGGCTCTTCGACACCCCCGGGGCACGGGCCTTCACCCTGGCCAACCTCCCCGCCCGGCTGACCGCCGGGATGTTCAGCGTCAGCGCGGTGATCATGATCGCCGGGGCCTACGGCTCCTACGCCCTGGCCGGGGCGGTCACCGCCACCGGGCTGACCGCCACCGCGCTGGTGGCCCCCTTCACCGCCCGGCTCGCCGACCGCTACGGCCAGAGCCGGGTCGCCGTCCCCGCCACCGCCCTCGCCGTCCTCGGCTCCCTCACCCTGCTGCTCTGCGTCCACTTCCGAGCGCCCGCCTGGACCCTGTTCGCCGCGTACGCCGCGACCGCCACCGTGCCCAATCTGGGCGGGATGGCCCGGGCTCGCTGGGCCCATCTGTACCGGGACGACCCGGCGGCCCGGCACACCGCCAACGCCTTCGAGCAGGCCGTGGACGAGCTGTGCTTCATGCTCGGCCCGGTGGCCGCCGCCTTCCTCTGCGCGGCCCTCTTCCCCGAGGCCGGCACCCTCACCGGCGCCGCGCTGCTGCTCACCGGCACCCTGCTGTTCGCCGCCCAGCGCACCACCGAGCCCCCGGCGACCCGCCCGGCCACCCACTCCCACACCCCCCTCCGATCCCCCGGCATGCCCGCCCTCCTCACCGTCTTCCTCGCCACCGGCGCGGTCTTCGGTTCCCTGGAGGTGGTCACCCTGGCGTACGCCGAGGGCCCGGCGGGCGGCGTGGTGCTGGCGCTCCAGGCGGCCGGCTCCTGCCTGGCGGGGCTGGTCTACGGCCGGTCCCGGCGCGGCGGCGGTCTCACCGGCTGCCTCGCCGCGATGACCGCCCTGATGTGCCTGCCTGCGCTCACCGTGCTGGCAACCGGCTCACTGCCGGTGCTGGCCGCCGCCCTGCTGGTGGCGGGCGCGGCCACCGCGCCGACCATGGTGACCGGGATGACCCTGGTCCAGAAGCGGACCCCGTCCGGGCAGCTCAACGAGGGTATGACCCTCGCGGTGACCGCCCTGCTCGGCGGCATCGCGGCGGGCGCGGCCGGCGGCGGCTGGCTGGTCGAGCACCTGGGCGCCACCACCGCTTACGCCACCCCGGCCGGTGCCGCCGCCCTGGCCCTGCTCCTCTCCCTCCGCACCCAAGGTGTCCGGCGGCCCGGAGGCGGACCCGTCCGGCCCGGGAGCGGGCCCGGCAGGCCCAGAGGAGCGGCCCTCCAGCCCCTCACCCCTCCGCGGCCAGCCTCCCGCCCAGCTCCTCGTCCGCCACATCCTCCTGGTGTGTGAGGAACACCCACTGATGGCCCGAGGGGTCGCGCAGGATGACGGTCCGGTCGCCGTGGAAGGTGTCCGTCGGCGGCTGGAGGATCTCCGCCCCGGCCTCCTCGGCCCGCGCCGCCAGCGCGTCCACATCGTCCACGAAGACATGCAGCGCCACCGAAGTCCCACCCAGCGCCGAAGGCGCCCGGAACGCCCCACCCCCGCCCTCTCCCCCGTCTCCCCCGTCCTCCCCATCGGAATCACCCAGCATCAGCACCGAGGGCCCGATGCTGATCTCGGCGTGCAGCACCCCGCCGCCCGGGGCGTCCACCCGTACGTCCTCCCGAGCGCCGAACGCCCGCTGGTAGAAGTCGATCGCCGCCGCGGCGTCCGCCACCCGGATGTTCGGCACCACCGCGTACCGGTACCGGTCCGGGGTCTCGCCGCCCTTCTCCGCACCCTCACTCATCCCAGGCCTCCCCTCGTCAGGCGCCGGGGCGGACCCCCCGCGCTCCACCACCCAACGTAGGAGCCCGCCCCCACCCGAGGTCAAGGGCGCCTGGAGCCACCGGCATTGGGGCGCCCGCTACCGCAGCGCCGCCGACCGCGCCTGACCTCGGACGTACTCCGGGTACCACTTGGTGAACTTGATGGCGAGGACCAGCAGGATGATCGGGATGACCCAGTTGAACCAGTCGCCCAGGCCACTCGTATGCAGGGCGATCAGTCCCAGGACGGCGGTGACCAGGAAGACGGCCGCCCACACGGCGGTCAGCACCTGGTTGGTGCGGTGGAAGGCCGGGGTGTTCCACAGCTCCCGGGGCACCGACTCGCGCGCGTACTGCTCGGTGAAGGGCATGGTGGCCAGCGAGGCGAAGGCGACCACCGCCAGCACGCCGTTGGACAGCACCTGGGCGTAGGTCTCCAGCCAGATCAGGTCCTGGCGGTCCAGGACGAACCCGAGGATCCAGATCACTCCGAAGAAGAGGATGGCGGCCACGTTGAGCAGCTTGGCCGTCCCGTGCCGGAGGTCGGGCAGGCTGAGCACCACCGAGGCGACCAGCGCGGTGAAGGCGGCCAGCTTCCAGGTGCTGGGCCCGGCGATCACATCGAAGATGATCCAGGGCGCGAAGCTGAGGATGACCCCGCCGCCGTGCAGGGGCGAGGGCCGCGTACCCGTTTCGCTGCCGGTCCGTTCATGGAGATGAGCCATCGATACCTCCGCGGAAGGGGCGCCCCGTACGACACCACTCCGTACTCATCGTGCGAGCCCCACCCCCCGCCCGCATCTCGAACGGCCCCAGGCAACCGCCCCGGGCACGCCTGTGCGGGTCGCTCTGACGGAGACGGGCGCACCATCGGCCGACAAGCGCGGCGCCGGCAGATCCCAGCCCAGCATGTCCGAAGCCCATTGACGCATCTTGTTGGGACGCATTTCCGCTCACTACGCTTGGTCAACATGGCGACTGACAGCGTGACGGTACGGACCCTCGACGGGCTGCGCCTGGCGGGCACCCTCGAACGTCCCCAGGTGCGGACCCAGCGCGCCGTGCTCCTGGTGCACGGCGGCGGCGTCACCCGCGAAGAGGGCGGCTTCTTCACGCGGCTCGCCGCCGGTCTTGCCAAGGCGGACATTGCCAGTCTGCGCTTTGACCTCCGGGGCCACGGCGAGAGCGAAGGCCGGCAGGAGGAACTGACGCTCTCCATGATCCTCAACGATATCCGCGTCATGCTGGCGTGCCTGCGGCAGGAAACGGGAGCCCAGCAGCTCACCCTCCTCGGAGCGAGCTTCGGCGGCGGCGTCTGCGCCTACTACGCGGCCAGGCAGCCGGAAGAGATCTCGCGGCTGGTGCTGTTCAATCCGCAGCTCGACTACAAGCGCCGGACCATCGACAACCGGCCGTACTGGGAGAACGACCACCTCTCCGATGAGGCCGCCGCCGAGCTGACCGCCCAGGGCTACTTGCGGCACACGCCCACCCTCAAGCACGGGCGCGCCATCTACAACGAGGTCTTCTGGCTCCGGCCGCACGAAGCACTCAGCGAAGTGAAGGCACCCACCCTCATCGTCCACGGCACCGCTGACACGCTGGTGCCGTTCGATTCGTCCACTGAGGCTGTGCCACGCTTCACCGCTCCGGTACGACTCGTCCCCGTCGACGGCTCGCAGCACGGTTTTGCCGTCCACGACGATCCGCAGTACCAAGACCCCAAAACCCAGGAGTACCAAGCGTTCGTCATCCGCGCCACCGCGGACTGGCTCACCGAACGCTAAGCCCGCAAGGCGTCGCGCAGCTCACGCGGACCGGGGCGGGTGGCCCATCCGCCGTGAAGGCCCGCGTCGGCGAGTGACCTCGCCCCCGAGGACGCCCCAGGCCCCACAACGACGAACGCCCACCCCGACGAACCCCCGGCTCAAAACCACGAACGCCCACCCCGAAGAACCCCCGGGACCGCCAACCACGAACGCCCACCCCGACGAGCCCCCGGGGGGGTGCGGGTGGGGCGAAGCCCCCCCGCCAAGCGCGGACGAAGTCCGCGCACAACGCGACGAGGCGACCCGGCCCGCGCTGTTCGCGGGCACAGATCGCCTGTCGCCGAGTGGAGATGGCGGGAATCGAACCCGCGTCCAACGGTGCGGAATCAGGGCTTCTCCGTGTGCAGTCCGCTTCGATTTTCTCAGCCCCGGAGATCACGCGGACAAGTCTCCGACGGGCTCAGTCACTGTTTGTTTTTCCGCTACACCCCGTGACCGGGTCTAGCGGTGGAGTTCCCTAGTCGATGCCAGGATCCGGGTCGGGAACATCCCCGGGCTGACACTTCGCAAGTCGCTACTTAGGCAGCGAGGGCGAAGGAATCGCGCTTGGTGTTGGCGATTATTGGTTTCGGCGCGTGGTTTACGAGATCATTGCCGCTTCCTCGACACGCTTCCCCTGCTTCGACATCCGCTGTCGAAACCGATCATCCCCATGTTGATTTTTCAATCCGTGCCCCTGCTGTGAGGGGCAGGAGCCATCGTACGTGACCAACGGGTGATGGTGCCAGCGCATTCCCGACCGGCGCGGGCGCCGGTGCCGGCGGGTGCTCAGGCGCGCTGGCGGCGGCGGGCGGCGGAGACGGCGCGGTCGGTCTCGCGGCGGTCCTGCTTCTCGCGCAGGGTCTGCCGCTTGTCGAACTCCTTCTTGCCCTTGGCCAGCGCGATCTCGACCTTGGCCCGGCCGTCCTTGAAGTACAGGGCCAGCGGGACGATGGTGTGGCCGGTCTCCTGGGACTTGGACTCCAGCTTGTCGATCTCCGCGCGGTGCATCAGCAGCTTGCGCTTGCGGCGGGCGCTGTGGTTGGTCCAGGTGCCCTGGGCGTACTCGGGGACGTGCACGTTGTGCAGCCAGGCCTCGTTGCCGTCGATCTGGACGAAGCCGTCCGCCAGCGAGGCCCGCCCCTGACGGAGCGACTTCACCTCCGTGCCGGTGAGCACGAGGCCGCACTCGTAGGTGTCCAGGATGTGGTAGTCGTGCCGCGCCTTCTTGTTCTGCGCGACCAGCTTGCGTCCGGTGTCCTTCGCCTTTGCCATAGTGCCGTCATTTTCGCACTACGACCCGGTGCCCAGGCCACTCAATACCTGGCGGGCCCGCTCCTCCGCGCCGCTCCCGTCCGCCGCCAGGTCGGGGGTGATGCCCCGGCCGTCCACGGCGGCCCCGGACGGGGTGCGGTAGTGGCCGACGGTGGTCTCGGCGACCGAGCCGTCCGGCAGGGCGCTCGGCATCTGCACCGAGCCCTTGCCGTACGTACGGCTGCCCACGGTGACCGCCCGGCCGCGGTCCTTCAGGGCCCCGGCCAGCAGCTCGGCCGCGCTCATCGTGCCGCCGTCGAGCAGGACCGCCAGCGGGCGGGCGGTGTCACCGCCGGGTTGGGCGGTGAGGCTGCGCTGGGTGCCCTCCACGTCGTACGTGGCGACCAGTCCGCCGTCCAGGAAGGCGGAGGCCGCGGTGACCGCCTCGGCGACCAGTCCCCCGCCGTTGCCCCGCAGGTCCAGCAGCACCCCGGCGCCGGGCGGGGCGGCCCGGACCGCCTCGCGCACCCGCTCGCCGCTGCCCTTGGTGAACGCCGCCACCCTGATCCGTACCGTCCCGTCGGCGGGCCGGCGGACGGTGACGTCCTCCGCCGCCAGGGTGGTGCGGCGCAGGGCCTGGGTCCAGGCGCGGGCGCCGCGCTGGACGGCGAGGCTGACCTCCGTACCGGGCCGGTCCCCCTCGCCTCGCAGCAGGGCCACCGCCTCGGCGGCCGGCCGGTCCTCCACGGGCCGGCCGTCCACCGCGCGCAGCCGGTCGCCGGGGCGCAGTCCGGCGCGGTCGGCGGGGCCGCCCGCGCGGACCTTGGCCACCTCGATCCGGCCGTCGGCGGCGCGCCGCACGGAGAGCCCGACTCCGGTGTACCGGCCGTCCAGGGCGCGGGCGAACTCGGCGTACTCGCCCCGGTCGTAGACCGCGCCCCAGCGGTCACCGCTGCGGCTGACGACCTCCTCGGCGGCCTGGGCGCCGGACTTGCCCTCGGCGACCGCCTCGGCGGCCGCCCGGGCCAGCTCGGCGCGGTCCACCCGGGCGGGGGCGGCCCCGTGGCCATGGGCCGCGGGGGTGGGACGGTGCAGGCCCTCGTCCTGCTGCGGCAGGCAGTCGATGGCCGCCGCGGTGGCGACCACGGTGGCGAACAGCACGGTCAGAGCCGCCCCGCGGCTGCGAGGACCGCGGGGCCGCAGACAGAACTCGGGGCCCGGCATGGCGCCCACTCTAGGACAAGCCCATGGCGGAGGGCGGCCGTTGGCGAGGAGGCGCCAGGGGCGCTCGTCACACCTTCAGGTACTTGCGCAACGCGATGAGCGCCGCCAGGGACGGCATCAGCAGGCCGATGACCAGCACCAGCGGCAGCACCGCGACGACCGCGTCCCAGCCGATGAAGTTGACCACCGGCATCGTCTCGGCGAGTCGCAGCCCGCCGTCGATCAGAAAGTACCGCCCCATCAGCAGCAGTCCGCAGGCCACCACACCGCCCAGCAGACCGGCGACGGCGGCCTCCATGATGAACGGCATCTGGATGTAGAAGCTGGACGCGCCGACCAGCCGCATGATCCCGGTCTCCCGGCGGCGGCTGAACGCCGACACCCGCACGGTGTTGACGATCAGCAGCAGCGCGATCACCAGCATCAGCGCCATCACGCAGAGCGCCGCCACGTTCATCCCGCGCATCATCTGGAAGAGCGTCTCCAGCTCCTCGCGCTGGTCCTGCACCGAGTGCACCCCGGCCCGGCCCGCGAAGGCGGTCGAGATCACCTGGTACTTCTCCGGGTCCTTCAGCTTGATGCGGTAGGACTCCTGCATCTGGTCCGGGGTGATGATGCTGGCGATCGCGCTGTCCCCGTACAGCTCCTTGTAGTGCTTGTACGCCTCGTCCGAGGTCTCGAAGTAGACCTTGTCGACGATGGCCGTCAGCTCGTCGAGGTCGGACTTGATCTCCTTCTTCTGCGCCGCGGTGACCGCGCCCTTGGCACAGGCGGGGGTCGCCGGGGCGCCCGCCGCCCCGCCCCCCGCGTCGTTCTTGTTGCAGAGGTAGACGGTGACGTTGACCTTGTCGTACCAGAAGTCCTTCATCGCGCTGACCTGCTGGCGCATCAGCAGCGCACCGCCGAACAGGGCGAGCGAGAGGGCCACGGAGACGATGACGGCGAAGGTCATCGTGAGGTTGCGACGGAGGCCGACACCGATCTCCGACAGTACGAACTGGGCGCGCATCGCGTGCGTTTCAGCCTTTCCTCAGTGCTGGTAGCCGTAGACGCCGCGTGCCTGGTCGCGGACGAGGCGGCCCTTCTCCAGCTCGATGACGCGCTTGCGCATCTGGTCGACGATGTTCTGGTCGTGGGTGGCCATCACCACGGTGGTGCCGGTGCGGTTGATCCGGTCCAGCAGCTTCATGATGCCGACCGAGGTCTGCGGGTCGAGGTTGCCGGTCGGCTCGTCCGCGATCAGCAGCATCGGCCGGTTGACGAACGCCCGGGCGATGGCGACGCGCTGCTGCTCACCACCGGACAGCTCGCCGGGCATCCGGTCCTCCTTGCCGCCGAGCCCGACCAGGTCCAGCACCTGCGGGACGGCCTTGCGGATCTCGCCGCGCGGCTTGCCGATGACCTCCTGGGCGAACGCCACGTTCTGCGCCACGGTCTTGTTGGGCAGCAGGCGGAAGTCCTGGAAGACGGTGCCGAGCTGGCGCCGCATCTGCGGCACCTTCCAGTTGGAGAGCCGGGCGAGGTCCTTGCCGAGGACGTGCACCATGCCGTGGCTGGCGCGCTCCTCCCGCAGGATCAGCCGGAGGAAGGTGGACTTGCCGGAGCCCGAGGAGCCCACCAGGAAGACGAACTCGCCCTTCTCGATCTCCAGGGAGACATCCCGGAGTGCGGGGCGGTTCTGCTTCGGGTAGCTCTTGGAGACGTTGTCGAATCGGATCACGAATGCACCACGGTCGGCAGGGAGTAGGTGAGCGTGACCATACGCGAACCCGGCCCGGCCGCGCAGTCGCCGTCCTGGCTTGCCCTTTATGTCCGTACGGGGTAGGGCGGCGAGGCCTTGTGGAGCCCTGTTCGGCCTCGGGCGGGATTTCCGGGGGCCCGCGCCTAATTCCGGCGGACCTGGCACAGTGGAAGGGGGAACGGTCCCGTCCCCCCGAGCGTTGTACGCCGGAGAACTGTGTGCAGTCCGCGTCGGTGCACGGTCCGCTTCCGCGGTGCCGCCGCGCGGGAGGAGGAGAGCGCATGACCTTTGACCGACTGGTGTGCGCCAACTGCGCGGCCCCCGTCAGTGAGGGCCGCTGCCCGGTGTGCCGGGCCAACCGGGAGCGCCTCCAGCAGGACGGCCCGTTCGGCGGAATCAGCCCGGCGGCGCTGCTGGCGGTACTGATCGTGCTGGTGGCGGCGGTCGCCCTGCTCGCCCACCAGGCGGCGTAGCCCGGAGGCCGCCGAGCCGCGACGAGGCCTGAGGACATGGCAGAGGGCCTGAGCGGGCCGTAGGAGCCCGCTCAGGCCCTCTGTGCTGCCGGTGGGTGCCGTCCGACCAGGTCAGGCGGCGGTGCGGCCGCCGGCGACCAGTCGCGGCAGCATCCGGAAGCCGATGCCGCCGACGATCATCGTCGCGGCGCCGATCAGCAGGAACGAGGTCTCGGCGGCGCCGGTCTCGGCGAGCTCGCCCTGAGCCGTGGGCGCGCCCACGGCCTTGGCGTCGCCACCGATCTCGGCAAGCTCCTCCTTGGCCTCACCCTGCTGCACCGGCTGCGAGCCGACGGAGTCGGTGTCGGTGCCGCCGCCGGTGGTGCCGGACCCGCCGGTGGTGCCGGACCCACCAGTGGTGCCGGACCCGCCGTCGGTGCCGGACCCGCCGTCGGTGCCGGTGGAGCCCGTGGTGCCGGTCGAGCCGCTCTGACCACCGTCGGAGCCGGTGGAACCGGTGGAACCGGTGGAGCCCGTGGTGCCGGTCGAGCCGCTCTGACCGCCGTCGGAGCCGGTGGAGCCCGTGCTGCCGGTGGAACCGGTCGAGCCCGTGCTGCCCGTGGTCCCCGTCGTACCCGTGGTCCCGGTCGTACCGGTGGTCCCCGTGGTGCCGGTGGTGCCGGTCGTACCCGTGGTCCCGGTCGTACCGGTAGTGCCCGTGGTCCCGGTCGTGGACGGGTCACCGGTGGTGCTCGTACCGGTGGTGCCGGTGGTGCCCGTGGTGCCGGTCGTGGCAGGGTCGCCGGTGGTCCCGGTCGTACCCGTGGTACCCGTCGTGGCGGGGTCACCGGTGGTGCTCGTACCGGTCGTGCCGGGGTCGCCCGTGGTGGTGGTACCGGCGTCCGCACCGTCGACGGTGTTGCCGCCGGCACCCGTGGTGGTCGGGCCGCCGTCCAGCTCGCCGCCGACGCCGAGGCCGGCCTCGCCCTGGACGCTGATGCCCGCGACCTCGATCCCGGCGGCGGAGGCCACACCGGCCGCCGTCAGGGACGCACCGGCCGCGATCACCGCGCCCGCGGCGATCCGCGCGACGCGGACGCGCGTCTTCTTCGTCATCTGCTGCTACCCCCAGTAGCCGAGTCATCGATGGAGCAGCGCGCCGGAGCCGGCGGACACTGGGGGTGTGGTGCTGTCGCCCCCGATCACAGCCACTCAGCATGCGCATGCCGCGCGTCAGCCTTCCCAGTTTTCCCGGGCGCGTCAAGGCGGTTAAGGGGCGAATGCCGGGAATGAGGGCCGTTGTCGGGGTGCAACGGTGCGATTGTGACGCAGGACGCCGAGCACCCCGCCACTGCGGCTCATTTCCTTGTCGACAAAGCGAGAACCCGCACGTCGGACCGCTTGCTCCCGCGAATCGCACGGACGGCGTCCCGGATACGCGGGAGGCGGGGCGGCCGGTCGATCCGGCCGCCCCGCCCGGGGCAGAGCTCCCGCCCTACTTCTCCTGCTGCTTGCGCCAGCGGATCCCGGCCTCCAGGAAGCCGTCGATCTCGCCGTCCAGCACCGACTGCGGGTTGCCGACCTCGAACTCCGTCCGCAGGTCCTTGACCATCTGGTACGGGTGGAGGACATACGAACGCATCTGGTTGCCCCAGGAGTTGCCGCCGTCGCCCTTGAGGGCGTCCATCTTGGCCTGCTCCTCCTGGCGACGCCGCTCCAGCAGCTTGGCCTGGAGCACGTTCATCGCACTGGCCTTGTTCTGGATCTGGGACCGCTCGTTCTGGCAGGAGACCACGATGCCGGTGGGGATGTGGGTGATCCGCACCGCCGAGTCGGTGGTGTTGACGCCCTGGCCGCCGGGGCCGGAGGCGCGGTAGACGTCCACCCGCAGCTCGGTCTCGTCGATCTCGACGTGGTCGGACTGCTCGACCACCGGGAGCACCTCGACGCCCGCGAAGGAGGTCTGGCGGCGGCCCTGGTTGTCGAAGGGCGAGATGCGCACCAGGCGGTGGGTGCCCTGCTCGACGGAGAGCGTGCCATAGGCGTAGGGGGCCTTGACCACGAAGGTGGTCGACTTGATGCCGGCCTCCTCCGCGAACGAGGTCTCGTAGATCTCGGTGCCGTAGTTGTGCCGCTCGGCCCAGCGCAGGTACATCCGCTGGAGCTGCTCGGCGAAGTCGGCGGCGTCCACGCCACCCGCCTCGGCGCGGATGTTGACCAGCGCCTCGCGCTCGTCGTACTCGCCGGACAGGAGGGTGCGCACCTCCATCTCGTCCAGCGCCTTGCGTACGGCCGTCAGCTCCGCCTCGGCCTCGGCGCGCGTGTCGGCGTCGTCCTCGGCCTCGGCGAGCTCGAAGAGCACCGCGAGGTCGTCGATGCGCCCGCGCAGCGCCTCCGTCTTGCGGACCTCGGCCTGGAGGTGCGAGAGCCGGCTGGTGATCTTCTGCGCCGCATCCGGGTCGTCCCACAGGGACGGGGCCGCGGCCTGCTCCTCCAGCACGGCGATGTCGGCCCTCAGCCTGTCGAGGTCCAGGACGGCCTCGATCGACCCCATGGTCGAGGAGAGGGACTTCAGCTCTTCGGATACATCGACGACTGCCACGGGACCAGCGTAACGGCTCGCGCCGACACCCCGACCGCCCCGGCCGGTCCCGCCCCTTCCGGACCCCCTGGCGGCACGGCCCGCCCCGGCCCCGATCCCGGCTGCCCCGGGGCCGCAGCCGGAGCCGGTACCGGAGGGCTCAGGGCTGGGAGGGCGCGGACTGCTTGTTGTCCGAGGGTGGGGCGCCGGGCTCGTCCCCGCCGGCGGCGAGGAAGCCGCCCACCCCGGCGGCCGCGGCCAGCGCGAGGGCGGCGATGCCGAGGGTGATCCGGCGCTTGCGGACGGCACCGGCCCGGTTGCGGGCGGAGCCGGGGCGGCGGGCGCCGGAGGGGCGGGGGGCACGGGCCGTGCCGTGCGGGCCGCCGGACAGCTCGTCCGGGGCAGGCACCCGCATCGAGGTGTGGGTGTCGCGGCCCGAGTCGATGGACGACCCGGGCACCAGCGGCACCGCGGCCCGCCGGGGCGCGTTCGGCAGGGTGGCGTACGGCTCCTCCGGGTACCCCTCCTCGGCCGGCTCGGCGTCCGGCTCGTCCACGTCCAGCGGCGGGATGCCGGCCACCAGCGGGGCCAGCTCGCGCAGCCGGGCGGCCAGCTCGGAGGCGCGCAGCCGGGAGGCGGGCGCCTTGGCGAGGCACTGCACCAGGAGCTGCCACAGCTCCTCGGGGATGCCGGGCAGCGGGACGACCGTCTCGGTGACATGGCGGCGCAGCACCGCGCCGGGGTGGCCGCCGCCGAACGGGGTGAACCCGGCGAGCAGCTCGTACAGCACGGTGGCCAGCGCGTAGATGTCCACCGCGGCGCGCGCGGGCAGTCCCTCGACGATCTCGGGGGCCAGGTAGTCCGGGGTGCCGATGATCTTGCTGGACTTGGTGCGGCCCGGGGTGTCGATCAGCTTGGCCACGCCGAAGTCGGTGAGCAGCGCGGGGTGCGCGCCGCCGGGGCCGATCGGGCCTTCCATGTCGAGCAGGATGTTCTCCGGCTTGACGTCCCGGTGGACCACTCCGGCGGCGTGCGCGGCGGCCAGGCCCTCGGCGACGTCCGCGGCGATGGCGACGGCGGCCTCGGGCGCGAGCCGGCGTTCGCGGTCCAGCCGGGTGCGCAGGTCGGTGCCGCGGACCAGGTCCATGGCGAGGGCGAGGTCGTTTCCGTCCACGATCAGGTCGCGGACGGTGACCACATGGGGGTGGTCCAGTCCGAGCAGGGCGGTGCGCTCCTGGACGAACCGCCCGACGAGCTCCTGGTCGGAGGCGAGGTCCTCGCGCAGGATTTTGATGGCGACGGGCCCCTCGGGCCCCTCGCCGAGCCATACCGTCCCCGCGCTGCCGCGGCCCAGGATCTGGTGGGCGGTGTACCGGCTGCCGATCTTCCGTGCCAAGACTGCTCCCTCAGCGGCTGGCGTTCTGCACCAAGTTACGCGGCTGGGAGCGCGATCACGCACCTCCGAGGCGAAAACACGCCCGGGAAGTCGACAAAGCGACGAAGTCGCCCATACGGCGGCACGGAACCGCGGGAAGCACGACGGCGGCCGCCGGCCCCGGTGGGGGCGGGCGGCCGCCGTCGCGAACGGGCCGGCGCTACTGCGGGCTGGACCCGCCACCCAGGCTGGAGATCCAGTCGGTGACGGTGGAGACCCCGTCGCTGATGGCCTGCCAGTAGCTCTTGCCCTGGGCGACCCAGTCCTGGAGCGGGGTGAGCTCCCAGACCAGCCAGCCGGCCACGAACAGCAGGACCAGGGTGAAGAGGCACCCCTTGAGGCAGCCCAGGCCGGGGATCCGCATCGGGTTGGCGCTGCGGCGGCGCGGCTCCCTGGGCTCCCTCGGCGGGCGGGGCTCCCGGGCCGGCGGCGCGGGCCGCTGCGGCGCCGGTGCGGGGCGCTGCTGGGGCTGCTGCTGGTACGGCTGGGGGTGCTGCGGTTGCTGCTGGTACGGCTGAGGGTGCTGCGGCTGCTGGTACTGCTGGGGCGGCGGCGGGGCGTACCGCTGCTGCGGGCGCTGAGGCTGCTGGTACTGCTGCTGCGGGCGCTGGGGCTGGGGCTGGGGCTGCTGGTAGTGCTGGGGCGGCTGCGGCGGGGCCTGCCGCTGGGGGCGGCGGCGCAGCGGGTCCTGGCTGGGGTCGAGGTACTGGACCTGGGTCTGGTCGTTGCGGTCGCGGGCCGCGCGGAGCTGGGACTGCCAGGGGTGCGGGTCCTCGGAGCCGGGTCCCGGCGGGCCGTCCGGCCGGGGCGGTACGGGGGGCATGACCGTGGTCGGGTCGGCGCCGCCGCCCTGCCCCGGGCCGCCGGACGGGCCGCTGGTGGGCAGCACGCTGGTGGCGGCGGCCGGGTCGTACGAGCCGGGGTGGCCGCCCTGGGGTCCGGCGGCGCCGCTGGGCAGCACCTGGGTGGGGTCGGCGGCGCCGGGCGTCTCGGGGACGGGCGCCGGGTCCGGGTCGGGGGCCAGCAGCGCGCCGACCCCCTCGGCGGCCTCGATCTGGGCGGGCGTGGCGTGCACCCCGATGCCGGCCGCGGCGGTACGCAGACCGCGGGCCAGGTTCTCGGCGCTGGGCCGGCGGTCGGGGTCCTTGCTGAGGCAGCGCTCGATGATCGTCCACAGCGGGCCGGGCACCGTGGAGGGGCGGCGCGGCTCCTCGCTGAGGTGGCGGTGGAGCACCTCCAGGGCGGTGCCTCCGGCGAACGGCGGACGGCCGGTGAGCAGCTCGTACAGCAGGATGCCGGCGCCGTAGATGTCCACCGCGGAGGTCTGCGGGCGGCCCTCGGCGGACTCGGGCGCCACATAGGCCGGGGTGCCGACGAACTCATGGGTGCGGGTGAGGCCCGGGGAGTCGGCGAGCCGGGCGATGCCGAAGTCGGTCAGCATCGGATGCATCTGACCGCCGCGCTCGTCGAGCAGGACGTTGGCGGGCTTGAGGTCCCGGTGGACCACCCCGTCGGCGTGGCTGGCGGCGAGCGCGTCGGCGATCTGCGCGGTGAGCAGCGCGGCGGCGACCGGGGTGAGCGGGCCGTTGTCGCGCAGATAGCGGTGCAGGTCGGGGCCGTCGACCAGGTCCATGACGAGGGCGAGCAGATCGCCCTCCACCACCAGGTCGCGGGTGCGGACGATATTGGGGTGGGTGAGCCTGAGCAGGACGGAGCGCTCCCGCAGGAAGCGCATCACCACGTCCGCGTCGTTGGCCAGCTCCTCCTTGAGGACCTTGATCGCGACGGTCTCGCCGGGCTGCCCGGGGACGGCCGCCTCGGCGCCCGCCGTCTGGTTCTGGCGGGCGCGCCAGACGGTGCCTGTGGCACCCCGCCCGAGCGGCTCCTCCAGGAGGTACTTGCTGCCTACCGGCCGCACGTCATGCGCTCCCTGCGATCGTGGTCCCTGCCTGTCCGGGTGCCCGTGGGGCCCGCCCGGGTGTCCGACCCACTGTAAGGCCGAGGGCCCGTGGGCGGTCGCTCGTCCTGCCGGGCGGACTGCCGAGCGGACAGCCGGGTGGACTGCCCCCGCGGCTCCCGGCCCCGGTTCCCGCCCGGCGGCCGTTCGAGGGGGCAGACGCGTACCGAAGGGGTGGCGGTTGCCTCCCGGCCGCGACCGCACCTCACCGCCGCCGCCCCCTCGTCGCCCACCGGGGAGCGGCGGCGAACGGACGGTCTCCGACCGCATTCCGCCAGTGACCGATCATTCAAGATCATTTTTGACCGGGTCCCGGGCGTGTTGTCAGTGGCAGGTGCGAGGATGCCCCCAGCACGCGCGCCCAGGGTCGGGAGCCCGGCCGTGTGCCGACGTGACCGGGACGACGTGTCCACGGCAGGAGGGGGACGGGGCCGCACCCCGGCCTCCCCTCCGGCGGTGGGTGCGCCGCGCAGAAGGGACCGCTGACGGCGATGCAGATCCGGCTGACCGTCCTCGCCTCGCCCCCCGGCGGCCAGGCCGCGCCGCGCGCCTGTGACGTGCTCGTCACCGCCCCGGCCGGGACCGCGCTGGCCGCCGTCGCCTCGGGGCTGGCCTCCGCCGTCTCGGGCGCCGACGCCTCGGCCGGTGTGGTGCTGTACGCCGGGGGCGAGCGGCTCGACGTCCAGCGCCGGGTGCTGGGGGAACCGCCCCTGGTGGACGGCGCGGTACTGACCCTCCAGGTCCCCGGCGAGGACCATGCCCCGCCGGACGGCGCCCCCGCCCGCCTCCATGTGGTGGCCGGGCCGGACGCGGGCGGGGTCCATCTGCTGCACGGCGGCGAGATCAGGATCGGCCGCTCCGCCGACGCGGACGTACCGCTGGACGACCCGGACGTCTCCCGGCTGCACTGCGCGGTCACCGTCGCCGAGGACGGCCGGGTCGCGGTCGCGGACCTCGGGTCCACCAACGGCACCACCCTGGACGGCGCCCCGGTCGGCCCCCGCCCGGTGCGGCTGGCGCCCGGCGCCCTGCTCCGGCTCGGCGAGTCCTCGCTGCGGCTGGCCACCGGCCCGTCCCCGGACGGTCCCCCGCTGCCCACCACCCCGGACGGCGAGGGCCGGCTCCGGGTCCACCTCCCCTCCGTACCGGAGCCGGAGCAGCCCGTACGGAGCGAAGCGGCCGGGCAGGATCCCGGCCGGCCCGGCGAGGCGGCACGGCGGCCCACCGGCCTGCCGCCGGGAGCCCCCCGTACCGGCGTCGTTCCCATCGCCGCCGGCGCGGAGCCGGTGGTACGGGTCCGAGTGCCCCACCAGTCCGGCCCCCGCCCCGACGGGGCACCCATCGCGCCGCCCGTGGATCCGCGATCCGCCATGACCCGCACCACCCCCCTGGCCCCGGTGGAGCACCCCGTGAGCGGCACCCACCGGGTGGACCCCGGCCCGGACGCCGCCCCTGCCCCCGGCACCGAGGGGGCGGAGCCCCGCAGGCGCGGGATAGGGGCCTGGGCGCGGCGGCTGGCGGGCGGCCGGGAGGAGGCGGCGGCCGGACCGGGCACCGCCCCCGAGCAGGGCACCGACCCCGGGGCCGTACCGCATCCGGCGGGCGGGCCCGGCGCGGACACCTGGCCGGACCCCGCCGCCGTACTGCTCACCGCGCTCGGCCCCGGCCCGAGGCTCTGGGAGCGGGGCCCCGGGCATCCGGAGGAGCTAGTGGTCCGGCTCGGCACGTCCGACCGCGCGGAGCTGGCCGCCGTACCCGTCACCGTGGGGCTGCGGGAGGCCGGTTCGCTCGGGCTCGCCGGGCCCCGGCCGCGGCTGCTCGGGCTGGCCCGCTCGGTGGTTGCCCAGCTCACCGCACTGCACGCGCCCGGCGGGCTGGAGCTGGTACTGGTCGCCGGGGCGGCCCGCGGCCGGGACTGGTCCTGGCTCGGCTGGTTGCCGCAGCTGCGGCCCACCCAGGGCCAGGACTGCCGGCTGCTGCTGGCGTACGACCGGGAGCAGGCGGCCGCCCGTACCGGCGAGCTGGTCCGGCGGCTGGACGACGGACCGCTCGGCCCCGGCTGGGCGAGCGCCGACCGCGCGGCCGTCGCCGAGGCCGCCGCCCGGTACGAGGGGCCGCGCACGGTCCTGGTCGTGGACGGCGATCCGGGAAGCGCGGCGCTGCGGGAGACGACCGCCCGGCTGGCCGCGGCCGGAGCGGCGGCCGGTATCCATCTGATCTGCCTGGCCGAGACCCCGGCGGCCTCCCCGGCCTCCCCGGTGGGCGCGACCTATGAGACGGCGTGCGCGGCCTCGCTGCCGTTCCGCGAGTGCGGGGCGGCGGCGCTGCTCTCCGGTGATGTGGCGACCGCGCTGCGGCTGCTGCGTACGGCCGGGGGCAGGCCCGCCGGGCATGGCGCCGTCGGCACGGTGGACGCGGTGTCGGCGGCCTGGGCGGAGCGGTTCGCCCGGGCGCTGGCGCCGCTGGGCAGCGACGAGCCGGACGGCGGCACCGGGCTGCCCGGTGGGCGGCGGGCGGCGGCCGTGGCGCTGCCCCCGTCGGCCCGGCTGCTGGACGAGCTGGGTCTGGCCCGGGCCACCCCGGCCTCGCTGATGGCCCGTTGGGCGTCCGCCCCGGACGGCACCGCGGTGCTGGGCGCCGGGCCGCGCGGGCCGGTCACCGTGGACCTCACGGTGGAGGGCCCGCATCTGCTGGTGGAGGGCCCGGCGGGCAGCGGCCGCACCGAGCTGCTGCGCGCGGTGGCGGCCTCGCTGGCGGCGGCCTCCCGCCCGGACCGGCTGGGGCTGCTGCTGGTGGACGGGGCGGGTGCCGGGCGCGGCGAGGGCCTGGCCCCCTGCACCGAGCTGCCCCATGCCACCCAGCATCTGGTCGCCTCCGACCCGGTGCGGATGCGGGAGTTCGCCCAGGCGCTGGGCGGGGAGCTGAAGCGGCGGGCGGAGCTGCTGGGCCGCCAGGAGTTCGCCGAGTGGCACCAGCAGCGGGAGCTGGCGGAGCGGATGGTGGGCCAGCGCCGCCCGGGCGGCCAGGGCGGCGGGGACCTGGACGCCCCGCCGACCGGCACCCTGCGGCTGCGCCCGGCCGCGCGCGGCGCCGAGCGGGACGTGCCGCCGCCGCTGCCCCGGCTGGTGGTGCTGGTGGACGACTACGACGCCCTGGTGGCGCCCGCGTTGGGGGCGCCCGGCCGCCCGGCCGCCGGTTCGGTGGTACGGGCGCTGGAGGCCGTGGCCCGGGACGGCCACCGCCTGGGGGTGCACCTGGTGGCGGCCTCCGCCCGCCCGGACCGGACCGCCGACACCGAGCTGGTGCGCGGGGCGCGGCTGCGGGTGGTGCTGGACGCCCCCTCGGGCAGCCCCGGCCCTGACAGCCCGGCCCCGGGGCGCGGCCGGCTGGGCCACCCGGACGGCCGGGTCACCCCGTTCCAGGGCGGCCGGGTCACCGGGCGCATCCCCCGTACGGCCACCCAGCGCCCCACCGTGGTGCCGCTGGACTGGGCCCGCATGGGCGACCCGCCCACCCGCCGCCCGGTCCGCGAACTGGGCAACGGCCCCACCGACCTGGCCCTCCTCGCCAGCGCCCTGGACCGCGCCGCCCGCTCGGTGGACGCCGCTCCTCTGCCGCCCCTGGTGCCGACCGCCCCCAGCGGCCGGGCCTGAGCACCCGCGAACGCCGACGCCGCGTCGCCGAGTGGCGAGGAGCGCTCGCCCGGGAGCGCGATGGCGCCGGCAGACCACGTCGTCGGCCGCGGGCCGGCGCCATCGCCGCCGCCAGAGGTCCGGGCGGGACGGCGCCGACCCGCCGTTCGAGCCCCCGCTCGGCACGTCGTCGACCGGCCCGTGGGCACCGCGAACGGCTACGCCCGCACCTACGGCGTGCAGCCGCTGGCCACCCTCGCCACCTGACGCCCTCCCCCCGGCCGGTCCGACCGCCCCGGTGGGGAAAGGCGTTGCCGGGCCGGGCGCGGCCGCGTTAGCCTCGCCCCACTTCGCACGCAGACGCTCTCCGGAACCACAGCCGCAGCACGGGAGCAGGGCCACGCCATCGCGCGGGACCACGGAGGGGCGGCGCCCATTCGGCATGCCCTCCCGAGGAGTCCTCCCATGAGTCCCGCGAATTCCACGAGTTCCCCGCGTCCCGCCCGTCTCCCGCACCCGCACCCCGTGAAGGTCGGCCTCGGCCTGCCCGTCGGCGACCCCGCGGCCCTGTTCGGCTGGGCGCGGCGCGCCGACGACGGGCCGTTCAGCACCCTGGGGCTGCTGGACCGGCTGGTCTTCGACAACCCGGAGCCGCTGGTCACCCTGGCCGCCCTCGCCGCCGCGACCCGCCGGGTCCGGGTGCAGACCGAGGTGCTGCTCGCCCCGCACCACACCACCGCGCTGCTCGCCAAGCAGACCGCGACGATCGACCGGCTGTCCGGCGGCCGCTTCACCCTCGGGGTGGGTGTCGGGGGCCGGGCCGACGACTGCCTGGCCGCCGGGATCGACATCCGCCGCCGGGGCCGCCGCCTGGACGAGCAGCTGACCGCGCTGCGCCGGACCTGGTCCGGTGAGCCGTACGGCGAGGGCGTCGGCCCCATCGGCCCGGCGCCGGTGACCCCCGGCGGCCCGGAGGTGCTGGTCGGCGGCTTCGCCCCGGCCGCCCTGGACTGGGTCGGCCGGTTCGCGGACGGCTTCCTCGGTGCCGCGCTGCCGCCGCGGTACCTGGACGGCCTGTTCCGCGCGGCCGAGGCGGCCTGGCAGCGGTACGGCAGGCCTGGCCGCCCCCGTCTGGTCGCCCAGGCCAATGTGGTCCTCGGTCCGGAGCGGACCGTGCGGGACGCCCGGCAGCGGCTCCGCTCCTACTACGCCTTCACCGACCGGGTCGACCACATGGTGGACGGCCTGCTCACCACGGCCCGGGCGATCCGGGAGGCGGTGGACGGCTTCGCCGCGATCGGCGCCGACGAGGTGATGCTCTACTGCTGGTCCTCGGACGCCGACCAGGTCGGGCGACTGGCCGACGCCCTCTTCCCGGCCCCACCCCGCGCCTGAGCCACGGCGAAGGGCTACCGCTCGACGCCCGCCAGCGCCGCCGCGTAGCCCTTCGCCACCTCCTGCCCGGACCGCTGCCGGATCAGCCCCTCCTTGGCCACCGCCCGCAGCCGCACCACCGTCACCCGCCGCTCCCCCACGGGCCGTACCACCACCGCCGTCAGCACCACCGGGTTCATCCCGGCGCAGCCGCCGCGGGTGACGATCCGTACCACCCACTCCTCCGCCAGGGGCATGCCCTCCATCGAGGCAACGGGCTCCAGCCGCCGCCCGGCGCCGCCGACGATCCGCTCCACCCGCCACACCGCCCGCTCCCACTCCAGCGGAAGCTCGACCTCGGTCTCATGGATGTCGTCGGGCATCAACCGGGCCACCCGGCGCGTCAGCCAGGCGCCCGCGCGGCCGCCACTGAGCGCCGCGACGGCGCCCAACTCGGCGGCCAGCAGCTCGCCCTCGTCCTCGTACGCCCGACCCATCCGGCTACCCCCGTCCCGCCCCGCCCATCCGTCCCGCCACGGTAAATCACGCCACTGACAAGGGACTTGTACGTCCGACGTCACGACCGGATCACGATGCGCCGGTTCCGGGCGGAGGCGGTATTGCGAGGCCGTTACGCCGGGCGTACACCTGGGCAACACGCAGACGGGTCCGGCAGGGACGGGGGCACCGATGGTTGCAACTCACCACATCCGCACGGCTGTTCGCTCGCGCAGGGGCGCGGTGGCGCTCGCGGTGGCCGGGGCGCTGGCCCTGGCGGGCTGCGGGGACGGCGGCGGGGGCGACGGCGGCAAGGACGGTACGGGGCCGGGGCAGAGCCCGAGCGCCCAGCGGCCGGGCGTCGAACTGCCCAAGCTGAACGGCACGTCGGTGCAGGTGGTCGCCGTGTGGACCGGGCCCGAGCAGGAGGCGTTCGGCAAGGTGCTGGCCGAGTTCGAGAAGCGGACCGGCGCCAAGGTGAGCTACGTCCCGACCCAGGACGCCATGCTCAACTACCTCGGCACCAAGATCGCGGGCGGTTCGCCGCCGGATGTGGCGATGCTCCAGCAGGTCGGCGCCCTGAAGCAGGCGGTGGAGCGCAAGTGGGCCAAGCCCGCGGGCGCCGAGGCCACGGCCCAGCTGGAGAAGAACTACGGCGAGGGCTGGCGGGAGCTGGGCGCGGTGGACGGCACCCAGTACGGGGTGTACTTCAAGGCCGCCAACAAGTCGCTGGTCTGGTACAACACCGCCGTCTTCGAGGCGGCCGGGGTATCGGAGCCGAAGACCTGGAAGGAACTGCTGTCCACGGCCGAGACGGTCTCCGCGTCCGGGGTGACCCCGGTGTCGGTGGGCGGCGCGGACGGCTGGACGCTCACCGACTGGTTCGAGAACGTCTACCTCTCCCAGGCCGGGCCGGAGAAGTACGACCAGCTGGCCGAGCACGAGATCCCCTGGACCGACCCGTCGGTGGCGAAGGCGCTCACCACGCTGGCCGAGCTGTTCGGGCGGCAGGAGCTGATCGCGGGCGGCGCGTCCGGGGCGCTCCAGACCGAGTTTCCGGCCTCGGTGACCCAGACCTTCACCGGCGGGGACACCCCCAAGGCGGCGATGGTCTTCGAGGGCGACTTCGTGGCCAGCAACATCGCCGAGACCGAGGCGAAGATCGGCGAGGACGCCAAGGCCTTCCCGTTCCCGGCGGTGGGCGCGGACGCCCCGGTGGTGACCGGCGGCGATGTGGCGGTGGCGCTGACCGCCAACCCGGCCGCACAGGCGCTGCTGACCTTCCTGGCCTCCCCGGACGCGGCCCGGATCTGGGCCTCCGAGGGCGGCTTCGTCTCCCCCAACAAGTCCCTGGACCCGGCCGCGTACCCCAACGAGGTGCAGCGGGAGATCGGCAAGGCGCTGATCGACGCGGGTGACGACTTCCGCTTCGACATGTCGGACCAGATGCCGCAGTCCTTCGGCGGGACGCCCGGCAAGGGCGAGTGGAAGGCGCTCCAGGACTTCCTGAAAAACCCCAAGGACGTCAAGGGCACCCAGGCCCGTCTGGAGGCCGACGCGGCCAAGGCGTACGGGAAGAAGGACTGACGCCATGGCGGGGTCAGACGCCCCGGCGGGGCCTGGCGGCGCGACCGGCACCGACGGGAGCACGCCCGGCACCGACGGGAGCACGCCCGGCACCAGCGGGAACGCAACCGGCACCGGCGGGAACGCCACCGGCAGCCGCCGGAGCACGACCGGCACTCGCCGAAGGGCAACCGGCAGCCGCACCGGCGTCGCCGCCGCGTTCCTGCTCCCCGCGCTGGTGCTGCTGGGCGCGCTGGTGGTGTATCCGATCGCGTTCTCCGTCTACCGGTCCTTCTTCGACGCCTCCGGCGACTCGCTCGCCGGGAGCGGCGGTTTCGGCAACTACGTGGAGATCTTCACCGACGACTCCATTCTGACCGCGGTGAAGAACAACATGATCTGGGTGGTGCTGGCCCCCACCGTGGCCACCGCGCTCGGTCTGATCTTCGCGGTGCTCACCGAACGGGTGCGCTGGGGCACCGCGTTCAAGCTGGTGGTCTTCATGCCGATGGCGATCTCCATGCTGGCCGCCGGGATCATCTTCCGGCTGGTGTACGAGCAGGACCCGGAGCGCGGGGTCGCCAACGCCGTCTGGGTCGGGGTGCACGACACCTTCAACGAGTCGGCCGGCTACCCGAAGGCCCGCCCGCTGCCGGTCCACCCGCTGAAGGCGTCCGGCGGCGGGGCGTTCACCACCAAGGAGCCGGTACAGGCCGGTACGCCGGTGAAGCTGCCGCTGGTCGGGGTGGCCCCCGCCGATATGCCGTCCGACGCCCGGCCCGCCAAGACCCCGGACGCCTCCCCGGACCGGATCACCGGCACCGCCTGGCTGGACTTCACCCGGGGCGGCGGCGGCAAGCCCAACACCGTGGACACCCAGGAGCGCGGGCTGCCCGGACTGACCGTGGAGGCGGTCAAGGACGGGAAGGTCGTGGCCACCGCCACGGCGGGCGGCGACGGGGTGTTCACCCTGCCCGCCTCCGCCGACGGGGCGCTGCTGCGGCTGCCCGCCGCCAACTTCCGCGAGCCCTACAACGGGGTGGACTGGCTCGGCCCGTCCTTCGTCACCCCCGCGATCATCGGATCGTATGTGTGGATGTGGGCCGGGTTCGCCATGGTGCTGATCGCCGCCGGACTGGCCGCGCTCCCCCGCGAACTGCTGGAGGCGGCCCGGGTGGACGGGGCGAACGAGTGGCAGGTGTTCCGCCGGGTGACCGTGCCGCTGCTGGCGCCGGTGCTCGCGGTCGTCCTGGTCACCCTGATGATCAACGTACTGAAGATCTTCGACCTGGTCTTCATCATCGCGCCGGGCTCGGTCCAGGACGACGCCAACGTCCTCGCCCTCCAGCTGTACCAGTCCTCCTTCGGCGCGGACGCCGACCTCGGGGTGGGCAGCGCCATCTCCGTCCTGCTGCTCCTGCTGGTCATCCCGGTGATGGTGGTCAACATCCGCCGTATCCGGAAGGAGGCCCGGCGATGAGCGACGCACTCGCGTCCACTCCCACCAGCGCGCAACCGAAGGCGGCGGCCAAGGCCCGTCCCTCGCTCGCCGCCCGGGTGGCGGCCGCCGCGGGAGGCGGCGCCCTACGCGTCTTCCTCCTCCTGGTGGCGCTGTTCTGGCTGATGCCGACCGTCGGACTGCTGCTGTCCTCGCTCCGCGACCCGGCCGACATCGCGGCCGGCGGCTGGTGGACGGTGTTCACCGAACCGGCCCAGATCACCGCCGGGAACTACTCCGCGCTGCTCTCCAACGACACCGTCACCGGCTCCCTCCTCTCCACCGTCCTGATCACCGTCCCCTCGACCGTGCTGGTGGTCGTGGTCGGCGCGCTGGCCGGGTACGCCTTCGCCTGGATCGACTTCCCCGGCCGCGACTGGTGGTTCCTGCTGGTGGTCGGCCTGCTGGTGGTCCCGGTGCAGGTGGCCCTGGTCCCGGTCTCGGAACTCTTCGGCGCGGTGGGGCTGTTCGAGACCACCGCGGGGGTGGTGCTGTTCCACGTCGCCTTCGGACTGCCGTTCGCGATCTTCCTGCTCCGCAACTTCTTCGCGGAGATACCGCGCGAGCTGCTGGAGGCCGCCCGGCTGGACGGCGCCGGGGAGATCCGGCTGTTCGCCCGGGTGGTGCTGCCGCTCGGCGGCCCGGCGATCGCCTCGCTCGGTATCTTCCAGTTCCTGTGGGTCTGGAACGACATGCTGATCGCGCTGATCTTCGCCGACTCCGACTCGCCCCCGATCACCGTGGCGCTCCAGCAGCAAGTGCGCCAGTTCGGCAACAACGTGGACGTCCTCGCTCCCGGTGCGTTCGTCTCCATGGTGATCCCGCTGGCGGTGTTCTTCGCCTTCCAGCGCCACTTCGTCAACGGGGTGATGGCGGGGGCGGTGAAGTAACCCCCGGCGCCGCCGGTAGGAGGAACGGCGGCGGTACGGGTACGGGGCCGGGCCACCCCGTACCCGTACCGCCACGCCCCGCTCCCCCGGATGCCGCATCACCGTCCCCCGGTTGCCGCCGTCGGCGTAACCGGCCCCGCCCGACGGGCGTTCCCGGTCCATGCCCCGGTTCAGCGTGATCGTTCCCGCGTACGAGGTCCAGGCCTATCTGCCCGAGTGCCTGGAGTCGGTGCTCAGCCAGTCGTTCGACGACCTGGAGCTGATCGCCGTCGACGACTGCTCCCCCGACGGCTGCGGCACCGTCATCGACGAGTACGCGGCCCGGGACCGCCGGGTCGTCGCCGTCCACCTCCCCGAGAACGCCGGCCTGGGCCCCGCCCGCAACGCCGGACTGGCCCGGGCCACCGGCGATTACGTCCTCTTCCTCGACGGCGACGACACCTTCGTCCCCGGGGCGCTGCGGGCCGTCGCCGAGCGGCTGGAGCAGACCGGCGACCCGGAGCTGCTGGTCTTCGACTACGCCCGGGTGTACTGGTCCGGGGAGACCGTCCGCCACGAGTTCCGGACCTACCTCCACCAGGACGGGCCCGCCCCCTTCCCGCTCACCGACCGCCCCGGGCTGCTGCGGGTGCTGATGGTGGTCTGGAACAAGGCGTACCGCCGCGACTTCCTCAGCCGCGAGGGCTTCACCTTCCCGCCGGGCTTCTACGAGGACACCCCCTGGACCTATCCGGCGCTGATGGCCGCCGGGACCATCGCCACCCTGGACCGGGTCTGCGTCCACTACCGGCAGCGCCGCACCGGCTCCATCCTGCGCACCACCAGTGTCCGCCACTTCGAGCTGTTCGACCAGTACGACCGGGTCTTCGCCTTCCTGGACTCCCGGCCCGAGCTGGCCCGTTGGCGGCCGGTGCTCTTCCGGCGGATGGCCGACCACTTCACCTCCGTCTTCACCGCCCCCGGCCGGCTGCCGCGCGGCTCCCGGGCCCGGTTCTTCCGCCGCGCCCGCGCCCACTACCGCCGCTACCGCACCCCCGGCGCCACGCCGGGCGCCACCACCCGGCTGCGGCACGCCCTGGTCCGCCTGGGCAGCCGGCGGGCCTTCACCGCCCTGGTCGCCGCCCGCACCCTGCTCAAGGCCGCCCTCCGCCACACCGCCGTCCTCGCCCACCTCACCCGTGGCGCCCTGCTCCAACTCCACTACCGCACCCAGCTGCTCCTCCCCGTCCGCCCCGACCGGGCCGTCTTCGCCGCCTCCTGGCACCGGGGGTACGCCTGCTCCCCCGCCGCCATCGAGGAACGGGTGCGCGAACTCGCCCCGCATATCCGCACCAGCTGGATCTGCGACCCGGCGCACGCCCACACCGTGCCGCCCGGCACCCGGCGGATCACCCCCGGCACCGCCGCCTACTGGACGGCACTCGCCCGCTCCCGCTACTTGATCAACAACGTCAACTTCGACCGCCGGCTGGTCAAACGGCGCGGCCAACTGCTGCTCCAGACCCAGCACGGCACCCCGCTCAAGCACATGGGCCTGGACCTGATGCACCGCCCCGCCGCCGCCCGCACCATGGACTTCACCCGGCTGCTGGCCTCGGTGGACGGCTGGGACCATCTGCTCTCCGCCAACCGGCACTCCAGCCTGGTCTGGCAGCGGGTCTACCCGGCCGCGTACCGGCTGCTGGAGTACGGCAGCCCCCGCGCCGACCTCTTCCACCGCGCCACCGCCACCGAGGTGGCGCTGCTCCGCGAGTCCCTGGGCATCCCCGAGGGCCACACCGCACTCCTCTACGCGCCCACCCACCGCGACTACGTCCACCCCCAGCCCCAGCTGCTGGACCTGGACCGGCTGCTCGCCGCGCTCGGCCCCGGCCACACCGTGCTGGCCCGCCCCCACCCCACCCACGGCACCCCGCTGACCTGGTCCGACCCCCGGATCATCGACGTCTCCGCCCACCCCTCCGTCGAACGCCTCTGCCTCGCCTCCGACGCCCTCCTCACCGACTACTCCTCGCTGATGTTCGACTACGCCGCCCTGGACCGGCCGATCGTGCTGCACCTCCCCGACGACCAGGCCTACCGGGCGGCCCGCGGCACCTACCTCGACATCACCGCCTGCCCACCCGGCGCGGTCGCGCACGACGAGGACGAGCTGATCGCCCTCCTCACCTCCGACCGCTGGCGGGACACCCGCGCGGCACGCCTCCGCGCCGCCTTCCGGGCCCGCTTCTGCCCCCACGACGACGGCCGGGCCGCCGAACGGGTGGTCCGCCACCTCTTCCTCGGCGAACCCGCCGAGGCCCTGGCCCCCGTCACCCCCCTGGACGCCCGCCACCCCGCCCCGGCCCTGGGCGGCGCCGGAAAGCCCCTCGGGACGGAGCCGGCCGAAGTCCCGGTAGGCGGCCCGGGCCCGACCGACCCCCCAGCCGCCCCCGTCTTCCCGGCCCCCCGCCCGGACTGACCGGCCTCACCCCGTACGGCCGACCTCAGCCGCGTACGGCCATCCTCACCCCCGTACGGCCGACCTCAGCCGCGTACGAGAAGGCGGGCCGCCCGCCGTACCGGGTCCGGGCGCAGTACGGGGGTGAGCAGCCGGCCCACCGCCCCAGCCGGGCGCCAGCGCAGTTGGAGGCGGCCGGCGCCCCGGCCCTCGGGCTCGACCAGGACCCGGTGGCGGGCGGCGCCGGGCAGCTCGAAGGGGGCGAAGTCCAGCGGGGCGAGCAGCACCCCGGTGTTGCCGCGCCGCCCGGGACCGCTGCCCCGCAGCAGCTCCAGCACCGGGTGGCGTACGCCCCGGAAGCCGTACGCGGGGAGGGCGGCGTCGGCCGGGCGGAGCCGTACCGTCCCGGCGAAGACCCCCCGCCCGGCCGGGTCCATCCGAAGCGGCACGGTGAACCACCGCCCGGCCGGGGCCAGATGGAGGCAGGCGGCAAGTGGGGCCAGCGGCAGCCGCAGCCCCGGGTCGTATGTCCGGATCACCAACTCCACCGCCCCGCCCGCCCGGTCCGGCTCCACGGTCGTGATCTCGTGCCGGAACCGCGCCGCCGCGAACGGACAGCCCGCCACATCCCATTCCGTCACGTCCAGATCGGCGCGGGCCGCCGCCGAGCCGGGGACCCGGTCGCCCCAGTAGACCCGCCCGTCCGGGCCGGTGGCCGTCTCGCGCGGACCGACCTCATGGGTGAGGCCGCGCGCCGCCTGCCGGGCCTCCTCGTACCGCCCCTCCCGCAGCAGCCCCAGCACCGCCCGGTCCACCCGCCCCAGCCGCTCGAACGCGTCCGCCGACAGCGGCTCCACACACGGCAGCACCTCGGCGGCGAACTGGGCCACCCACTCCGTCTCCCGGTACGGCAGGTCTCCCGCGTACAACCGCAGATCGTGCGAGAGGAACTTGAAGTCCCGCTCTCGGCGCACCGCGAGTGAGACGCCCTGCTCGGCGAGGAAGGCGTCGATCCGGCGGGCGATGGCCACCCGGTCGCGGACGTTGGCCATCAGATGGCGGCGGTTGGAGATGGTCGCCGCCCCCGGGCGGGCCGTGGAGTCCACATACCAGCGGTAGACCGGCTCGGTGATGATCCGCAGCGCCCGGGCCAGGGTGTAGGCCTGCGCGCTGAAGAGCTGGTCCTCGTAGTGCAGGCCCTCGGGGAAGCGCAGCCCGTGCCGGTCCAGGAACTCCCGGCGGTACATCTTGTTGGTGGAGAGCGGCTCGAACAGCAGCCCCGGCTCGTCCTCGATCCCGCGCACCGTGCGCCGCTGCCGGAACAGCGCGGGCATCCACCGCGAGACCGCCCCGCCGCCCGGCCGCACCCGCTCCACGGCCCCCATGGTGAAATCGGCGTATTCCTCCTCGCCCCCATGGGCTCCGAGCAGCAACTCCACGGCTTTGATCGGCAGTTCGTCATCGCTGTCCAGGAACATCACGAACGGGGTGCGGGCCTCGGCGAGCCCCCGGTTGCGGGGGACACTGCACCCGCCGCTGTTCCGCTCCAGCCGCAGCACCCGGATCCGGGGGTCCCGCGCCGCCAGCTCGGCGGCCACCTGCGGGGTGGCGTCCGTGGAGTGGTCGTCCACCACCAGGATGTCCAGGGCCCGGTGCGTCTGCGCCCGCACCGAGGCGATCGCCCGGGGCAGCCGCTCGGCGTCGTCGTACACGATGACGATGACGGTCACCTCGGGGACGGTCATGCCGGGGGCGGTGGTCATCGGGAGGCCTCCTGGTGCGGCACGGGTGCCGTCTCGCGTGCGGCCTGCTCGGGGGTGGGGGCCGGGGTGCGGCGGGCCAGCGGGAGCACCGGGGGCAGGCTCTCCTCGCCCTCGCCGAGGAAGACCCGGCGCACCACCCGCTCGGCGGCCCGCCCGTCGTCGTAGGCGCAGAAGCGGAGCCGGAAGTCGTGCCGCAGCTTGGCGGCGGCCTCGTCGCACCAGCTGCCGTCCGTCAGCACGGCCGTCAGCTCGTCCTGGCCGCGGGCGACCGGCCCGGGCGGATCGGCGGTGATGTCGAAGTAGACCCCGCGCACGGCCCGGTAGGTCTCCCAGTCGTCGGCGAGCAGCACGAGGGGCCGATCCAGGTTGGCGTAGTCGAACATGATCGACGAGTAGTCGGTGACCAGCGCGTCGGCGGCGAGCGCCAGATCCTCCACCGGGTCCCACCCGGTCACGTCCAGCACCCGGGGGTGGGCACGTTTCAGCCCGGCGGGCCAGGGGTCGGGGGCGTGGAAGTAGTGGCCGCGCACCAGGAGCACGGTGTCCTCGCCCAGCTCCTCGGCCAGGCGGTGGAGGTCCAGGCGGGGCACGGGGCGGGCCTCGTGGTCGCGGTGGGTGGGCGCGTAGAGCAGGGCGCGGGTGCCGGGGGCGAGGCCCAGGCGGGCGCGGGCGGCGCGGACGTCGGCGGCGGTGGCCCGGTAGTAGACGTCGTTGCGCGGATAGCCGTAGTCCAGCGAGCGGTAGCCGGAGGGGTAGGCGCGCTGCCAGACCTCGGTGGAGTGCGGGTTGGCGGAGAGGCTGAAGTCCCAGCGGTCCACGCGCTCCAGCAGTTTGTCGAAGTCCAGGCCCTGGGCGGCGGCGGGGTGATCGTGCAGGTCGACGCCCATGTGCTTGAGCGGGGTGCCGTGGTGGGTCTGGAGGTGCACGCTGCCGGGCCGTTTGCGCACCCCGTCGGGGAAGTTGACGTTGTTGACCAGGTACTTGGCGCGGGCCAGCACCTCGGCGTGGCGGCGGCTACCGGGCACCACATGGTCGGTGCCGGGCGGCAGCAGCTCGGCGTGTTCGGGCTCCACCACCCACACCCGGCGGATGTCGGGCGCGAGTTCGGCGAGTTCGGCGGCGATGACGGCCGGGTTGCAGGCCACCCCGCGCCCCCAGTACGCGGAGAAGACGGCCAGGTCGGCATCGAGGGGGCGGGCGAGGGCGATCCGGCGCCGGAGGGCGGTACGGGCGGCGGCGGTGCGCCCGGCCGCCGCTCCGGCGAGGGAACGGGCGCCGCGGCGGCGGTCGTTGGCGGCGCGGAGCAGGCGGTAGCCGAGGTGGGAGCGGTGGGCCAGCAGCAGGTGCCGTACGCCGTCGAGCCCGGCGGGGCGGGGGTGCCCGGCGGGGCGGTACTCGGCGGTGTGCCGGGCGGCGCGGCCGAAGAACTCCCCGACCAGCGCGGGCGGCAGCTCCTCGCGGCGGGCCAGGGTGGTCAGGTAGTCGGCGGTCATCCGGTCGTAGAGGCGGGCCCGGACGGCGGCGGGTGCGTCGGCCGCCACCGCGAGCTGGTGCAGCGCCTCGTACTGGCCGAAGACGGCGAGGGGGGTCCCGGTCCCGCTGTCGCGCTGGGTGGGTCGGTCGCGGTGGCGGACCAGGGCGACGGTGCCGCAGCGGGCGGCCGTCCGGGCCAGCAGCAGGACCGCGTACGACAGATAGAGCGCGTCATGCCCGTCGGTGCCCAGCAGCCCGCGGTGCGCGGTGAGCAGCCCCCGGCGGATCACCCGGTCGCCGAGGAGCGGGGGCACGTCCAGCAGTTCGGGGTGGTCGGCCAGGGTGGTGGTGGCCGGGGCCGAGGTGAGCAGGTCGGTGGCGGCGCTGGGGACGGCGGGGTCCCACCAGTGGGCGGTGAGGTGGTCGCAGAGCAGGACATCGGGGAGGGAGATCGAGAACCGCTCGGCGAGCGCGCCCGCCGCCCCGGGTGGGAGGCGGTCGGTGGCCGGGTCGAGGAACTGCACGTACTCCCCGCGCGCCGACCGGAAGGCGGTGGCGCGGGCGGCGGCCGCGGTGGTCCCGGCGGGGACGGTGAGGACGGTCAGCCGGGGGTCGGCCAGCTCGCGGCGGGCGGCGAGGGCGAGCGCGGCCGGGTCGTCCTCGGGGACGGCCACCACGAGGTCCAGTTCGTCGGAGTGCTGGGTGGTGAGGCTGTCCAGACAGGCCCGGAACCGCCCCAGGGGCGCCGGGCCGGACACGATGACGCTGAGGGTGGGCATGGCGGCGGGCCGCCTCCTTCGCGAGTCGAGTCGGGTCGGTCGAGTTGGGTCGGATCGGGTCGGATCGGTGGGGCCCTGGTCGGCCAGGGGCTAGCTCCGCTGGCCGTAGAAGACGGTGACCAGGCCGGCCACCACGAGCAGCGAGCCGGCCCAGGTCCAGGGCGAGGTGCGCTCGCCGAGCAGGCCGACGGCGGCGAGGACCACCACGAGGTAGCCGAGGGCGTTGAAGGGATAGGCGATCGACAGCGGCACCCGGGCCAGGGTGGACATCCAGGCGACGGCGGAGGCCGCGAAGACGGTCAGGCCAACGATCACCCACGGGGTGGTGGCGGCCCGTGCGGCGAGGGAGCCGCCGACCGTCGCGGCGCTGGCGGCGGCGGTCTTCATCCCGTGCTTGAGCATGATCTGCCCGGCCGCCGAGGAGAACACGGCGAAGAGCAGGAGCAGCAGGCTGGACAGGTTCAAGGCGGTCCGCCTTCCGGGCGCGGGGGCGGGGGGAGGGGTGAGGGGCACGGAGGGTGTACGGGGGCGGGGCGCCGCCAGTGGGGCGGGCCCCGCGCCGGCCCCGTCGGCCCCCGTACCGGCACCGGCTCCGTCAGACCCGGGCGGAAGAGCGGGGGCGGTCGTCGGGGACGTACTGGCGGTTGAGGACGTCCTGGACATCGATGTGCTCCCCAGCGATGAGCGTGCGGGCCGCATGCGGGGTGAGCAGTGCGACGTACTGGTAGCCGAAGAGGGTCGGCCGGAGGCGGGTCAGCAGTTTGGACGCGCCGCTCAGCGCGGTGGCCGCGGGGCCGCCGCCGAGCACGGACCAGAAGGGCGCGCCGGTGGCGCCGAGCGAGAGCACGTCGTATCCGGCGGAGCGGACGGTGCGGCGCAGGCTGGCGCGGCTGAAGAAGCGCAGATGGGTCTCGTCCAGGATGCCGCGCCGGTCGTAGTCGAACGCGCCGAGGGCGACCCGCAGCCGCGAGTACCAGTGGCCGAAGTTGGGGACGGAGAGCAGCACCCGCCCGTCGGGGCGCAGTACGCCGCGCAGTTCGGCGAGGAGGCGTTCGGGGCGGGAGACGTGTTCCACGACGTCCCCGGCGACCACGTAGTCGTAGCCGCCGCCGACCGCCGCCGGGAGTCCGTCCTCCAGGTCGGCCAGGTGGAAGCCGCCGGAGCAGCGGGCCTGCACGCCCTCGATCTCCACGCAGTCGACGCCGGTGACGGTGTGGCCGAGGGCTTCGAGGCGTTCGGCGAAGAGCCCGCCGGAGCAGCCGACGTCCAGCACCCGGCCGGGCGGGAGGCGCCGCAGGGCGGCGAGGATGACGGCGTGCGAGGAGCCGTCGCCCTCCTTGAAGGCGTACGCGGCGGGCTTGGGGATCCAGTCGCAGGTGCCGAAGCCCTTCTTCGCGAGCCGGTACTCCACCACGTCCTTGACGACGTCCTTGGCGTACCGCATGCCGTTGACGTAGCAGATCTCGTCGCCGTAGTAGGTGGGGATGGGGATCTCGCGGATGCGCATCCCGGCGTCGGCGAGCTGGACGATGATCTGGGTGTCGAAGTCGAAGTCGTCGGTGTTGCGCTCGATGGGCAGGCGGCGCAGGGCGTCGACCCGGTAGGCGCGGTAGCCGGAGTGGAACTCGGTGAGTTCGGAGCCGAGCAGGCCGTTCTCCAGCCGGGTGAGCACCCGGTTGCCGAGCCATTTGTAGAGCGGCATCCCGCCGCGCAGGGCGTCGCCGGGGCGCATCATCCGGGAGCCGAAGACGGCCTCGCATTCGCCGCGGACCAGGGGTTCGACCATCTGCGGCAGCATCTCGGGGGCGTACTGGCCGTCGCCGTGGAGCAGCACGACGATGTCGAGTCCGCGTTCGGCGGCGAGCCGGTAGCCGGCCTTCTGGTTGCCGCCGTAGCCGAGGTTCTTGGTGTGCCGCATGACCACGGTGGGCGGCATGCCGTCCAGTTGGGACCAGCGGGTGCCGGCGGTGAAGGTGGCGTCGTGGCTGGCGTCGTCGAGGATGAGGATCTCGGCGATGCGGGGGCGGAAGTCGGCGGGGATGCGGTCGAGGGTGCGTTCGAGGGTGGTCTCGGCGTTGTACGCGACCACCAGGATGCCGATGCGCGGCTCGGCCGTGCCCGGGGCGGCGGGCCCACCGGGGTCCTGGGGTGCTGTCTCGGTGGCGGCTTCGGTGCTGCTGCGGCTGCCCGGGACGTGGCCCTCGGTGGGCGTGGCCCCGGTTCCGCCGACTCCGGCGTGGACTTCGGTCACGGTCTTCCTCACTCTCCGGTGGGGCTGGTACGGGTCAGGGGGTGGTCGTGAGCACGGGCGTGCGGCGGCGCGGGGACGCGGGCGTGCGAGCCGGGGGTGTGGGGCTCGTACGGGGAGCCGGGGAGGTGGGGCTCGTACGGGGCCCAGGCCGTGCCGCCGCGCCGCCGGGCGCGTACGGCGTCCCGCAGGGCGTCGCAGAAGACATCCCGTAGTCCGGCCGCCGCTGCCGCGCGTACCGCCACCGGGAGCAGGGCGGAGGCGACACAGGCCGCCAGCACCGCCCACCCGAGCGCCCCGAAGGCCATCTCGGTGGTGGTCCAGTGGACGGGGCGCTGCCCGGAGTAGACGGAGGCGGTGACCGCGCCGACGACGATGCCGTACGCCAGGCCCTGCCAGAGCCCGATGACGAAGAGTCCGGCGGCGGGCCAGGCGAGGTACTGGACGCCGGAGGCGGTGGAGAGCAGCAGGAGCAGGGCGAGGGTGACGGCGACGGCGTACGGGGTGTCGGCGGGGCGCCGCCAGGCGAGCCAGACCCCGACGGCCATGATCGCGGCGACGATCAGCCAGTGGCCCTCGCCGCGCAGCAGTTGGACGTACGGTTCGGGCACCCCGCCCCAGCGGGCGAATCTGACGATGCCCCAGAAGCTGAAGTTCCCGCCCGCGTATTCGAGGACGTTGGCCTTCAGTCCGCCGGGGACCAGGAGCAGCGGCGGGCCCCAGATCAGCGCGAACAGCGCCCCGGAGCCGACGGTGAACCGGGCCAGGGTCCGGCGTCCGCCGATGCGCCAGGCGGCGGCGAAGAGCAGCGGCACGGCGACGACCGGAATGAGTTTGACGCTGATACAGAGGGTGGCGGCGAGCCCGGCGGCCAGCGGCATCTTCCGGTCGACCAGCAGCCAGGCGGCGGCGAAGGCGAACATCACGGCGACCGAGTCGGTGTTGCCGTGGTAGCCGCTGGTGGCGATCAGGACCGGGCAGAGGGCGGCGCCGAGGGCGCACAGCACGGCGGTACGCAGTGACGCGCGCCGCCGGACGATGGCGTACACCAGCAGCACGGTGACCAGGTCGGCGAGGCAGGCCGGGAAGCGGATCAACGGCCGCCAGGGGACGTGCAGCTGGGCCAGCTTCTCCATCACCAGCAGCATCCAGCTGGCCAGCGGCGGGTGGTTGTAGACCGGTAGCCAGGGCAGCGGCTCGGCGTAGACGCGGACCGGGTCGGTGCGGGCGATGGCCCGGGCGAACCCCCAGAAGAAGCGTACGTCGGCGGGCCCCCGGGTCTGGGCGGCGAGGGCCATCTTGGCGAGGAACGCGGCCGTCGCGACTCCGGCGACCAGGAGCCACGCCCTACGCTCAGATCCGGACATAACTGACATTCGGCCGTTCATGGTGCGAACGTAGCAATAACAACGGCATACCAACGGCACCACGCGGTGCCGCGAGCGAGCCCCCACGAAGGGCCGATCACCACACTTAACACATAAACACACATAACGGATCTCCACACCCAACGCCGATCACGCGACGGCCCACCCGGTGGCCAGGGCAGGCAGGTAAGCAGTGAAAGCACTCGTACTCTCCGGCGGCGCGGGCACCCGGCTGCGCCCCATCACCCACACCTCGGCCAAGCAGCTCGTCCCGGTCGCCAACAAGCCGGTGCTCTTCTACGGCCTGGAGGCGATCGCCGCCGCCGGGATCCGGGAGGTCGGGATCATCGTCGGGGACACCGCCGAGGAGATCCGGGCCGCCGTCGGCGACGGCTCCCGCTTCGGACTGGAGGTCACCTACCTCCCGCAGGCCGCCCCGCTGGGCCTGGCCCACGCGGTGCTGATCGCCCGGGACTTCCTCGGCGAGGACGACTTCGCGATGTACCTCGGGGACAACTTCGTGGTCGGCGGGATCACCGACCTGGTGCGGGAGTTCCGCGCCACCCGCCCGGACGCCCGGATCCTGCTCACCAAGGTCCCCGACCCGCGCGCCTTCGGCGTCGCCGAACTGGACCTGGAGGGGCGGGTGGTGAGGCTGGAGGAGAAGCCCGCCGCCCCGCGCAGCGACCTCGCCCTCGTCGGGGTCTACCTCTTCAGCCCGGCCGTCCACCAGGCCGTACGCGCCATCTCCCCGTCCCCGCGCGGGGAGTTGGAGATCACCGATGCGCTCCAGTGGCTGATCGACCACCAGCGCACGGTGACCTCCACCATCGTCTCCGGCTACTGGAAGGACACCGGCAACGTCGCCGACATGCTGGAGGTCAACCGCAGCGTCCTGGAGCTGCTTCCCCCCTCGAACGAAGGCACGGTGGACGCCGCCACCGAGATCATCGGCCGGGTCTCGATCGGCGCCGGGGCCACCGTGCGCGGCTCGCGGATCGTCGGCCCGGTGGTCATCGGCGCGGGCTCCACCGTCGTCAACTCCTATGTCGGCCCGTCCACCTCGATTGCCGAGGACTGCCGGATCACCGACAGCGAGATCGAGTACTCCATCGTCCTCAGCGGCTCCAGTGTGCACGGCGTGGGGCGGGTCGAAGCCTCCCTCATCGGGCGTAACGTCGAAATCACCCCCGCTCCCCCCATCCCGGCCGCACACCGGCTGGTCCTGGGCGACCACAGCAAGGTGCAGATCTCCTCATGACCCTCCCTGAGAAGTCCCGATCCCGCGTTCTGGTCACCGGCGGAGCCGGCTTCATCGGCTCGCACTACGTCCGGACCCTGCTCGGCCCCACCGGCCCGGATGACGTCTCCGTCACCGTCCTGGACCGCCTCACCTACGCCGGGAACCGGGCCAACCTCGCCCCCGTAGCGGACCACCCCGCCCTCACCTTCGTCCACGGCGACATCCGCGACGCCGACCTGGTGGACCGCCTCGCCGCCGACCACGACGACCTGGTCCACTTCGCCGCCGAGTCCCACGTCGACCGCTCGATCCTGGGCGCCGCCGAGTTCGTCCGCACCAACGTCCTCGGTACGCAGACCCTCCTGGACGCCGCCCTGCGCCACCGGATGCGCACCTTCGTCCATATCTCCACCGACGAGGTGTACGGCTCCATCGACACCGGCTCCTGGACCGAGTCCGAGCCGCTGGCCCCCAACTCCCCCTACGCCGCATCCAAAGCCTCCGCCGACCTGCTCGCCCTCGCCTACCACCGCACCCACGGCCTGGACGTCCGGGTCACCCGCTGCTCCAACAACTACGGGCCGTACCAGTTCCCCGAGAAGGTCATCCCGCTCTTCACCACCCGCCTGTTGGAGGGCGGCACGGTCCCGCTCTACGGCGACGGCTCGAACGTCCGCGACTGGCTGCACGTGGACGACCATGTCCGGGCGGTGGAGGCGGTACGGGTACGGGGCCGGGCGGGCGAGGTCTACAACATCGGCGGCGGCACCGAGCTGACCAACCGCGAACTGACCACCCTGCTCGTCGGCGCCTGCGGCGCGGACTGGTCCCAGGTGGTCCACGTGGAGGACCGCAAGGGCCATGACCGCCGCTACTCGGTGGACTGGACGAAGATCCGCGAGGAGCTGGACTACCGCCCGGGCACGGACTTCGCCAAGGGCCTCGCCGAGACGGTCGCCTGGTACCGGCGAAACCGCGACTGGTGGGGCCCGCTGATGACCCGTACGGAGGCAGGCCGATGAGGTGGCTGGTCACCGGCGCCTCCGGAATGCTCGCCCGGGACGTCCTCGCCGCGCTCGGTGCCCTCGGCGAGGACGCGGTGGCCCTGGACCGCACCGCCCTCGACCTGACCGACGCGTCGGCCGTACGGGAGACCGTGGCGGCCCTCCGCCCCCACCAGGTCGTCAACTGCGCCGCCTGGACGGCCGTGGACGACGCCGAGTCCCGGGAGCCGGAGGCGCTGGCGGTGAACGGCACGGCGGTACGCCATCTGGCCACCGCCTGCGCCGAGTCCGGCGCGACCCTGGTGCACCTCTCCACCGACTACGTCTTCGCGGGCGACGCCACCGCCCCCTACCCGGAGTCCGCCGCACCCGCGCCCCGCTCGGCCTACGGCCGCACCAAGCTGGCCGGCGAACGGGCAGTGCGCGGCCTGCTCCCGGAGCGCGGCTATGTCGTCCGTACGGCCTGGCTGTATGGGGCCGGGGGCCGGAACTTCGTCCGGACCATGCTCGACCTGGAGCGGGCCCGGCCCTACGTGGACGTGGTCACCGACCAGGTGGGCCAGCCCACCTGGACCGCCGACCTGGCCGGGCAGCTGGTCGCCCTGGCCCGCTCCGGCGCCCCCGGCGGGGTCTACCACGGCACCGCCTCGGGCCAGGCGTCCTGGTACGACCTGGCCCGGGAGGTGTTCCGCCTGGCCGGTGCCGACCCGGACCGGGTCCGCCCCACCACGAGCGCCGCCTACCCGCGCCCCGCCGCCCGCCCGGCGTACAGCGTCCTCGGTCACGCCCGCTGGGCGGAAGCCGGGCTCGCGCCGCTACGGGACTGGCGGGAGGCGCTGGCGGAGGCGGTACCGGCGATGGCGGCGGCGCCCCCGGCCGAGGCCGTTCAGTCCCCCGCCACCGCCCCGATCGCCCCCGCGTAGTCGGGCAGCACCAGGCCCGAGTGTGCCGCGCGCCCCTCCTCCGCGCCCTCCGTCACCAGCCCGCTCGCGGCGAGCCCCCGTCCCCGCAACACGTCATTACGGGCATCAAGCTGCTCGCGCGTCGTCGGCGTCACCACCGTGCCCCCGCCGTCGGCCAAGGCCTGGTTGCGCTCGGCGAAGGGCCGCATCCGCTCCTCGTACGCCGCGAACGCCGCGCCATGCTCGTCGTGGGTGGCCAGCTCCCCCGCCAGGATGTACGCCCCCACCAGCGCGACGCTCGACCCCTGGCCGGAGAGGAACGAGGTCGCGTGCGCCGCGTCGCCCGCCAGCGCGACCCGGCCGCGCGACCAGGCGGGCAGATGGATCTGGCTCACCACGTCGAAGAACAGGTCGTCGGCCTCCCGCATCGCCGCCACCAGGCGCGGTACATGCCACCCCTGGTACGGGAAGCTCTCCGCCACCAGGTCGCGCTGCGCCTTCGGGTTCTGGAACGCCTCGAAGGGCGGGTCCTCGCGGGTGAAGGTGAGGAAGCCGTGCACCGGCTCGGACGGCTCATGGGCGTAGAGGACCGCGCTGCGCCCCGGCTCGTTCCAGACGCGCGCCTCATGGGCGAGCCCGAACTCGTTCGGCAGGGTGAAGCCGGCGAAGACATGCCCGAGGTAGCGGTGGAAGGGCTCCTCGGGACCGAGTACCAGCCGACGGGTGTTCGAGTGCAGTCCGTCCGCGCCGATCACCAGCTCGAAGCGGCGGTGGACCCCGCTGTCCAGCACGACGTCCACCCCCTCCCCGTCCCCCTCCTCCAGCGCCGCGATCGAGTCGCGGAACAGGAACTCCACCCGGTCCCGCAGCGGGGTGTAGAGCGCGTCCGCCAGGTCCCCGCGCCGGACTTCCAGGTCCAGCCCGACGTGCCCGCCGGTCACCTGCTCCGGTTCGAACGAGCCGATCTCCCCGCCCTCCGCGTCCACGAAGGTGATCCGCTGGGTGCCGACATGCGCCTCGCGCAGACGCGGCAGCAGCCCCATCCGGTCCACCACCTCCCGGGCGGTGCCCCGGATGTCGATGGCGTACCCGCCTCCGCGCACGGCGGCGGCCTTCTCCACGACGGTGACCTCGAAGCCATACCGGTCGAGCCAGTAGGCGAGCGCGGGCCCCGCGATGCTGGCCCCCGAGATCAGGACCCGACGGCGGGCGGTACGGGAGCTGTTTCCGGCTATGCGACCCATGATGGTGTGACCCCTTCCACCGAGCCAGGCTCGGCGCCAGATACGTACCTTAGGTATCCTTTATGCGGCCGCACCGAGCCCTCGCTCGCGCCGCCGACCCCACCACCATATAGATACCTAAGTTAGGTATGCAAGAGGAGCCTGACCGATGCCCGCACCGGAACCGGATCGCCGCGAGGACTTGCTGACGGTGCTCCCCCGGATCACCCAGCTCAGCGCCGCCATCACCAAGGGGCGACTGGTCGAGCGCGCCATGGAATCGGCCGCGCTGAGCCTGGACCGCCCCGCCGTCGGCGTACTGCTGACCCTCCGCATGGCCGACGGGGCCCTACGGGTCGGTGAGATCGCCGAGCGCATGCAGGTGGTGGGCCCGCACATCACCCGCCAGGTGCAGTCCCTGGAGAAGCACGGACTGGTACGCCGCGTCGCCGACCCGCTCGACCGCCGGGCCAGCCTCATCGAGCCGACCGAGGCCGGCACGGAGGCGGTGGACCGCTATATGACCTCGATACTGGGCTGGTTCACCGACACCCTGGCCCACTGGCCCGACCAGGACCGCGACGACCTCGCCCGCCTCCTGGGCCGCTTCGCCGACGATGTGACGGCGCGGCTCTCACGGGAGGGCGAGGGCGAGGGCGACTAGAGCGTCGCGATGAAGGCGGACCAGGCGGCGGGGGCCACGGTGAAGGGGGTGCGGTCGGTGTCCTTGGAGTCCCGGACGTGGACGGTGGCGAGGCAGGCGGCGACCTCAACGCAGTTGTCGCCGCCGTCACCGCTGTAGCTGGACTTGGCCCAAGGGAGGGCTACCTCTACGCAGTTGCCGCCACCTGCGCCGCTGTAGCTGGACTTGGTCCAGGAGAGCGCCACCTCAACACAGTTACCGCCGCCACCGCCGCTGTAACTGCTCTTGAACCAGTCGAGCTCCACGGCGCTCACCGCTCCCCCGCGAAGGCGGTGAAGGCCGCCCACGCCTCCGGACCGACCGAGAAGGGCCGCCGTGCGGTGTCCTTGGAATCGCGGACGTGGATGGAGGTGGGGCAGGCGGCGACCTCTACACAGTTGTCGCCGCCACCGCCGCTGTAGCTGGACTTAGCCCAGGAAAGGGCCACCTCGACGCAGTTGTCACCGCCGCTACCGCTGTAGCTGCTCTTGAACCAGTCGAGTTCCGTGGTGCTCATAGCGCTCCTCGCATCTGCTCCAGCAGGCTCCTGGTTGCCTGAGGGCTCAGAGCCTGTGAGCGCATCTTTCCATAGCGCATGAGCATGGCGCTGACGGTGTTCGGATCGCTGATGAGCAAGCTGGTTTCGTGGGCCTCGATGTAGCCGAGCCACTGATGTTCGGGGGTTTCAGCAAGGTAGACCTGTCCCTCGAAGCCGTGATGATCCTCGTGCCGCAACGGCATCACCTGGATCTCCACGTTGCGCAGGCGCCCTACCTCCAACATGTGGTCAAGAAGAGCTCGCTGCACGGCGGGCCCACCGAACATCCGCTCCAGCAGACCTTGCTCAACGATGAAGGAGAAGTCGGTGTTCGGCCGGTTGGAGAACAGCTCCTGCCGGGCCAGGCGCGAGGTGACTTGCAGCTCCACCTGCTCGCCACTGAGCGGAGGCAGCTGTCGATCGAAGATGGCTCGCAGGTAAGGCTCGGGCTGAAGCATGCCCGGAATGGCCCGACACTCGTAGGCGAACAGCGAGCGCGCCTCCGCCTCGATATCCGCCCATGCCAGAAACCGCGAGGCGAGTCCCGCCTTCCGAGTCAGCGCTCCGAAGGCAGCATCGAGCACCCGAGCCGGACCGGGCCCCAAGCTGTCCCTCACCCTTGGGATCAGGTCCTTCGGCGGAAAGCGCCTACCCTGCTCGATCTTGGCGATGTACGAAACGGAGTACCGCACCCGAGGCTCGAACTGTTCGCGGGTGAGGCCGGCTTCCTCCCTTAATGCCTTCAACACCCTGCCAAAGGTCCGCAGGGCCTCCGGCGGTTCCGATTCGCCCTGGGCGCGCCACGCCTCGCCGTCGTTCTCCGCCATCATGGGTGGGCCCGCCTTTCCGCACAGGAGGAGGCGCGGCCTACCGATCACTCCAGCCGCGCCGCCCCATGCTCACGCACCGTCACGCACACAGTCCATAGGGTCAGCAGACACAAACGGATCTGTGTCTCCGCCGTCCCTCCCGACCAGCACATCCGCCCCATCACGCTGACCGCATGGCACACACTGAGACCCAACCCCCGGTCACCGTACGTACGTTCGCCCAGCGATTCTCCTCCACCCGCCGGGGCGCCCGCCTCGCCCGACTGCTGACCGCGCACCAACTCACCGAGTGGGGCGTGCCGCGCGGGGCGTACGGGTTCGACGGCGTGACGCTCGTCGTGGCGGAGCTGGCGTCCAACGCCGTGCTGCACGGGCGTGTCCCCGGGCGGGACTTCGCGCTGCGGCTGGTCTACGAGGAGCCGTCGGCCCGGCTCCGTATCGAGGTGGCGGACACCCACGAGGGCCGCCCGGCACCCCGTACCGACCCGGAGGAAGTCCACGGCCACGGGCTGGCGTTGGTCGCGGCGCTCAGCGAGCGGTGGGGCGTGGACGAGCGGCAGGGACCCGGCAAGACGGTGTGGGCCGAGTGCTCGCTGCGACGGCGGGATCCCTCCTGAGCTCAGGTCAGGATGCGCCCTGGTCCAAGGACCGCACGCCACATCACTGCTCGGCGTCCGGGCGGATGTGGCCCCGGCGCTCCGCACCGCGCCGGTCGAGCGTGACCAGGCCGATCAATGAACGCCGCGCGATCCCGGGCCTGGGGCTCGCGGAGTACGAGCCGTTCGGTCCGAAGCGGAGCAGGAGGCGGCCAGGCGAGGAAGCCCAGTGCGGTCATGGCGGGCAACCTGTCGGCCGCCCGGCCACGGCATTCGTCACACCGGGATCAGCTCGGGATGAACGACCGTGCGGGCTCGCTCATACAGCGCCTGCGCCTCATGGTTGCGGATGTGCGGCCGAATCAGGTGGAACATGTCCGTCATGCGCTGGTCGATGCGGCCCGAGTTGACGAGGGGGTAGTCGTCCAGAGCGAGGGCCCACGTCTGACAGGCGGCTTCAAGGTGCCCTATGGACAGCTGCCGCTCGGCGAGGATCGCCCGTTCTTTGACGCGCGTCCGTCGATAGACGCTGTACCGAAGCCGGTCCGACATCTGCATGGCCGCAACCGCCCCCTGCACATCCCCCATTTCGAAGCGCACTTGACTGGTGTGGTAACTGAGCGACGCGGGGTCGTACGAGCCGAAGACCTTTCCGCGGGACTCTGCTTTGTCCATGGCCACTTCGGCTTCCCGCAGGTACATGAGGGCGGACCGCCGGTCCCCGATCTGCGCGGCTGCGTGTGCTTGCTGACCGGCGAGGAAGGCGCGCATCCGCGGGCCGGCCTGCGGGGAGGATGCTGCCGCAGCATCGGCGAGCCGTTGGGCCATCGGACCTTGACCAAGGTCCACAGCTTGCACGCTCATGCCCCGGAGCGTGGTGCAGTACGTCAGGTGATCTTCCGATGCTCCCGCGAGTTCCAGCGCTTTCAGGTAGTAGCGCTGCGCCAGGCCGTGCAAACCCTCGTCAACAGCCATGTACCCCGTCAGGTAGCAGAGGTCGGAAGCTGCGGACATCATGGCTTTCCGCACGTCCTCAGGGCCGTCTGTACAGAGGAGCGGGGCGACCGTATTCACCAGGAAGCTTGCGGCGAGAGGCCGAGCGGTACGGCCACCGAACTGGTCGTCCATGGACGAGAGCTGTTCCGTCATGGCAGAGACCGTGTGCACATCGGACATGCCGATACGGGTCCGCGTGCCTTTCTGGACAGCTTCCATCCTCCCCACCACGTCCGGCCACTCGGGGATGGTCAACGCCACGGAGAACAAAGCGACGCTGAGCACGCCACGACGGGATGGGTCCATGTCCAGCCTTCCGAGATCAATGATCCCGTCAACCATGCTGGAGGATGTCTTCTGCGTCCTACTGTCAGGGACCGGTAAGCCAACATCCACGTAGGTGACGGGTCGCCCAAGCCGTCGGGCGAATGCCTCCAAGATCAGCGAACGGGCATCCTCGCGCGGGTGACTCCCGCTCAACCATTGGTGAACGGACGGGGCACGGTACTGCTTCGGGGTGCCTCGCTCGGTTCCGATCCGGTTGATCGCTTGCGCACACTGCCGCAGCGTCCACCCGGTCTCGCGGAGCAGACCTTGTAATGCCGTGTTCGGCTCGCTGGTGCCCATGGCCGTTCAACTCCCCATGTACGGCCGCGTTAAGCACTTAACGGTCTTAATCCCTGCGCCCTTCCCGACAGTACCGCCAGGCGTGATCACACGATTGTCTGGGACCGAGGGCGGAAGGTCTGTCCTGGCTTCCTCCGGCGGTCAGAGTGGGTGCCCCCACTCGGCGGAGGGAGAAGCGCCCCATCGCGCTTGGAGAGGAGGGAGAGCACGCATGGACCAGGAGTTCACCACGGACACAGCCGACGAGTCGGAAGTTCCGGCAGTCATCGTTCTGGGTGACGCTGCCGCGCTGACGCGTGGCGGCGCAGACTCGGGAGTCGAGTCGAAGCAGACCCCGTACGACTGATCGAGCGCAGGGCGGCCCCCCGGCGGGAGCAAACCTCACGGGGGCCGCTCGTTTCCGGTAGCGGGAGAGGTGGCGAGATGGAGGAACACAAGGCGCGGTGGTACGGCGGCAGCTCACCAGGCAACCGTCCAGCCGCCACGCCCATGGGGGCACGTCTGCTCTGGCGTGACCCTGCGCTGTGGGTCTGCGGAGAGTGGCATCCCGAGCACTTACGGACCATGGAATTGGGCATCGCACGAATAGCTGTACTCGGCCCGTGCTCGGCCACCCGACACGACTTGACCCGTGCCCTGATGGCCACCGACCTTGCGGCGGTCGCGCGGACGTGGTCGGGCTCCCACACTGTTGTTCGGCTGGCTGAGTGGGGGCGTGTGGAAGTTCTTGCGGACGCCGGGGCAGCCTCGCCCCTCTATACCGTCAACACCCCACACGGAACGGTGTGGGGGTCCAGCTCCCTCGCGCTGTCCCCGCTCGCCGGTGGACGCGTCGATACCTGGTGGCTCGCCGCGTTCCTCCGTGACAGGCACAATTCCGCAAGGGGACTTAGCGCGTGGGCGGGGGTCGCGCCGGTTCCCGCCGGGCACCTGCTGACGCTTGACACCGAGGGCGGAACGTCGCTGTCCATGTGGTGGAGGCCGACACGGCGTCCGCCGCATGAGGCGTCGGCAGCACTTCGGCGGGCGCTCGGCGAGGGTGTCCGGGTGCGGGTGGAAGGGGTGCCCGCGACCAGCGACCTTGCGGGCATGGACTCGACCACGGTGACGCTGCTCGCCGCGCAGCACGGGCCGATTACGGGCGTCACCGCGCATCCGGCGAACGTCACCAGTGGCGGAGACATGCAGTACGCCCAAGCCCTGACCGTCCCGAACCTGACCCGAGCACCGTTCCCGCTCGGCATACGGCATCTGCCGTTCACGGCGACCGACGTGCCATTGCCGGCAACGGACGAGCCTGCTCCGTCAACGGCGGTGTGGTCGATGTTCTCGGACCAGCTCGGCACCTTCGCCGCCGCGGGCTTCCTCTGCCACTTGACCGGCGATGGCGGAGACAACTTGTTCTTACGCCCGCCTGCACACCTGGCGGGCCTCGCGCGTGACGGGCACTGGGTCCGGATGTTCGGGGATGCCCGGGACTGGGCTCGGCTGCGTCGTCGAAGTCCCCTCCCATTGATCGGTGCCGCGTTGCGAGGCGACGCTTCCCGCATCGGCCGACCGGATCTCGGGGGACCGAAGTGGCTCACCGCGCCCGTGCCGCGAGTGGACGCCCCCACCGGACCCCACGCGGACCAGGTACTGGTGGCCGAGCTGCGCACCGTGGCACGGTCGGCGTATGCGGAGATCCAGCTTGCGGACGCGGTCGGTGTGGCTCTGCACAACCCTTACTTCGACGGGGCGGTCTTGGACGCGGTGGTCTCGGCCCCTGTCGAACAGCGGTACTCGGCTCGACGGTACAAGCCGATGCTTGCGGACACGTTCGCCGATCTGCTGCCCGACGCACACCGCCGAAGAGCGGCCAAGGGTTTGATGGTCGGCGACTTCCACTTGGGGCTACGGGCCAACCGCCGTCGTGTACTCGGCCTCGCGGATGGTCGGTTGGCGGCCCTCGGGCTCGTCACCCCGCCGCCACTGCGGGCGACGGTTCACGCGGCCGCTCTCGGTGCGGCGACGACATGGCCCCCGCTGCTATCCGCCCTCGCTGCGGAGGCATGGCTGGAGGCAGTCGAGCGCACGCCCGGAACCGAGTGGACGCAGACCACTCCGACCCCGCCGGGAGCGCTGTGAGCCGCACCAACACCGTGGTCGCCCGTGCCTCTCACGCGTCAGTCGTGATCGATTACGACACGGGCATGACCGAGCTACGTCCCACATCGGACGCGGTAACCGCTCTGGGTGCGAGCGTCGTTGACCTTCCGGACGCCGTGATGACGTGGGGGACGGTCGAACAGTCGGCGGACCTGCCGGCCCCGGCCCCGGTGCCGATGCGGTGGCGGGTCATTGCCGTGCCGGTTGTTCTGGCCACCGCCACCACGTGGGCGGTCGGGCGTCGCCGAAACCGGTTCGCTCGGCTCGTCCGCCTCGCGTGCTCGGGGCGCGATTTGCCTCCGGCCACGACGTCTCAGGCTCGCTACGCTGTGCGCGCCGTTCGCTGGGCCGCACAGCTCTTGCCGATGCGCTGGGCATGCCTGGAGGACTCCACGGCTGCCGCCTTGATGCTGACGGTCGCTCGACGCCGCGCCGAGTGGCGGCACGGGGTGGCTCTCGACCCCGTGCGGCTGCACGCCTGGATAGCCGACGCGGACGGAACCCCGGTCGAGGAACCGGCGGACACCACGCTGTATCACCCCACCTACACCCCGGACGGGCCCGGACCGGCACGGACCACCAGGAAGGTACGACCATGAGTGACCCGCACATCCTGCTGAACGGTGAAACGCTCGCCCTCGCGATGCCCCGCCAGGACATGCTGCCGATGTATCACGCCTGGGAGAACGACCCGCGGACGATCCTCGGATACGGAAACCAGTGGCCGCAGTCCTGGGAAGTACGCGCCGCGGGGTACGAGCGCCAGCGAGGAAACGAGCGCTATCAGCAGTTCGAGGTCGTGCGACTGGACGACGGTGTGCCCGTGGGACTGACGATCCTGGAAGTCAACACCTACAGCCGTACGGCCGAGTTCGTGATCGTCCTCGCCCCTGAGGAGCGCGGGAAGGGGCACGCCACGGAAGCGGCTCGCCTGACGCTGGACTGGGCGTTTCACCTGGCCCACCTGCGCATGGTCTGGCTCAAGGTGCTTGAGCCCAACGCGGCCGGAGTCAGCGCGTACGAGAAGGCGGGGTTCCGCCCGTCCGGACGGCTCCGCCAATCGGGATTCTGGCTCGGCAAGCCCGTGGACGAACTGATCATGGACGCGCTGGCCGAGGAGTTCCCCGGCCCGTCCGCCGTGAGCGCCGCCGTCGAGCGCTGACCGTCCGGCGTCCGGCCGCCTGGTGATCGATGGTGCCCGGCGGCTACTCGCCCGCCACGCAGAACTCGTTGCCCTCGATGTCCTGAAGGATGTTCCAGGTCAGCGGGCCGGCAGAGTGTTCGCCGACCAGGGTGGCGCCGAGGGCGACCAGGCGGGCGACCTCGGCGTGGCGGTCCTCGGTGTGGAAGTCGACATGGACCCGGTTCTTGGACTGCCGGGGCTCGGACACGTGCTGGAAGCCGAGGACCAGGGGCTGGGCGCCGAGGATGACGAACTCGCCGCCGAAGTCCTGGGCGATCTCCGCGTCCAGGGCCTTGGCCCACCAGGCGGCGAGGCGGCGGGGCTCGTCGCAGTCGATCGTGATCATCTTCGCGTCCAGGGTCATGGGGCCGACCCTAGCCGCGGTCGTGCGGGGGCGCCCGGTCAGGCCTCGGTTTCCCAGGCGCGGGGGCGGTCCAGCTTCTCCCATTCGGGACGGAGGAGGGAGAGGACGGCGACATCGTGGCGACGGCCGCGGTGGAGGCAGGCGGAGCGGCGGACGCCCTCCTGGACGAAGCCGGACGCGGCGAGGACGGCCAGGGCGGGGGCGTTGGCGGTGTGGGTGGCCGCGAAGAGGCGGTACATCGGCAGTTCGCCGAACGCCAGGTCGACGAGGGCGTTGAGGGCGGGGACAGCGTGGCCCTCGCCGCGGTGCTCGGGGGCGAGCAGGAGCAGGACCTCGGCGGTGCCGTCGACGATGTTCTGGTCGGTGAGGGCGGTGTAGCCGATGGGTGTGCCGTCGGGGAGGAGGACGAGGAAGTCGTCGCGATCGTTGTCCTCGCTGTCGCGCTCGATGCGCTCGCGGGTCGCGGTGAGGGAGCGGGGCCAGACCCCGATCTCGTACGCGGCCACCGGGTCGGACCGCCAGGTGTGCACCAGCTCGGCGTCGTCGGTGTCCAGGGCGGCGAGGTGCACCGCTCCGGCGCGCCAGGCGGGTATCCGTTCCGCCTCCTCGTCCTGCTCGGTGCCGGTGCCGTCCTGGTCTTCGTTCATGGACGGATGGTAAGAGGGCACGCACCCCTGGGAACAGCGGTTTTCACTGTCAGGGCAGGTCAGGGGTAAAGAGGGCTGATCAGAGCTTGAAGACGCCGCGCCAGGTCCAGCCGGCGCCCAGTACGGCGTTCCGTAGCGCGTCCGTCATCTCGCGGGTGTCGAAGCGGAGCGTCTCGACGCGGCGCCTCTTGCCGTCCGGCCCCCGTTCGACCTTCCACTGGCGGTACACCTTGAACGCGGGGCCTTTGCCGTACTGGCGGCTCGTGGAGCCGGACGTGCGCTCCTTCTCCCACCACTCGTGCAGCGCCAGCACCTCGTGCTTCGCCGGGACCAGACGCATGCTGACCTTGATGCGCGTACCCACCTCCGGCAACTGGCACTCCACCACCACAGTGCCCTTCTCACCGGCCGTGGGGTAGCGCACGCGGTAGCGCAGGTCGGGTGCGTTGAGGGAGAAGAGCAGGTTGCGCACCTCCCAGTGGGAGGACGGGGGGACACCGTCGTCGGGGTGCCGGGTGCCCATGTACCTGTCCCATAGACGCCCCATGGTCTCCGGCTCCTCCCCCGTGTCTTTCGGTTCTCCCCGAGTCGCCAGGTTAGACGGCCCGTCCGGGGTACCACCGGCCCGGCCCCGTTTCCGGGCGGGCGGTCGGGATACTCGCGGGCCATGGCTGGTATGCACACCCCGGGAAGCGGGGACGGACGCGGGGACGAGGCGGGGCGGACCGGAAGCGGGCCGTCGGACGGGGCCGGCGGGGTCGGGCCCGGGCCCGCGGTGGAGGCGAACGCGCCGGACAAGCCGACGGAGCTGCCGAAGCGGTCCTGGGGCGCGCTGCTGAAGCGGACCTTCGCGGAGTTCCAGGACGACGAGCTGACCGACAAGGCGGCGGCGCTCACCTACTACTCGGTGCTCTCGCTCTTCCCGGCACTGCTGGCGATGGTGTCGATCCTCGGCCTGGCGGGCGAGTCGGCGGTGGACAGCGTGCTGGAGAACCTGCGCAAGCTGGCGCCCGGCCCGGCGCGGGACATCATCACCCAGGCGGTGGAGCAGCTGCGGGGCGGGGGCGGTCTCGGGTCCCTGATGGCGGTCGTCGGTCTGGTGCTGGCGATCTGGTCGGCGTCGGGGTACATCGCGGCCTTCATCCGCGCCTCGAACGCGGTCTACGACCTGCCGGAGGGCCGTCCGGCGACCAAGGTGCTGCCGCTGCGGCTGGTGCTGACGGTGGTGCTGATGCTGCTGGCGGTGGCGAGCGCGCTGATCGTGGTGTTCACCGGGGGGCTGGCCCGGCGGGCGGGCGACGCACTGGGGCTGGGCGAGACGGCCGTCACGGTGTGGTCGATCGCCAAGTGGCCGGTGCTGGTCATCCTGGTCACGATGATGATCGCGATCCTGTACTGGGCGGCGCCCAACGCCCGGGGGCGCGGCTTCCGCTGGGTGACGCCGGGCAGTGTGCTGGCCCTGCTGCTGTGGATGGTCGCCTCGGGCGGCTTCGCGGTGTACGTGGCCAACTTCGCCTCGTACAACAAGACCTACGGGACGCTCGCGGGTGTGATCGTCTTCCTGGTGTGGCTGTGGATCACCAATCTGGTCATCCTGCTGGGGCTGGAGTTCGACGCGGAGCTGGCCCGGCAGCGCGCCATCGAGGGCGGGCACCCGGTCGATGCCGAGCCGTATGTGGAGCCGCGGGACACCACCAAGTGGACGGAGGAGGACCGGCGGAGGATGGGCTGATTACCCACCGGGGTCACCGGGGCCGTCGGGTGAAGGCGCCCGGCGGCCCCGGTGGCGGTCAGATGACGATGACCCGGCGGCCGCGGGTGTGGCCCGCCTGGCTGTCGTTGTGCGCCGCCGCGGCCTCGGCGAGCGGGTAGGACTTCTCGACCGGGATGTGCAGCTTCCCCCGGGCGATGAGGTCGGCGGCCTCGGCGAGCGCAGCCGGGACGCTCCCGGCCATGCCGGAGAACCGCACCCCGTGCTCGGGGGCGGTGAGGTCGGCGATGGAGACCACCGTGCGCGGGTCCCCGGTCAGCTCGACCAGTTCGCGGAGGACGCCCGACCCGGCCAGGTCGAGCGCCGCGTCGACGGGGCCGAGCCGCCGCACCCGCTCGACCCAGCCCCCGCCGTAGGTCGTGGCGCGGGCGCCGAGGCCGCGCAGATAGTCCTGGTTTCCGGCCCCCGCCAGGCCGATCACGGTGATGCCGCGCTCGCGGGCGATCTGCAGCACCGCCGACCCGACTCCCCCGGACGCGCCGCTGACCAGCAGTGTCTGCCCGGGCCGCACCCCCACCTCGTGGATGACCCGCAGCGCGGTCTCCACCACGGAGGGGTACCCGGCCGCCTCTTCGAACGTCAGCCCCTCGGGCATCCGGGCCCAGGCCGACAGCACGGCGAACTCGGCGTAGGTGGCGGCGCCTTCGCCGAACACATGGTCGCCGACCCCGACCCCTTCCACGCCCTCCCCGACCTCGTCCACCACTCCGGCGGCGTCCAGCCCGACTCCGGCGGGCAGGGTGATCGGGTGGGCCCCGAGGACCTGCCCCTCGCGGAGCCGCCAGTCGACGGGGTTCACACCCGCCGCGCGCACGGCGATACGTATCCGCCCGGGGCCCGCGTGCGGCCGCTCGGCGTCCTCCTCCAGGCGCAGCACGTCCGGACCGCCGAACTCGGCGAAGCTCACTCTCTTCATCTGGGTCGCAGCACTCATGCCAGGGAACGTAGCACTAACGGTTAGTCTTTCGGAACGGTTGCGTTTTCGCAGCTGGTAGCGTACGAGTATGACCGTGCCGACCGGACGACGTGAGCGCAAGAAGGCCGCGACCCGCCAGAAGATCGCCGACACCGCGCTGCGGCTCTTCCTGGACCGGGGGTACGAGGCGGTGGGCATCCGCGAGGTGGCCGCCGAGGCCGATGTGGCCGTCACCACGGTCTTTGCCCACTTCGCCGCCAAGGAGGCCCTGGTCTTCGAGCGGGACGGCGACTTCGAGCAGCGCCTCACCGAGGCGGTCACCGGGTCGGCGGGGCGGGCGGGGCTCGTTCCCGCGCTGAGGGCTGAGATCCTGGCCCAGGTGCGGCACTGCACGGCGGAGAGCGCCGCGCCGGTCTGGCAGATGATCGACGGCTCACCGGCGCTGCGGGAGTACGAGGCGTCGATGAGGCAGCGGCACGCGGAGTCGCTGGCCGCGGCCATCGCCGCCGGTCCCGGCCGGGCCCGTTCCGCGACGGCCGGGCGGACCCTCGCGCGGTTCGCGGTCGAGGCCTTCGCACTGGCCCGTGAGGCGGCGGATCCGGAGGCCGCGGTGGACGAGGTCTTCCGGATGATCGAGGCGGCCTGGGAGGCCACCGGCCCCTCCGAGTCCTGAACGGACCTGGGCCGAGGGGCCGGTCACCTTCCGCGGGCAGTGCGGTCCCGCTGGCTCAGTCCTGGTGCACCCGGTGGGTGCGCATACGGAAGGGCCCTTCGGGATGACGGTGCGCCGGCATGCTTGCGGTCAACCCGTGAGATGGCCGAGCCTGACGGCGCCGTTGCGCCTGCGCCGGTGAACAGCGGCGGACGAAACGGCGAACGGGGGCGGGGGGTGCGTACAGCAGGGAGGGCCGCACCTCCCCAGGAGAGGTACGGCCCCTGTCGGCCCGTCAGTCGGCGGGTGTGCGTCAGCCGTTCGCGGCGACGGTCTTGGGGTCGACCACCTCGCCGGCCGGGGGCTGCTCGACCTGGACCTTGGCGTTGTAGTCGCTGAAGGTCGCCTCACCGGGCTGCTTGCCGCCCTCGGTGACGGACTTGAGGATGTACGGCTCGCCCTCGGTGGCGACGTACATGGTCAGCTTCTCGCCACCGCTCTTCTCCTTGGTGAGGACCAGCGCCTCCTTGCCGTCCACCTTGGTGGTCTCGCCGCGCTTCATGCCCTTGCGCGCGGACTTGTCGCTGTCCATCGCGGCGATGACGGACTGCTTGTCGCACATTCCCTGGGTGGAGCTCTCGCCCGGCTGGCTCTTCACCCACTTGTCCTGGAGCTTTCCGATGACCTTGTCGGTACCGGGCTGCCCCTGGAGCGCGGTCTGCCAGAACTTCTCATTGCCCTTGATGTACAAGGCCTGACCGGACTGCCGGACATCGGCCTTCGCCTGCTGCATGGACATCGTGCCCGTACAGTTGTCCTTCTCGTCCACCTGGAAATCCGAGGTGATGGTCTGCGGCGCGCCCTGCGGCTTCGCGGTGCCCGCGATACGGACCGAGTTCGCGTCCCTTGTCGCCTTCACGGCCTTGGCCGCGATGTCGTCCGCGCTCTGCCCGGCGAACGGCTCGTCCGACCCCTTGTCACCGCAGCCGGCGAGCCCGGTGACCCCCACGCAGACCAGGGCGGCGGTAAGGACGGCGTTCCTCTTCAGCGAATTCACGGCCATGACATTCCCTCCCCGACGGAATTCTCGATTCCGCTCAGAATGATTCCCCGACTTCACACGAATGACTTCTACGAACGGCTTCACGGATGACTTCTACGGCGTCCGAATACCCGGGTTCTCGGGAAGGGAACGGAAAAGATCCGGTCACGGAGAAGCATGGGAGATCCGGACATGGGTGACGGCGGCCGCCGTCATGGCGACCGCCGTCGGAAGGAAAGGGAAGGGAAGGGAAGGGAAGGGAAGGGAAGCGTTCGGGAAAGGCCGGTTCCGTCAGATGCGGCGGCGGGCCCGGTCGCGCAGGGCGGAGGCGCGGACGACCACCGCGATGAAGAGCAGCGCGGAGGCCGCCGCCGCGTACACCCAGGAGTTGGCGAAGCCCATCGCCGCGCCCACCGCGCCGAGCAGGGCCCAGGCGCCGAGGATCACGAACACCCCGGTCCAGGCGATGTCCGAGACCCGGCTGCGCAGTTGACCCCGCTGCACCGTCCCGCGCTCCAGGGGATCCATCGTCCCGTCAGCATGCATGGGTACCACCCTCCAGTCCTGGACGCTCGACGTGCTCGGGCGTACTCGGGGCGTGCTCGGCGGGGTGCCGCCCCGGCCAACCACCGCCACTCGCCCGCCCCTTGGGTCTCCGTATATCCCCTACGACCCTTGCTACGCCTTGCCGAAGGCGATCAGGGTGCCGTCGGCGGCCGGAGCGAAGAGCCGGCCCTGTGCCGTGGCGAGACCGGGGACGGTCCAGCCGGTCATATCCGACTCACGCGGGATGTTCTCCATCGGATGCGGCTCGGGGTACAGCCGGTGGGTCCAGACCGCCGCGCCGGTGCGCTCGTCGAGGACCACCAGCCGGCCGCCGCCGTCCTGGACGTAGACGAAGCCGTTGGCGACCAGCCGGACCGTGGCCACCTGGCGGGGGCTGGTGTAGCTCCAGGACGGGCGGTACGCCGCCGTGGTGTCGAGCGCCCGGACGGTCCCGGCGTGGGTGACGAAGGCGTGCCGGGTGCCGAAGGCCACCGTGGCGTCGGCGGGGAAGGAGCGCAGGACGGCGCCGGTGCGCTGGTCGTACGCGGTCACCTCGTCCTTCGCGGAGCCGCCGGAGCTGTCGCGGAGCCAGAGCGCCCCGGCGCCGAGCACCACCGGGTTGCTGGGGCCCGCGGTGCGGTCGGGGCGGTCGAAGCGGCGCAGTTCGCGGCCGGTGGCGCGGTCGAGCAGGTGGTACGAGACGTTGTCGAAGCCGATCCACACCCCGGCCTCGTTCACCACGATGTTGCCCGGGGCGTGGTCGACGAGCGGCGCCGTCCACAGCCGGCGGCCGTCGGAGGCCCGGAAGGCGTACGCGGTGCCCCGGCCGTCCTGGCCGTAGAGCACCCCGTCGTACCAGGTCGGCGGGGAGGAGCAGATACAGCCCGGGATCGTCGCGGTCCACGTGCGCCGACCGGTGGCCGGGTCCCAGGCGGCGAGGCCGCCGTCGCCGGTCAGGGTGTGGACGAGCCCACCGCCGTAGGTGAGGTTGGCGCCCGGGGTGGAGGTGAGGAACCGCTGCGGCCACAACTCCTTGCCGGTCGCCGCGTCCAGGCCCACCAGCTGCATCCGGGGGCCGCCCTCATCGCCCCGGTCGGCGTTGACCACGGCGAACACCGTGCCGCCGACGGCGACCGGGGCGGACACCGCCTGGCCGAAGTCCCGGGACCAGAGCTTCTTGTACGGCGGGGCCGCGGTGGCTCCGGCGACCGCGCTGTCCCCGCGCGGGTTGGCACGGTAGCCGAGGGTGGCGTCCCGGGCCTCGGCCGGGTTGACCGTCGGCTTGGCCACGCTCTTGGCCGTCCGCCCACCGGGGGCGGGGGACATCAGCGGTGCTCCCACCACCGGAGCCGCCGCCCCGGCGTCCACCGCCAGCAGCGCCGCCGCCAGGGCGAGCGCGCACCCGGCCCCGCGTCGAGCGCGCCCCGCCCCGGCGGCTCTTCCGGCCGTCGTCCCGCTCATCGAATCCCCCTCAGGATGACCGCCGCGGCGGTCCCATCGGCCGCCGGGCGTCGGTGGGCGCCGGGGGCACCGTGCCCGCCCGTCCGCACACCACTGATCGCACTGCCCGGGATGCGGGGACGCAGACGGCCCGGAACAGGCCAGTCCGGCCCGGCGCCGCCCTGACGAATGGCTGAAAACATTCGGTGCGGGTGAGGCGGCGCGTTAGGCGACGGGGGTCTGGGCCGGGTTCCTGGGTGCCACCACGTTGTCCGGCGCGGCGGCGTCCGCCGGGGCCGCCGCCACCGACCCGGCCCGCAGCCTGTCGTACCAGGCCGTGCAGGCCTCGTACGAGGGGAGCAGCCCGGCCGCCTCCGCCTCGGCCAGGGTCGGCGCGGCGGCGTCCTTGTCGGAGAGGAGCGGCGGCAGGTCGGTGGGCCAGTCGATGCCGAGGTCCGGGTCGAGCGGGTGGACGCCGTGCTCGCGGGCCGGGGCGTAGCCGCGGGAGCAGAGGTAGACCACGGTGGCGTCGTCGGTGAGGGCCAGGAAGCCGTGGCCCAGGCCCTCGGCGAGGTGGACCGCGCGGTGGTCGCGGTCGTCCAGGCGGACCGCCTCCCAGGCGCGGTAGGTGGGTGAGCCGGTGCGCAGGTCCACGATGACGTCGAGCACGGCCCCGCGTACACAGGTCACGTACTTGGCCTGGCCGGGCGGGACGTCGGCGAAGTGGATACCGCGCAGGGTGCCCCGGGCGGAGACCGAGCAGTTGGCCTGGGCGAGGTCGAGTCCGTGTCCGGCCGCCTCGCGCAGTTCGGGGGCGCGGAACCACTCGTGGAAGCTGCCGCGCGGGTCGGTGAAGACCCGGGGCTCCATGATCCACGCGCCCTTGATGCCCAGTTCCCGCATGATGCGTCCACCGCCCTTTCCGCTGTGCTCCGGTCGGTGGGCACAACCGGGGAGCGGGCGGGGCGTCACCCGGGGTGCGGCCGATCGGGTGGCGGGGTTACGCCGTGAGGGCGGCGACCGCCGAGCGGGCCAGGTCGTCCAGATAGCCGGCCGAGGTCGGGGTGCGGACCACCACCAGCCGCCAGTACAGCGGGCCGAGGACCAGGTCCAGCACCCGGTCCGGGTCGGTGTCCGCCGGGAGTTCGCCGCGCTCGACCGCGGCGCGCACGATCCGGGCGGCCACGCCCTGGCGGCCGTCCAGCAGGACCGCCCGGACGGTGTCGGCGATCTCGGGGTGGCGGGCGGCCTCCACCAGCAGGTCCGGCACCACCTGGGAGACCAGCGGGTGGCGCAGGGCGTGCGCGGCGACCTCCAGGACGGCACGGACGTCCCCGTGGAGCGAACCGGTGTCCGGGACCGGCATGCCCTCGGCGGCGACGGCGGTGATCAGATCCAGGACGAGCGCCAGCTTGGACTTCCAACGCCGGTAGACGGCGGTCTTGCCGACGCCCGCGCGGCGGGCGATGCCCTCGATGGACATCCGGGCGAAGCCCACGGCGGCCAGTTCCTCGAAGACGGCCGCGCGGATCGCCTCGGTCACGTCCTCCCGGAGCACCGCCGCCCCGGCGGGGGCCCGGCGGGGGGAGGGGCGGTCACCAGGGGCCGAAGGGGCCGGGGCGGGGTCGGTGCTCATGGCGGCGATCCTACGCGGCGAGGGCCGAGCGCGCCCGTGGCGACGAAACGGTTCCGTTGCGACGCGGGACGGGATCGGCGTACAGTCCGATGCGTGACGACGAGACGGTACCGTCCCGTCGCCCACCCCCACCTCCCGCCCGAGAGAGGACGGCCGCCGTGTCCGCACCGGCCCTGGCTCCCCCATCCCCACCCGTCGCCATCCCGCCGCCGCCCGCCGAGCCCGCGGCAGACCTGAAGGCCCTCGCACTGCGCCATGGGCTGACCGTCAGCGGCGCCCGGCCGCCCCTCCCCCGCTACCTCCGGCAGCTGTGGGCGCGGCGCCACTTCATCACCGCCTTCGCCACCGCCAAGCTCACCGCGCAGTACAGCCAGGCCCGGCTCGGGCAGCTCTGGCAGCTGGCCACCCCGCTGCTCAACGCGGCCGTCTACTACCTGATCTTCGGGGTGCTGATGAACACCCGGCACGGGGTCGCCGACTTCGTGCCCTTCCTGGTCACCGGCGTCTTCGTCTGGTCGTTCACCGCCGGGACGATTACCGCCGGGACCCGGGCGATCAGCGGCAACCTGGGACTGGTCCGGGCGCTGCACTTCCCCCGGGCGAGCCTGCCGCTGGCCGTCGCCCTCCAGCAGCTCCAGCAGCTGGGGTTCTCGCTGGCCGCCCTGGCGGTGATCCTGCTGGGCTGCGGGACCACCCCGGGGCCGTCCTGGCTGCTGGCGGTGCCCGCGCTCGCGCTCCAGGCGCTGTTCAGTACGGGGGTGGCGATGGCGATGGCCCGGCTGGCCGCCCGTACCCCCGATCTGGCGCAGCTGGTGCCGTTCGCGCTGCGGACCTGGATGTACGCCTCGGGGGTGATGTGGAGCGTGAAGCACGTGGTGGCCGAGGGGCACATCCCGCGCCTGGCCGGGCTGGCCCTGGAGCTGAACCCGGCGGCCGTCTATATCGGCCTGGTCCGCTTCGCGCTCATCGACAGCTTCACCGCCGCCCAGCTGCCGCCGCATGTCTGGGCGGTGGCGGCCGGGTGGGCGGTGCTGGCGGCGGTGGGCGGCTTCGTCTGGTTCTGGCGCGCGGAGGAGGTGTACGGCCGTGGCTGATGCCCGATCCGGCGAATCCGGCGAGCGGGTCCCGACCGTGGTGGTGGACGGGGTCCATGTCCACTACACCGTGCACGGCGGTGCCACCGCCCGGCGCGGTGCCGGGGCCGCGGCCACCCTCGCCCGGATGGTGCCGCGAGGGCGCGGGGCCGCCGCGCCCCGCTCCCGTACCGTGCACGCCGTCAAGGGGGTGAGCTTCGCCGCGTACGAGGGCGAGGCCATCGGGCTCGTCGGCAGCAACGGCTCCGGGAAGTCCACCCTGCTCCGGGCCATCGCCGGGCTCCAGCCGCCCACCGAGGGCCGGGTCTACACCCACGGCCAGCCGGCCCTCCTCGGGGTGAACGCCGCCCTGATGGGCGACCTCACCGGCGAGCGGAACGTGATCCTCGGCGGGCTGGCGATGGGCATGTCCCGGCAAGAGATCCGCGAGCGGTACGCCGGGATCGTGGAGTTCTCCGGCATCGACGAGAAGGGTGACTTCGCCTCACTGCCGATGCGCACCTACTCCTCCGGCATGGGCGCCCGGCTGCGCTTCTCCATCGCCGCCGCCAAGTCGCACGAGGTGCTGCTCATCGACGAGGCGCTGGCCACCGGTGACGCCCGTTTCCAGCGGCGCAGCCAGCAGCGGATCGCCGAGCTGCGCGCCGAGGCCGGGACGGTCTTCCTGGTCAGCCATGGCAACGCCGCCATCCGGCGCAGCTGCGACCGGGTGCTCTGGCTGGAGGCGGGGCGGTTGCTGATGGACGGGCCGGTGGACGAGGTGATGGACGCCTACGAGGCGCACACCGGCGCCTGAGGCGTCTACCGCCGATGGGGCCGAACGGAGGTGCACAAAGGGCGCAAAAAGGTCAGATCGGGTTAGCTTTCGGCTGATGGCTACCAACAGTGCAGAACAGGACCCCGAGCGCACGGACGTCGGGCCCACCGACATCGGGCCCGTGGACCCCGGGCCGACGGATATCTGGCGCACGGACGGCGAGGCGCCTCCTCCGGAGCTCCAGCCGGGCGCGGCCGGGACGCGCGCCTTCCGCCGGACCCGCCGGACCCGCCGCCGCGACGCCGACGACCGGCCGGTGGCCGAGCACACCGACCGCGGCAAGCGGGTGCCGCCGCGCCGGGCGCCGCTGTTCAGCGACCGCACATCGGTACTGCCGCTGGCCGTGGTCTGGCTGCTCACCCGCGGGCTGATGGTCGTGCTGCTGCTCCGGGACAACCTGGGCATCGGCGGGGTGTCCCGCGAGGTCTACGCGCTCTACCAGCACTGGTACCAGCTGCTGGCCGACCGGACCTTCCCGCCGGGGGACGTCACCTGGCAGTACCCGCCGGGCGCCGGGCTGGTGATCCTGGCCCCGGGCGCGGCGCCGCAGCTGCTCACCTACTTCCAGGTGTTCGTCGCCCTCACCCTGCTGGCCGACGCCGCCATCGCGTTCGCCCTGGTGCGGCGGGGCGGCGGCGGGGCGTGGCTCTGGGTGGGTGGCCTGCCGCTGCTGCTGCATCTGCCGCTGGCCCGCTACGACCTGTTCCCCGCCGCGCTGGCGGTCTTCGGGCTGCTGGCACTGCTGGCGGGGCGGCACCGGCTCGGCGGGGCGCTGGCCGGTCTGGGCGCGATGGTGAAGCTGTGGCCGCTGCTGATCCTGGCCGGGCTGCCGCGCGGCCGCCCCTCGCGGCGCGGCTGGGCCTCGGCGCTGCTGGCGGCGGGCGCGCTGCTCGCCGTACTGGTCTGGGGCTACGCGCATGTGGGCGACTTCGCCGAGCAGCAGGGCGGCCGGGGGCTGCAGATCGAGTCGCTGGGCGGCAGCGCGCTGGCGCTGGCGGGGCTGGCGGGCTGGTGGCACGGGGAGGTCCGCTACCGCTATGGCGCGTTCGAGTTGGCCGGCCCGTACACCGGCAGCGCGGCGCAGCTGGCGCTGGCCCTCTCGGTGGTGGCGCTGGGCTGGCTGCTGCTGTGGCGGTGGCGGTCCTGGGCGTGGAGCCCGGCGACCCCGGCGGACGCGGCGCTGACCGCGGTGCTGCTGTTCACGGTGACCAGCCGGGTGATCAGCCCGCAGTACCTGGTGTGGCTGCTGGCGCTGGCGGCGGTCTGCCTGACCTGCCGGGACAGTGTGATGCGGCGGCCCGCGCTGCTGATGGTGCCGGCGGCGGCGCTCACCTCGCTGGGGTATCCGATCCTCTACGAGGACGTGATCGCGCTCGGCCCGCTGGGCACCGTGGCGGTGGCGCTGCGCAACGCGGTGCTGCTGGCGGCGGCGCTGCTGGCCTGCCGCCGGCTCTGGCTCCAGACCGTGCCGGGCCCGCCCTCCCTCAAGGGGCTGTAGACCCGCGTACGCATAGCCCGCGTACGCATATCGCCTGTATATCGCCTATACGAGGAGGGCGCCCCCGGCCATCAGGGGGCGCCCTCCTCTTTCTCTTCTCAGGCCGTCAGACGTGGGTCCGCAGCAGGGTGCGCATGGTGCGCATGGCCACCGAGAGGTTCGCCAGGTCGAAGGTGTCCGAGCCCTGGATCTCCTCCAGGGTGGAGCGGGCGCGGCCCAGGATGGCGGCGTTCTTCTTCTCCCAGGCGTCGAACCGCTCCTCCGGGGTGGAGGTGCCGTTTCCGGCGGCCAGCACCTCGGCGGTGAGGGCCGCGTGGGCGGCGTAGAGGTCCTCGCGGATGGAGGCGCGGGCCATGGACTGCCAGCGGTCGGAGCGGGGCAGCTCGATGATCCGGTCCATCAGCTGGGTGATGGAGAGCCGGTCGGCGAGGTCGTAGTAGACCTCGGCGACGGCCATCGGGTCCTTGCCCGTGCGGTCGGCGATGGCCACGATGTCCAGCGTCGGGAACGCGGAGGAGAATCCGGCCACCCGCAGCGCCAGCTCCTCGGGGACGCCCGCGCCGGTCAGCTCGGCCACGATCCCCTCGTACCAGTCCAGATCGGCGCCGCGCAGCAGCTGCGGGAGCTTGGACCACACCTGCTCGACGCGCTCGGCGAAGAAGGAGATGGTCTCGGCGAGCTGGAGCGGCTGCGGGCGGTTGCCGAGCAGCCAGCGGGTGCCGCGCTCGATGAGCCGGCGCGAGTGCAGCCGGATCCGGGTCTGGCCCTCGGCGTCGACCCGGTTGTCCAGGCCCTCGACGGCGTCCCAGACCTCGCCCAGGCCGAAGATCACCCGGGCGGCGGTGTGGGCGCGGACGATCTCCTCGATGGAGGCGCCGGTCTCCTCGCGCAGCCGGTGCAGGAAGGTCGAGCCGCCGGTGTTGACGGTGTCGTTGACCAGCACCGTGGTGATGATCTCCCGGCGCAGCGCGTGGGCGTCGATCTGGTCGGCGAACTCCTCGCGCAGCTTGGTCGGGAAGTACGCGTGGAGCAGCTGCGTCAGATACGGGTCGTCGGGCAGCCCGGTGTGGATCAGCTCCTCGGCGACGGTGATCTTGGTGTACGCGAGGAGGACGGCCAGCTCGGGCTGGCTCAGGCCCTTGCCGCCGTTGAGGAGTTCGCGGATCTGCCGGTCGTTGGGCAGGAACTCCAGGGCCCGGTCGAGCCTGCCCTCGCGGCCCAGTCGGCGCATGAACCGCTGGTGGGCGTGGAGCAGGGAGGCGGACTGGGCGACGCCGTTGGCGAGCGCGGTGTTCTGCGCGTAGTTGTTGCGCAGGACGAGCGAGCCGACCTCGTCGGTCATCTCGGCGAGGATCTTGTTGCGCTGCTTGACGGTCATGTCGCCGTCCGCGACCAGCGCGTTGAGCAGGATCTTGATGTTCACCTCGTGGTCGGAGGTGTCCACGCCGGCGCTGTTGTCGATGGCGTCGGTGTTGACCCGGCCGCCGGTGCGGGCGAACTCGATCCGGCCGAGCTGGGTGAGGCCCAGGTTGCCGCCCTCGCCGACGACCTTGACCCGCAGCTCCTCGCCGTCGACCCGGATGGCGTCGTTGGCCTTGTCGCCGACGTCGGCGTGCGACTCGCTCGCGGCCTTGACGTACGTACCGATGCCGCCGTTCCACAGCAGGTCCACCGGAGCGGAGAGGATGGCCCGCATCAGGTCGGCCGGGGTCATCTTGGTGACGCCGTCCGCGATGCCGAGGGCCTCGCGGATGTGGGCGTTGACCGGGATGGACTTGGCGGTACGGGGGTGGATGCCGCCGCCCGGGGAGAGCAGCCCGGCGTCGTAGTCGGCCCAGGAGCTGCGGGGCAGCTCGAACAGCCGGCGCCGCTCGGCGTAGGAGGTGGCGGCGTCGGGGGTGGGGTCGATGAAGATGTGCCGGTGGTCGAAGGCGGCGACCAGGCGGATGTGCTCGCTGAGCAGCATGCCGTTGCCGAAGACGTCGCCGGACATGTCGCCGACGCCGACGACGGTGAAGTCCTCGCTCTGGGTGTCGTGGCCCAGCTCGCGGAAGTGCCGCTTGACCGACTCCCAGGCGCCGCGGGCGGTGATGCCCATGCCCTTGTGGTCGTAGCCGGCCGAGCCGCCGGAGGCGAAGGCGTCGCCCAGCCAGAAGCCGTAGGCGGTGGCGACCTCGTTGGCGATGTCGGAGAAGGTGGCGGTGCCCTTGTCGGCGGCGACGACCAGGTAGGTGTCGTCCTCGTCGTGGCGGACCACGTCGGCCGGGGGCACGACCTCGCCGGCCACCAGGTTGTCGGTGATGTCCAGCAGCGCCGAGATGAAGGTCTTGTAGCTGGCGATGCCCTCGGCCAGCCAGGCGTCCCGGTCGGCGGCCGGGTCGGGCAGCTGCTTGGCGACGAAGCCGCCCTTGGCGCCGACCGGCACGATGACGGTGTTCTTCACCATCTGCGCCTTGACCAGGCCCAGGATCTCGGTACGGAAGTCCTCACGCCGGTCGGACCAGCGCAGACCGCCGCGGGCGACCTTGCCGAAGCGCAGGTGGACGCCCTCGACGCGCGGGGAGTACACCCAGATCTCGAACGCCGGGCGGGGCGCCGGGAGGTCGGGGATGGCCTGCGGGTCGAACTTCATCGAGACGTAGGCGTGCGGCCGGCCGTCCTGCGCCTTCTGGAAGAAGTTGGTGCGCAGGGTGGCCTTGATGACGGTGAGGAAGGAGCGCAGGATGCGGTCCTCGTCGAGCGAGGCGACCTGGTCCAGGGCCCCGTCCAGCTCCTCCAGGAGGCCGTCGGTCAGCTCGGTGCCGGCGCTCTGCCGGCCCGGGGACATCCGGGCCTCGAAGAGGGAGACCAGCAGCCGGGTGGTGTGGACGTTGTGGCGGAGGGTGTCCTCCATGTAGTCCTGGCTGAAGGTGGAGCCGGCCTGCCGCAGGTACTTGGCGTAGGCGCGCAGCACCATGGCCTGCCGCCAGTTCAGCCCGGCGGCCAGCACCAGCTGGTTGAAGCCGTCGTTCTCGGCGCGGCCGGTCCAGGTGGCGGCGAAGGCCTCCTGGAACCGCTCGCGGGCGTCGTCGGCGAGGTAGTCGCCGTTGCCGACGGCGCCCTCGGGGAGCTTCAGCCCGAAGTCGTAGACCCATGCGTGGGTGCGGTCGGGGCAGCGCAGCTCGTAGGGGCGCTCGTCCACGACCTCCACGCCGAGCCGGTTGAGCACCGGGAGCACCGCGGACAGCGAGATCTGCGGACCGGTCTTGTAGATCTTGAAGCGGCGCTCGCCGGGGGCGGAGCCGACCGCCTCGTAGAGCGAGAGCGCGAACTCCTTCTCCCCGTCGACCAGCTGCTCCAGATGGCCGAGGTCGGAGACGGCGGAGCGCGGGGAGTGGTCGGCCTTGTAGCCCTCGGGGAAGGCCCCGCCGTAGCGGCGCATCAGCTCGGCGGCGCGCTCCTCGCCGAACTCGGCGTTCAGCGCCTCGCCGAAGCCGTCGGACCAGGAGCGGGCGGCCTCCACCAGCCGGCCCTCGATCCGCTCGGCGTCGGCGTCGGTGAGGGCGGCCAGCTCGGTCCCCTGCGGGACGCGGACCACGAAATGGATACGGGAGAGGATCGACTCGGTGTTCCAGGCGGTGAAGTCGACGCTGGTGCCGCCGAGCTCCTCCTTGAGGATGTCGATGATCCGCAGCCGGACACCGGTGGTGTAGCGGTCGCGCGGCAGGTAGACGAGGGCCGAGTAGTAGCGGCCGTACTCGTCCTGGCGCAGGTAGAGCCGCAGCCGGCGGCGCTCCTGGAGGTACAGGACGCTGGTGACGATCTCGCGGAGCTTGTCGGCGGGCGTCTGGAACAGCTCGTCGCGCGGGTAGGTCTCCAGGATCTGGAGCAGGTCGCGGCCGTCGTGGCTGTTGGGCGAGAAGCCGGCCGCGTCGAGCACCTCGGCGACCTTGCGGCGGATGACCGGGACCCGGCGCACCGACTCGGTGTACGCGGCGGAGGAGAACAGCCCGAGGAAGCGGCGCTCGCCCACCACGTTGCCCTCGGCGTCGAACTTCTTCACGCCGACGTAGTCGAGGTAGGACGGGCGGTGGACGGTGGAGCGGCTGTTGGCCTTGGTGAGGACCAGCAGGCGGTGCTCGCGGGCCTTGGCCCGGGCGTCGGCCGGGAGCCGGCTGAAGGAGGGGGAGACCGGGTGCGCCTCGTCCTCGTCGTGCTGGGGGTCGGAGCGCAGGATGCCGAGGCCGGTGCCGGGTACGGCGGTCAGCGCGTCGTCGCCGGTCAGGTCGTACTCGCGGTAGCCGAGGAAGGTGAAGTGGTCGGCGGCCAGCCAGCGCAGCAGCTCGCGGGCCTCCTCCACCTCGGTGTCGGAGACCTCCGGGGCGGCCGGTTCCTTCGGCAGCTCGTCGGCGATGCGCAGCGCGGACTCGCGCATCTTGTCCCAGTCCTCGACGGTCTCGCGGACGTCGGACAGGACGCGCAGCAGATCGCCGGTGATCTGCTTGAGGTCGGCCCGGTCGGTCTCGCGGTCGATCTCGACGTGGATCCAGGACTCGGTGAGCGCGTCGTGGTGCTCCTTGGCCGCGACGCGGTCGGCGAGCACCTCGATGAGCTTGCCGGTGAGGTCGCGGCGGACGTAGACCAGCGGATGCACGACGACGTGGATGCCGCGGCCCTGGCGGGAGAGCTCGTTGGTGACCGAGTCCACCAGGAAGGGCATGTCGTCGGTGACGACCTCCACCACGGAGTGGCTGCAGGTCCAGCCGTTCTCCTCCACGGTGGGGGTGTGGACGCGGACGTTGGCCGTGCCCTGGGGCCGGTTCTCGGCCAGCCGGAAGTGGGAGAGCGCCGCGCCGAAGACGTCGACCGGGTCGCGGTCGGCGAGGTCCTCCGGAGCCGTGTGCAGGTAGTAGCGCCTGAGGTACGCGAGAACGGTGTCCCGGTCGGGTCGCTCGTTCTCGGCCCCAGTCCGGAGTTGCCCCCCGACCGGGCTGTTCTCAGCTACCCGGGCCGCCCGTTCGAGCAGCTCGGCCTTGGCTTCGTCCAGCTTGGTCTGCATGTCCTCTGGCTCCTGTCGCGCGCCGTTGCGTGACGTAGGTGAATGAGAAGGAGACACGACGCCACGACGACACGGGGTTACCGGTCTGGGGTGACGCTATGCCGCCATGAGAGATGTCCCGGCCGTTCTCGGCCATTTTCCCCGCCCTGGCCGAATGACGCGGTGAACGCGAGGACCGCGGCGAGCGCGGTGGACGCGAGGACCGCGGCGAGCGCGGTGGACGCGGTCGACGCGCGGGATGAGGCGCACCGGTGCGGCGGGACGTTTCAGCGCTCGCCCGGGTGCGGTGGCACTCCGGGCGCGGGCCGCGGGCTCCGCTGCCCGCGAGACGTATCGCGCTGATCACGGGTCCAGGCTATCGTCCCGGCCCCCCGACTCGTCAGTCGCCGGATTCGTACAAATCCCAGCCGAAAACTTCGCCAGTCTGGACAGACCCTGCACGCCGAGGTGACCCCTGATGACCGAACGAATCCTCATTGTGACCGGAGACGCGGCGGAGTCCCTGGAGGTGCTCTACCCCTACCAGCGGCTCCTGGAGGAGGGGTACGAGGTACACATCGCCGCGCCCACCCGCAAGCGGCTGCGCTTCGTGGTGCACGACACCGAGCCCGGCCACGACACCTACACCGAGAAACCCGGCTACACCTGGCCCGCGGACCTCGCCTTCTGCGAGGTGGAGCCCAGCCGCTACGCCGCCGTGGTCATCCCCGGCGGCCGCGCCCCCGAGTACCTGCGCAACGACCCGGAGCTGCGCAAGATCGTGAAGTCCTTCTTCGACGCCGACAAACCGGTGGCCCAGATCTGCCACGGCCCCCTGCTCACCGCCGCCGTCGGCGCCCTCGACGGCCGCCGCGTCACCGCCTACCCGGCCCTCGAACCCGACATGCAGTCCGCGGGCGCCACCTACCGCGACGTCCCCACCGTGGTGGACGGCCCCCTAGTCTCCGCCCGCGGCTGGCCGGACCACCCCATGTGGATGCGGGAGTTCCTGGGGGTGCTGCGGGGAGTGCGTGAGGCGGCGGGGGGTGAGGTCTCCTGAGGTCGGGCGGGGAGGTCCCCTGTAGGTACCGTGCGTCCCCTCAGGCGGCTATCTCCTCCGCCACCCGGACGGCCTCCTCCAGGGTGTCCACCACCGGCACGCCGACCCGCTCCAGGCTGGCGCGGCTGTGCGAGCCGCCGGTGTAGAGCACCGCCCGCGCGCCGACATGGGCGGCCGCCACCGCGTCGTCCGCCGCGTCCCCGATGACCACGATCCGCTCGGGCGCCACGCCCTCCAGGGCGGCGAGGTGGCGCACCATGTGCTCGGCCTTGCCGCCCAGCGCCGCGCCGACCCGGCCGTCCACCCGCAGGAAGTGCTCCTCGATGCCGTGCCGCCGCACCACGGGTATCAGCTGCTCGTGCGGGGCGAGCGAGAGCAGCGACTGGGTGAGGCCGGAGGACCGCCGGGCCGCCAGCAGCTCCGCCGCGCCCACGGTGAGCGCGCAGGCGTCCGCGCCCGGCCAGTAGTGGCGGTGGAAGGCCGCGTCCATCAGCTCCCACTCCTCACCCGACGGCAGCCGCCCCAGCAGCCGCTCGTAGAACGCCGTCACCGGTACGCAGTACAGCTCGCGGTAGCGCTCCAGGGTGAGCGGCGGCAGGCCCATCTCCGCGAAGGCGGCGTTGGTCGCCGACATCACCGCGGCCATGTCGTCGAACAGCGTGCCGTTCCAGTCCCACACCAGGTGGGCGTGGTGCTTCCCCGACGTCCCCGTGCGCTTCACCATGCCGAAAACGGTACCGGCCACCTCTGACAACGCCCCGGCCCGGTGTCCCCGGCAGCTCTCACCCGGCCGCGATCAGCCCCGGAATCTCCTGCACCCCGAACCACAGCAGCTCGTGGTCCTCCGCGCCGTCCACCACGAACTGCGCGTCGTCGTCTCCGTGGTCCGCCGCGCCCAGCGCGTCCGCCGCGGCGGAGACATCCGCCTCGGCGTCGTCCGCGTCCACATGCACCGCGGCCGCCTTGGCCAGCGGCACCGCGGTCGCGAGCCGCACCTCGCCGACCGAGGAGTGCTCCAGCAGCCCGTCCGGGTCGGCCACTGCGTCCCCGTCCGGCACGTCCACGGCCACCACCACCCGGCGCCGCGGGAGGTCCGGGGCGGCGGCGAGCATCCGCAGCGAGGCGGCGGCGGCCCGGCTGAGCGCCGCGTACTCCAGCTCCTCGATGTCGTCGGAGACGTACCACTCACGCAGCCCGGGCGTCACCCCGTACGCCGTCAGCGGGCCGGGGCCGAGCTCGCCCGCCGTGTGCGCCTGTGCGAGACCGGCGAGGGTCAGGGGGACGTACACGCGCATGGAAGGTCGCTTTCGTCGTCGTCAGTCGACCTCAGGATACGTGCGGCGTCCCTCGTGGGAGTGGGTGGTGGGGGTCCGTCGGCGTCAACCCGGTGCCCCGCGCCGCTGCTCGGCCCCCTCTCCCATGGCCCCCCGCTCACCCCAACCGGTGACGACCTGAGTAGATCACCCTAGGTAATCACCCCATTGCCCAAAGTCGCGTTCTCCCGTAAAAGATGCTCACCGAAAGTTACCGCCCGGTAGGCGCCGGGCCTCAGCGAACGGGGCCATCAGCATGAGCACCACCGCGACGAGGACGACCAGCGGACCGGCGGGCCGCCGCGACCGGAGGGCGGCCGCCACCCGCCCCCGCACCGCCCGCCCGGCCGCCGGGACCGGCCCGGCCCGGGGTACATCCCTCCTGCGGACGCCCCCGCGTCCGCTCCCTCCCCACCACCTCTTCGCCGAGCGCCTGCTCGCCGTGCTCAGCGGCGAGCGCCCGGTGCACTGGATGCTGGGCCAGACCGTCGGCAAGGCGTACGACCAGCTGATCCGGCTCGCCCCGACCACCCCGCTGCGCGGCCGCGGCACCCGCCCCGTCGTCCGCCGCTGCGGCGGCCACCGGCTGGGCACCGATGTGGTCGAGGCGTTCGCCAGCATCGCGGCCGGCGAGCAGGTACGCGCCATGGCCTTCCGCCTCGAACGCGGCCCCGACCACCGCTGGCGCTGCGCCGCCGTGGAGCTGGGCACCGCGCATGGATGAGGCGGGCGCGGTCGGCCTCCGGGGGCAGCTCGGGGAAGCTCGGGAAGGGTGGCGGGCCGCGCCCTGCGGCTGGCCCTCGGGGGGGCCGGGTCCGCGGCGAGCGCCTGGGGCCCAGCAGCCTGCCGGTGGGGCCGGGGTCTCGGCCCGGGCTTCCGGATCCGGCCCGGCTCCGGCTCGGGGTCCGGGGCCGGAAGTCGGCTCCCGGGGCCAAGGCGGAGCGCCGGGCAGCCAGTCGCTGGGGCCCGGGACCAGGTCGGCCGGGTCGGCTACTGGCCTCCCGGCTCCGGCCTGGCTCCGGCTCGGGGTTCGGGGACGGGGAAGCCCGCTCACGGGGCCAAGAGCCAAGCACCCCGGGGGCCGGGGCGGCCGGCGCTCCGGCTTCCGCGGCCAGGGCACGCGGCTCCCTGGGGCCGGGGCCGGAGGCCGGGTTGGCTGGCTTCCCGGCTCGCGCGGCCAAGCACCCGGGCCGGGGACGCGAGCCGGTGGCTTCGGCGTACGGCTTGTGCGGGTACGGCAGGCCCGCCAGCCGTGGGGGCACCCACGACCGCCCACCGGCCCCGTCGCGCCCGGACCTCGCGCCGTTCGGCGTGCACAACCCGGCCCGGCTCCCCGCGGCCGGGGCAGGCGGCTCTCCGGTGGCCGGGGGCGGGTCGGCTGGCTTACCAGGGACCGGGGGCCGATTCCTGGGGCTCAGGACCCGAGCCAGACGGTCGGGCGCGGTCTGCCCCCGGGGGACCCGGGCGGGCCCCCGGTCCCCGTCCTCGCCTGACCCTGGTCCGCGACCGGCGCCGCGCCCATACTCACCGCATGGACCTGGAGGCGCGGCATCTTCGGTGCCTGGAGGCGGTGGCGGCGGCCGGGAGCCTCAACAAGGCGGCGCATCTGATGGGGCTGTCCCAACCGGCGCTCAGCGCGCAACTGCGGCGGATCGAGGCCGTGGTGGGCGGGTCGGTCTTCGAACGTGGCCCGCGTGGCGCGCGGGTCACGCCGCTGGGCGAGGTCCTGCTGCCGTACGCGCGCGAGGTGCTGCGCGGCCTGGACGAGCTGGCCCGCGCGGTCGAGGGGCACCACGCGGCGGCGGGCGGGCGCCCGCTGCGGCTCGGGGTGCGGACGACACCGCTGGCCCTGCTGCTGTACGAGGTGGCGACCCGCCTCTTCCCCGGCGACGTCGCCGAGTTGACCGTGCTCGACCGCTCGGCCGAGGCGCTCGCCGCCCTGATGCGCGGCGATGTCGACCTGGTGCTGCATACCGACTTCCCCGGCCGGCCGATCGTGCCGCCCGCCGAGGTGCAGATGGCCGAACTGGGCACGGAGCCCCTCTTCGTCGGACTGCCGGACGGCCATCCGCTCACCGCCCGCACCGAGATCGATCTGGCGGAACTGGCCGGAACCACCTGGCTGGCGGCGGTCAACGGCGACGACGAGTTCGACCGGCACCTGATGGAGCAGTGCCGCCTCGCCGGCCACCCGACCATGGTGGCCCGCACCGTCGAGCCGTTGCTGCTGGTGCAGTTGATGCGCCGCGGCGGCCCCGTGGTCACGGTCATGAACGCGCTGAGCAGCGGGCTGACGATCCCCGGAGTGGTCCGGGAGCTGCGGGGCAGCCCGGTCCGTACCCGGCACGTACTGATGTGGCGCCCGGACGGCGGGCTGGTCGACGAGGAGTTCGCCGGCCGGCTGCGTACGGGCCTGCTGGACGCCTACCGCGCGGCCCTCCCGCACAGCGGGCGCGTACCGGGGTGGTGGGAGCGCAACCCGGGCTGGCTGGGCTCCGCCCCGCCCGGCGGCTGAGGGGCCGGCTGTAAGGGCGGCTGAACGGCCTCCTCAGCCGCGCGGCCGGTGGTCGGCGGCCGGGCCCGGGGGCGTGGTGCGCCAGTCCGGGTGGCCGGCCAGCCAGGCGCGATACGCGGGCGCCGCCTCGATGATCTCCCGCTGGGCGCGCACCAGATGCTTCCACAGGCTCCGTATCCACTCCTCCGGCAGCGGCCCGCCCGGCCGCCAGTAGAGCACCGTGGCCATGGTGAGCGGTTCACCGCGCAGCGGCAGCAGCACCAGCCCGGGCGCCGGCCGGCTGCCCGGCATCATCGGCAGGACCGCGCGGTCCTCCTGCACGAGCGCCAGCGCCTCCGCGTACTCGGCACCGCACACCGCCACCGGATGACCGGCCCGCCGGCAGGCCTCCGTCAGTTGCGCGCCCAGGCCCTCGTCGGACCCGGGCGGCAGACACCAGCGCTCGCCGGCCAGTTCGGCGAGGTCGGCCTCCGACCGGGCGGCGAGGCGGTGTCCGGCACAGACGCCCGCGAAGAGCGGCTCCACGGCGACGACCGCCCCGCACAGCTCCCCCTCCGCCAGGTCCACCGGATCCGCCGCCCCGGGTACGGGAAAGTGGGTGACCAGGGCGGCATCGGTACGCCCGGCGGCCAGCGCCGCCAGATGGCCGGCGGAACCGGCCCCGGTGGTGATCTGCACATCGCTGCCCGCCACCAGCGGCACGGCCACCGACAGATGGGCCACCAGCAGACCCGGCGCACAGCCGATCCGTACCGCCGCCGGCCAGTCGTCCTCCCGGTGCCGGGCCACCGCGGCGGTCATCCGCTCCACCGAGTCCAGCACGGAGCGCGCGTGCGCGACGACCACCTCACCCAGCGGAGTGGGCAGCGACCCCCTCGACCCGCGCCGGAACAGCGGTCCCCCCGCGGCCCGTTCGGCCTGGGCCAGCGCCTGGGACACCGACGGCTGGGCCATGCCGAGCCGCTGCGCCGCGAGCGTCAGGCTGCCCTCGTCGGCGATCGCCTTGACCACCCGTAGCTGCCGCAACTCCAGGCTCATAGGCGGACCTTAGAACGGGTTGGGATTACCGGGGAAGCCGCGGGATTTCCATAGTGGGTTCACCCGACGGGAACCGGAACCGAACATCCCGGTCCCTCCCCCCACTCCTTCACGGAGGACTCCTGTGTCTCCCCGCTCCCTGATACGCGGTGTGCTGGGCACGCTGATGCTCGCCGCCGCCGCGTTGTCCGCACCCGCCGCGGCACAGGCCGCCCCGGCCCCCATCGTCGGCGGCAGCCAGGCCACCGAGACGTACTCCTTCATGGCCTCCCTCCAGCAGCAGGGCCGCCACGGCTGCGGCGGCTCCCTGATCTCCTCCCAGTGGGTCGTCACCGCCGCCCACTGCGTCACCAGCCGGCAGGGCGGCCAGACCCCGGCGCAGCAGATCCAGCTGCGCATCGGCTCGAACGACAACACCCAGGGCACCTCCGCCGCCGTCCAGCGCGTCATCCGCCACCCCCGCTACAGCGGCAGCGTCAACGGCGGCAACGACATCGCCCTGCTCCAGCTGCGCACCCAGGTGCAGAACCAGCCGGTCTCCATCGCCTCCGGCTCGCCGGGCGAAGGCTCCTCGACCCGGCTGCTCGGCTGGGGCCAGACCTGTCCCCAGCAGGGGTGCCAGCAGCAGCTCCCGCGCAACCTGAAGCAGCTGGACACCCGGATCAACCCCGACCGGATGTGCGCCTCGGGCTTCAACGGCTCCAATGAGCTGTGCGTGTACGGCTCCCCGCAGGCCACCGCCTGCTACGGGGACTCCGGCGGCCCCGCCCTGGTCGGGGGCTCCGGCCGCTGGGAGCTGGTCGGCGCCACCAGCCGGGCCGGGCAGAACGGCAACACCTGCGGCACCGGCAACGCCACCATCTACACCGATGTCACCGCCCACCGCCAGTGGATCAGCCAGAACACCGGCGGAGCCATCAGCTAGTCCCGACCGGATCCCGACCGGATCCTGACCCGGTCTGAACCATCCCGCGTCGGCGGCTCCTGGGTGGCGGCCCTCCGCCGGGACCAGTCGGCGCGGGCACCTCGGGTGCCGGGGGTGCAGGTCCCGGCACCCGGGCCCGTACCGCGAGCGCGGGGGACGCCGCGAAGAGGAGGTACGGCGGTCCCGACAGCCGCACCGCGTCCGGTACGAAGGCGGCGGAGCGGGTGGATCGGCGGCGCCCCTGGGGAGGGCCGCCCCGACCACCCGCCCGCCGCGCACCATGTCACCCCCTCCCCCCTCCCCCACACCACCGCACAGACCCACCGGGCAGGACCTGCCCGTGCCGACGCCCGTGGGGCCGGCGCAGCGCCACGAGGCTGCGTCGGCCCCACGGGTCATTCCACCCGCCGCCCTCGGCGGCGAACCGCCCGAGGGCGGCTTGACCACGCAGTCCCCGGCCGGTGATCGTTGACCAGCCCCGACCTGATCATCAGCCGAGAGGAAGATCCGCCATCCCCACCACCACGACGCTCCACATCCCCACCCCGGACGGCCGTGCCGACGCCTTCGCCGCCTTCCCCGACCACGGTGAGCGGAGCCCGGGGGTACTGCTCTACCCGGACGCCTTCGGACTGCGGCCCGTGCTGGAGAAGATGGCCTGCGAACTGGCCGGGCACGGGTACGCCGTACTCGTCCCGAACATCTACTACCGGCACGGCCCGGCACCGGTGATCGACCTGCCCCCGCACATCGGGGAGGACATCCGGCCCGCGGTCTTCGACCGGCTGATGCCGCTGTACGAGGCGCACACCACCGAGCGCGTCCTGCGCGACGCCGACGCCTGTCTGCGGTTCCTCGCCGGCCGGCCCGAGGTCCGCCCGGGGCCGGTCGGCGCGATCGGCTACTGCCTGGGGGCCGTGCTGGCGATGCGCACCGCGGCGGCCCACCCCGACCGGGTGGCCGCCGTCGCCGGGTTCCACCCCGGCGCGCTGGTCACCGACGCGCCCGACAGTCCCCACCGGCTCGTCCCCAAGGTCAGCGCCGAGGTGCACCTCGGCCTCGCCGAGAACGACATGACGCCCGAGGTCCGAAGCGAGTTCCACCGGGCCCTGGACGCCGCGGGGGTCCGCTACACCACCGAGGTCTACCCCGGCACCGTCCACGGCTTCACCATGGCCGACACCGACGCCTTCCAGCCGGCCGGGCTCCAGCGCCACTGGGACCGGCTGCTCCCCCTCCTCGCCCGCACCCTGACCGACTGACCCGCCTTTCCGCGCCCCGACAGCCACCAGGCCGCCTGTCACGACCACGGGGCCGGGCCCGGAGCCACCGGCATCGACGCCCGGCCCCGCACCCGGCCCCGCAGGCCGTACACCTCTCCGGCCGGGGGAGCCCCCCGGCCGGACCAGGTCACTTCTTGCGGCGGCGCCCGCCGCCCTTCGCGGCCTTGCGGCGCTCCGCCCGCGTCAGACCGTCCGAGCCGGCGGTGGCGCCGGTCGGGTCGGTGTCGAAGTCGCCCTCGACGACCCCGCCCTCGCCGTCCACCGTGGGGGCGGAGAAGTGCAGTCGGTCCGGGCGCTGCGGGGCCTCCAGGCCCTTCGCGCGGATCTCGGGCCGCGCGCCGCCGCCCGCCGGCACCGCGTCCTCCTTGGTGAGCGAGGGACGGGCCGCGGCGTCCTCCACCGGGACCTCCTCGACCTGCTGCTCGACCTGGACCTCCAGGTTGAACAGGTAGCCGACGGACTCCTCCTTGATGCCCTCCATCATCGCGGTGAACATGTCGAAGCCCTCGCGCTGGTACTCGACCAGCGGGTCCTTCTGCGCCATGGCGCGCAGGCCGATGCCCTCCTGGAGGTAGTCCATCTCGTAGAGGTGCTCACGCCACTTGCGGTCCAGCACGGAGAGCACCACACGCCGCTCCAGCTCGCGCATGATGTCCGAGCCGAGCTGCTTCTCGCGGGCCTCGTACTGCTCGCGGACGTCGTCCTTGATGGACTCGGCGATGAACTCGGAGGTGATCCCGGCCCGGTCGCCGGCCGCGTCCTCCAGCTCCTCGATGGTCACCTTGACCGGGTAGAGCTGCCGGAAGGCGCCCCACAGCCGGTCCAGGTCCCAGTCCTCGGCGAAGCCCTCGACCGTCTCGGCCTGGATGTACGCGTCGATGGTGTCGTTCATGAAGTGCTGGACCTGCTCGTGCAGGTCCTCGCCCTCCAGGACGCGGCGGCGCTCGCCGTAGATGACCTCGCGCTGCCGGTTGAGCACCTCGTCGTACTTCAGGACGTTCTTACGGGTCTCGAAGTTCTGCTGCTCGACCTGGGACTGCGCGGAGGCGATGGCCCGGGTGACCATCTTGTTCTCGATCGGCACATCGTCCGGGACGTTGGCCATGGCCATCACGCGCTCGACCATCTGGGCCTTGAACAGCCGCATCAGGTCGTCGCCGAGGGAGAGGTAGAAGCGGGACTCGCCCGGGTCGCCCTGGCGGCCGGAGCGGCCGCGCAGCTGGTTGTCGATACGGCGCGACTCATGGCGCTCGGTGCCCAGCACGTACAGCCCGCCGAGGTCGCGGACCTCGTCCGACTCGGCCTTGACCGCCAGCTCGGCCTTCTCCAGAGCGGTGGGCAGCGCGGCGACCCACTCCTCCTGGTGCTCGACCGGGTCCAGGCCGCGCTGGCGCAGCTCGGCCTCGGCGAGGTCGTCCGGGTTGCCGCCGAGCTTGATGTCGGTGCCGCGGCCGGCCATGTTGGTGGCGACGGTGACGGCGCCGCGGCGGCCGGCCTGGGCGACGATGGTCGCCTCCCGGTCGTGCTGCTTGGCGTTGAGCACCTCGTGCGCCACACCGCGCTTGCTGAGCTGCTGCGAGAGGTACTCGGACTTCTCGACCGAGGTGGTGCCGACCAGGATCGGCTGGCCCTTCTCGTGCTTCTCCGCGATGTCGTCCACGACCGCGGCGAACTTGGCCACCTCGGTGCGGTAGATCAGGTCCGACTGGTCCTTGCGGACCATGGGGCGGTTGGTCGGGATGGGGACCACGCCGAGCTTGTAGATCTGGTGGAACTCGGCGGCCTCGGTCATCGCCGTACCGGTCATACCGGAGAGCTTGTCGTAGAGGCGGAAGAAGTTCTGCAGGGTGATCGTGGCGAGGGTCTGGTTCTCGTCCTTGATGTCCACCCCCTCCTTCGCCTCGATCGCCTGGTGCATGCCCTCGTTGTAGCGGCGGCCGGCGAGGATACGGCCGGTGTGCTCGTCGACGATCATGACCTCGCCGTCGATGACGACGTAGTCCTTGTCCTTCTTGAACAGTTCCTTCGCCTTGATGGCGTTGTTCAGATAACCGACGAGCGGGGTGTTGACCGACTCGTAGAGGTTGTCGATGCCGAGCCAGTCCTCGACCTTGGCGACGCCGGACTCGTGGATGGCCACGGTCCGCTTCTTCTCGTCGACCTCGTAGTCGCCGGTCTCCTCGATGCCCTTGAGGTGGTTGCCGGGCTCACCGCGGGTGAGGCGGGTGACCAGCTTGGCGAAGTCGCCGTACCACTTGGTGGCCTGGTCGGCGGGGCCGGAGATGATCAGCGGCGTACGGGCCTCGTCCACCAGGATCGAGTCGACCTCGTCCACGCAGGCGTAGTTGTGGCCGCGCTGGACCAGCTCCTCCTGCGACCACGCCATGTTGTCGCGCAGGTAGTCGAAGCCGAACTCGTTGTTGGTGCCATAGGTGATGTCGCAGGCGTACTGCTCACGGCGCTGCGCGGGCGACATGTTCGCCAGGATGCAGCCGACCTCCAGGCCCAGGAACTTGTGGACCCGGCCCATCATCTCGGAGTCGCGCTGGGCGAGGTAGTCGTTGACCGTGATCAGGTGCACGCCCTTGCCGGAGAGCGCGTTGAGGTACGCGGGCAGGGTGCCGACGAGGGTCTTGCCCTCACCGGTCTTCATCTCGGCGACATAGCCGAGGTGCAGCGCGGCGCCGCCCATGATCTGGACGTCGTAGTGGCGCTGGCCGAGCACCCGCTTGGCCCCCTCGCGGACCGTGGCGAACGCCTCGGGCAGCAGGTCGTCCAGGCTCTCGCCGTCGGCGAACCGCTGCTTGTACTCGTCGGTCAGGGCGCGCAACTCGGCGTCGGAGAGGGCGGCGAAGTCCTCTTCGATGGAGTTGACCTGGTCCGCGATGCGGTGCAGTTTGCGCAGGATCTTGCCTTCGCCTGCACGCATGAGCTTGTTGAAGACGGACACTGAGGCTGGTCTCCTTGCCGGTCGGGCCTGGCACTGGGTCTGGGTCCACACGGTCCGGTCCTGGACCGCCGTGGACGCTGGCACGGGCACGGCAGGTGGGCCCCACCGCATCGGCCATCGTAAGCGAGGACGCCGCCGCGCCGGGAGGTGCGCACCCCGCCGCGTACCACAGCCGCCCGCCGCCACGGCACACCGCCCTGCCAGGAGAACGCACAGAAGGCCCGGAAGGTGCCGCCCGATCCGAAACCGGCCCCCGGGACCTCCCCCGCCGGGACCTCCCCGCCGGGGCCCGCCCGCTCGGCCGGAGGCGGGCCGGGGAGACAGGCCGGGGAGGGGGCCAGGGAGGCGGGCCGGGGGCCGATCGCCGAGCCCCAGCCCCGCGCCCCGCGGCCAGGGCCCTCGCGCCTCTGCCGGGGGGACAGGCAGGAGGCCTGTGAGCGGACCGACGCGGGCGGGCGGAGAGCGCGCTCGCCCGGGCGTACGGGGCCGCCCACCGCGGCCCGCGTCGCCCACCGCGGTGGCACCGACCCCGGGGCCGTACCCCGCAGCGTGGTGTCGCCGTGACGCTGAGCGTCCGTCGGGGAGCACCCGGCACCCGCTCCTCCGCCAGGACGCCCTACCGGGCCCACGGACGCGGGGCGCCCTGCTCCGGGGCCCGGACCCGCTGGGCCAGGCGGCGTCCCCACCCGGGCCGCGCGAGGCTCATCCCTGCCCGGGTGTACGGGCCGCCCCGCGCGACCCGCCCCGCCCGCCGAGTGGCGCCGCCGGGACGCTCGACCAGGCCAGGCCAGGCCACGGACGCAGGCATGCTTCCCCACGGGCCCGCCCGCCGCAGGCAGCCGCGCGCCACCCCAGGCGTACGTCCCCCACCGACCCCACCGGCCCCACAGCCCTCCGGCACGCCCCGGTCCCGTCAACCCGCCAAGGGGCTCGCGCAACGCGCGGAGGCCGCACACACAGCCCGCCGACGACCCGCCCCCGCCGGAGCCACCCGCAGCGGCCCGGCCGCCCCCTCCCTGCCTCCCCACCGACGTAAAGCGCTCGCCAGAGCGCCCCGCCGCGACCAGAATCCCGTCATGGAACCCGTCACGCTGACGACACCGCGCCTGCTGCTGGACACCTTCACGCCGGAGGACGTCGACGCCGTCTTCGAGGCCTGCCAGGACGCGGCGGTGCAGCGCTGGACGACGGTCCCGGTGCCGTACGGGCGTGAGCACGCCGAGTCCTTCGTGCTGCGGATGGCCCCGGACGGCTGGCACCACGAGACGGAGTTCACCTTCGCGGTACGCGGACCCGGCGGTGGTACGCCGATGGGCGCGGCCTCCGTCCGCCACCCGCGTCCCGGGTACTGGGAGGTCGGGTACTGGATGGGCGCCCGCCACCGCGGCGCCGGCTACACGGCCGAGACCGTTTCCGCGCTGGCCCGCTGGGCCTTCACCGAGCTGGGCTGCCACCGGCTGGACTGGCTGGCCGAGGTGGGCAACACCGCATCCCTGGGTACGGCGCGGCGCGCGGGCTTCACCCTGGAGGGCGTCCAGCGCGCCGCCCTGAGCAACAACGGCACCCTGCGCGACTGCTGGCGCGCCTCGCTGCTCCCCTCCGACCTCGGCCTGCCCACCCCCGTGCCGTACCTCCCCGCCCCGCGCGTCACCGCGTCGCCGGACCCCGCCGCCTGACCGAAACCGCTGGAGCCGGCGGAACCGGCGAGTCCGGGCGGGCGCCCGGCAGGCGGCGCGCCGGGGTGTCAGTGGCGCGGTCTATCGTGCCCCTCATGACGACCGCGCCGCCCCCTCTCGCCGAACTCTCCGCCGACGAGGCCCGTCGGATCGCGCTGCGTGCCCAGGGCCTGCTGGGCGCCCCGGACCGCCGGGCCGGTGTGCGCGGGGTGCTGCGGCACCTGGGTGCCGTACAGCTGGACACCATCTCGGTGCTGGCCCGCTCGCACGAGCTGGTGCCGTACGCGCGGCTGGGCGCCGTGGGCCGCCCGGTGGTCGACGCCGCGTACTGGACCGGGGCGCACGCCTTCGAGTACTGGTCGCACGCGGCCTGCATCCTGCCCATCGAGGAGTGGCCGCACTTCGCCTTCCGCCGCCGGGCCTTCCGCGCGCGCCCGCAGTGGTCGCACGACCTGCCCGAGGGTGCCTACGAGACGGTGGTCAAGCAGTTGCGCGCCGAGGGGCCGCTCACCGCCACCGAGCTCGGCGGCGCGAAGAACGGCGGGGAGTGGTGGGACTGGTCGGCGTCCAAGGTCGCCGTGGAGCGCGCGCTGATGTACGGGGAGGTGGTGTGCGTCGAGCGGCGGGGCTGGAAGCGGGTGTACGACCTGGCCGAGCGGGCCGTCCCGGCGGAGCTGCTCCACGACGAGCTGGACGACACCGAGTGCCTGCGGCGCCTGGTGCGGCTGGCCGGGGAGGCCCTGGGGGTGGGCACCCGCGCCGACATCGCGGACTACCACCGGCTCAAGGGCGAGCAGTTCGACGCCGTGGTCGCCGACTCGGGACTGGTCCCGGTGCGCGTCCAGGGCTGGGAGAAGCCCGCCTGGGCGGACCCGGCCGCGCTGGAGACGGCACCGCGCGGGCGGCACCGCACCACACTGCTCTCCCCGTTCGACTCACTGATCTGGGAGCGCGCCCGCACCGAGCGGATCTTCGGGTTCACGCACCGGCTGGAGGCCTATGTGCCCCGGCAGAAGCGCATACACGGCTACTTCGCGATGCCGCTGCTGGCCGGCGGCCGGCTGCTGGGCCGGGTCGACCCGGCGCGGGAGGGGCGCACCCTGATCGCCCGCCAGGTGTCGCTGGACTCCGCCAAGGCGGTGGAGCCGATGGCCCGGGCCCTGCGGGAGGCGGCGGAGTGGGTGGGCTGCGACGCGGTACGCGTGGAGCGCGTGGACCGTACGGAGTTGGCGGCCCCGCTGACGGCCACCCTGGCCGCCCTCTAGCCGCCCCCGGGCCACCGGCCTCCAGACCACCGAACGACCGTCCCCGCCCCGCCCCACCTCGCCCCACCCCCACTATCGAATCTCCAGGATCTTCTCCCGCATCGCGTAGACCACCGCCTCCATCCGGGAGTGCAGTTGCAGCTTCTCCAGGATGTTGCGGACATGGTTCTTCACGGTGTTCTCGGAGATGAACAACTCCTTGGCGATGTCCCGGTTGTTCATCCCGGTGGCGACCAGTTTCAGCACCTCCAGCTCCCGGTCCGTCAGCCGGGGTGCGGGGACCAGCCGCCGCTCGTCGGTGCGCTGGATCATCGACTTGAACTCGGTGAGCAGCTTGGAGGCCATCGACGGGCTGATCTGCGACTGGCCGTCGGCCACCGCGCGGATGGCGGTGGCCACCTCGTCGGTGGAGATCTCCTTGAGCAGGTACCCGGTGGCGCCCGCCTTGATGGCCTCGTAGAGGTCCGCCTCCTCGTCGCTGATCGTCAGCATGATGATCTTCGCGCTGGGGGCGACCTCCTTGATGGAGGTGCACGCCTCGATACCGCCGCGCCGGGGCATCCGCACATCCATCAGCACGATGTCGGGCAGCAGGTCGGCGGCCTTGTCGACGGCCTCCGCGCCGTCCCCCGCCTCGCCGACCACCTCGATGTCCTCCTCGTGGGCGAGGACGATCTCCAGCCCCCGGCGGAAGAGGGCGTGGTCGTCGACGACGAGGACCCGGATCGGTTCGGACCGCGCCGGCACACCCTCCCCACGACCACCACCCGGTCCATCGGCATCACGGTCGTGGTCATTCCGATCCCGAGCATCACGGCCGTCGGCATCGCGCGCGGCGCCGGTTCCGCTCATCGGGGCGCCGGAGCCTCCCCGGTAGTGCACCGGGCCGAAGCTGTCCGCCATCGTTCCTCCCCTGCAGGCATCGCCTGACGCTTGCGCTTCCTTCCGCCAACCTCGTTCATCGGGGCAATGGTTGGCGCGTGCGGACATGATTCCACGTCCAGGGGGCGGCGCGGGGTACCAGCGGTGGCGGGTGTGAACCCGTGGTGGCACGGTGGTGCCCCTGGGGCGCACAAGGGGCGCTCCAGGGGCACGTCGAGGCACCGTATGAAGGCGGACGGGCTGCCGTCAGCCGCTGTCAGTCACGCTCAGCCGCCGAGCGCACCGCCGGCGCCGCCGGGTTCGGCACCGGCCAGCGGGTCGCTCTCCAGGTGGATGACGCCGTAGTCGTAGGCGTGCCGCCGGTAGACCACACTGGGCTGCTTCGTCTCGGAGTCGACGAACAGGTAGAAGTCGTGCCCGACCAGCTCCATCTCGTAGAGAGCCTGGTCGAGCGTCATCGGCGCGGCCGTGTGGGTCTTCTCGCGGACCACCAGGGGCCCTTCCCCCTGCACCTCCAGGGAGCCGATCCGGGTCGTCGGAACGGCGTCCTCGGCTTCGGTGGGGATGACGGTGCCGTCAGCACTCAGTTGGGCCACACCCGGCACGGTGTCGGCGACCTCCGCGGCCGACAGCCGGCCCGTGCCCCGGCGGTTGTGGCGCTTGTCGTGCTGCTTGCGCAGCCGCGCCTCCAACTTGCCGGTGGCGAGGTCCAGCGCGGCGTAGGGGTCGGCCGCCGATGCTTCCGCCCGGATCACCGGGCCGCGGGAGTGGAGTGTGATTTCCACGCGGTCCGACCGGTCGGCCTGCCGCGGGTTGTGTTCCTTGGACACCTCGACGTCGAGGCTGATCACCTTGCCGTCGAGCTTCTGGATCTTCTCCAGCTTCAGCTTCTCGGCCACGTGCTTGCGGAACCGCTCGGGTACCTCGGTCTTGCGGCCCTTGACGACGATGTCCACGCAGAACTCCGTTCCCGGATAGCTTGGCCGGCCCACCGGCCGGCGAGCATTTCCTTTTACACCCAGACCCCGGTGAGCGCCGGAGTCCCGGACTTGGCGACTCGACCTCCTCCTCCCCCGTCGGCAAGCCTCCAACCCCACCAGTCATCGATGCTCTGACCTGCCCCGGAACACATCCCGGCGCAGCACCCAGCGCATTCGGTGAAGCGCGGCTTTCGCCATTCCTCACACCGAACATAGCTCGCAGGAGCGGGTATCGGCACCCGCTGTCCGTACCTGTCTACGATCAGGTGCTTTCAGCTCTCACCACCTGCAACGATGCAAGTTCCCCGTCCGTTCCGGTTTAATTCGAACGACATCGCCGGAGCGCAGACGACCGCCGCGGGAATCCCCCGGCGACCGGCGGGAAGGGCCGTGGCGAGGGCGCGAGCGGCCTCCGCCAGGGAGGCCCCGGTGGTCATCAGATCGTCCACCAGCACCGGCCGCCCGCCCTCGCGCGGCCATCCGTCGCGCAGCCATCCGTCGAGGAGCCGCCCACCGCCGGGGACCAGCTCCAGCGCCCCGGCCATGTTGTCCAGCCGCTCCGCGGCCGTCAGCGCCGCCTGGTCGGCCACCCGTCCGCGCTGGCGCAGCACCGGCAGCACCCGTGCGGGTGTTCCGGTGCGTCGCAGCTCGGCGGCCGCGGCGGTGGCGATCCGGCGCCCCGGGTCATGGCCCCGCGCCCGTACCGCGCGCCGTGCCGACGGCACCGGCACCAGCAGCAGCGGCCCACCGCCACCACCCCGTGCGGTGGTACCGGCCGCGCGGACGACGGATGCCGGGCGGACGACGGATGCCGGGCGGACGACGGATGCCGGGTGGACGACGGATGCCGGGCGGACGACGGATGCCGGGCGGAACGCGGCGGCCGCCCGTACCGCCTCCGCCAGGGCCGCGCCCAGCGGCCGCGCCGACGGCAGGGCGCCCCGCTCCTTGTGGCCCAGCAGCACCGCACGGGGGCCGTTCGCGTACGGGGCGGCCGCGAACACCGGGGGCAGCCCCGGCGGCTCCGGCACCGGCCGCACCCGCTGCGCCCCGCTCCCGTACAGCGCCTGCGCGCAGCCCTCACACAGCCGCGTACGGGGCCGGCCGCACCCCGCGCAGTCGACGGGCAGCACCAGCCCGGCGATCTCCTCCCACCACTGTCGCACCACTCCACGGTGGCAGCGCCCGCCCACCCCGGCCACCCCTGTGGACAACCGTCTCCCAAGCCGGCGGGTACGAGACGGGGGCTATCCCGGATACACCGGGGCGCTGCCCTTCTTCACCATCGGCTGCCAGTTGGCACCGGCCTGGAGCCGGACGATCCCGTCGTCGGCGGCGGCCACCAGCGGGGCCCGCTCGTCGTCCGCCGCGGCGATCGCCTGCACCTGGTTCAGCCCCGGCACCGCCGCGCCCGAGGTGGAACCGTCCGTCTGGAGGTAACGCACCTGCTCCACGCCGCCGGCGGGCTTCCCCAGCACCACCAGCCGGCTCGGACCCGCCCAGGACACCGACCGCACCGAGTCCATCCGGGGCGCCACCGCCTGGAGGTCGACCACCTCCACGGTCTGCTCCTGGCCGCTGCCGTGCCGCTCCACCCGGCCCATGTACAGGCTGGTGGTCTCGCCCTTGCGCAGCAGCAGCGCGATCCGCACCCCGTCCGCCGAGGCCTTGACCTCCTCGATCCGTACCCCGTCGGTCAGCCACGGTGTGGTGGCCTCCAGCGGCCTGCCGATGTCGTCCGGCACCATCAGCAGCCTGGGGTCGGCCGGATTCCGGTCGGCGACCCAGAGTCCGTCCCGGCCGTCCCAGCTCGGTGTGGACAGCCGGTCCTCGGGCCGGACGCCGCGGCTGTCCACCAGGACACCGGGCAGTTCGACGTCCGAGACCACGGACGCCACCCGCAGATGGCTGCCCCCGTCGGAGATCACGGCCGCACGCCGCTCGTCACGGGCCACGGCCGCCTGGCCGACCCGGACCGTACCGTTGCCGAACGGGCCCTCCACCGGAACCGGCAGGCCGACGTCCTCGGTACCGACCTCCAGCCGGGCGAGCCGGCCGGAGGCGTCCACGAAGTAGGGGTTGGCGCGCATCCCCCCGGAGGGGTCGGTGCGGTACTCGTCCTGGTCGCTCTCGTCCAGTACGCACGCCTGACGCCCGTCCGGACGCTGGAGCTCCACCTGCTCGATGCGGGTGGCACCGATGCTGCCGACGGTCAGCAGCAGCTGCGCGGCCATCCGCCGGCACCGCTCCTGGCCGACGTCGGCCGCCTTCCCGTCCAGCGGCACCTTGAGCCGGTTCTGGTCGTCGGGGGCCAGCGCGGTGACGCCCTCGCGCAGTGCCGCGCCGGTGGGGAAACTGGACTCCACGACCGGCGCCAGCCAGCTGGTGGGGCCGTCCAGCAGGGCCCGTACGGTCTGCGCCACCGGGTCCATCCGGGTCACCGGGTCCTGCCGCTGCCGGATGTACACCGGGTCGGCGACCATGGTGCGCTGCTGCCCGGAGGCGAAGTAGTAGGTGTTCACCGAGCGGTAGTTGCGCTGGAAGTCGGACTCGCTCAGCAGCAGGCCCTGGGGCAGGCTGTCGATGCGCCACTCGCGGCTGCGGCCGTCGGCGCCGGGCACCTGCACCAGATGCAGCGCACCGGTGTAGCGGGCCGCGCGGACCGGCTGGTAGGCGTGGCTGCTGTCCACTGCGGCGATCTGCCGTCCGGACAGCCGGTACAGCAGCCCGGCGGCGGCCTCCTCGCGGCCCGTCGGGCGGTCCGCCGGGCGCTCCGGCTGGCCGCTGGCGGGCGCCGAGGTCAGCACCGTGGTGCGCTCCTCCGGCTTCCAGCCGCTCGCCGCCCGCTTGGTCAGATACTTGCGCGCGATCGCGAACCCGGGGTCGTCACCGGTCATCGCCTCCAGGAAGCCGTCCACGATCTCCCCGGGCTCGGCCTCCTCGCGCGGCGGCACCGGATACACCCGCACCTGCGAGTCGCCCGGGTTGGAGGCCTTCACCTGCGATACGTCACCGCCGTCCGGCATGGACGCGCAACCGGCCAGCAGCGCCCCCACCGCCACCAGCACCAGCGCCCGTACCGGCCGGGGACCCCGCCTCCGCCCGGGACGCCTCCCCCGCCCGCCGGGCACTCCCACCGCACCACGACGGGCCCGCCGCCGGTCACCGCTCACGTCTCGACCCCTCCCGCCGACCGTCCCGCGCCCGCGGGCCTTCCTCGCTGCTCCCGCTCCCGCTGCCGGGTGCACGCCGCCCCTCGACCGACCCGTCCGCGCTCTCCCCCTGCTCCCCCTGCTCCCCCTTCGGCCGCTCCCCGCCCGACCGCTCCGCGCCCGGCGAGGCGCCACTCGTCGCGACATTCCCCGGTGAGGCTCCGCCCGGCGAGACGTCACCATCGTCCCGGTCCCCGCGCGGCACCACCCGGGCGCCGTTGCCCGGCAGCGCGGTGGGGTCGGCGGCGGGTTGCTGGGGCGGGCGGCCCGGCAGGGCGACACCGGGAGGCATCGGCAGCCCCCCGCAGTCCAGGCCGGCCGGCCGGGACACCGCCCGTCCGGGCTCCTGTCCCGTCGGGGCGGCCGCGGCGGCCTGCTCGCGGTTGCGCCGGGAGTCCTCCGGCTCCAGCGGGATGGGCGAGCCGCGCAGCGGTTCGTCGGCGGTACGCGGCAGTGTCAGCCGGAACTGGGAGCCACCGCCCGGCTCGCCCCAGGCCTGGAGCCAGCCGCCGTGCAGCCGGGCGTCCTCGACGGCGATCGACAGGCCAAGACCCGTACCGCCGGTGGTACGGGCGCGGGCCGGGTCGGCCCGCCAGAACCGGTTGAACACCCGTGTGGCCTCGCCGGGCTTCAACCCGACCCCGTGGTCGCGCACCGCGACGGCGACCGCGCCGCCCGCGGCGGCGAGCCGCACCACGACGTTCCGGCCCTCGCCGTGCTCGACCGCGTTGACCACCAGGTTGCGCAGCACGCGCTCCACGCGGCGCGCGTCGGCCTCGGCGATGACCGGCTGCTCGTCGCCGAGGACGACGATCCGGCCGCCTTTCCGCTCGACCAGCGGCGCGGCACCGCCGATGACCCGGTGCACGACATTGCGCAGGTCTATCGGCTCGGCCTCCAGCGCGGCGGCGCCCGCGTCGAAGCGGCTGATCTCCAGCAGGTCCGCGAGCAGCGACTCGAACCGGTCGAGCTGGTCGCCGAGGAGCTCGGCGGAGCGCGCGGTGACCGGGTCGAAGTCCTGCCGGGCCTCATGGATGACATCGGCCGCCATCCGCACGGTGGTGAGCGGGGTGCGCAGCTCGTGCGAGACGTCGGAGACGAACCGGCGCTGCATCCGGGACAGCTCCTCCAGCTGCTGGATCTTCAGCTGGAGGTTCTGCGCCATCTTGTTGAAGGCCTCGCCGAGCCGGGCGATGTCGTCCTCGCCGGTGACCTTCATCCGCTCCTGGAGGCGTCCGGCGGAGAGCCGCTCGGCGATGCCGGCGGCCATCCGCACGGGGGTGACGACCTGGCGCACCACCAGCCAGGCGATCGCGCCGAGCAGCACGACCACGAAGAGTCCGGCCGTCGCCAGGGTCGTCTTCACCAGTGACAGCGAGTCCTCCTCCTGGGTGAGCGGGAAGAGGTAGTACAGCTCGTAGGAGTTGCCGTCGACGTCGTTGAGGCGCTTGCCGATGACCAGGGCGGCCTCGGAGCGCTTGCCGTCGGTGTAGTGCACCCGGGTGTACGTCTGGAAGGTGCCGGTGCCCGAGGCCACCGAGTCCCGCAGCCCCGCGGGGATGCTGGTCGCCGGGTCGACCCCGCCGGAGGCGCGGGCGCCCCGGCTGGCGGCGCCCTCGTTGGCGGAGCTGAGCGCCACGACGTTGAAGGCGCCCTGTCCGCCGGAGGCGAGCTGCACCACCAGGTCGGAGCGCCAGTTCAGCGAGGTCCGGGCGGTGTCGTCGTTGCCGGCGCCGCCGTCCTGGCCGGGCCCGGTGAACCGGGCCGGGTCCTGGGCGGCGGAGAATCCGCCGGAGGCCTGGCTCTGCGCGGCCCGCTCCTTGGCGTCGAGCAGGCCGTTGCGCATCTGCCCGATGACGACGAAGCCGAGCAGCAGCACCACGCCCAGGGACATCAGCAGGGTGCCGGCGACCACCCGCAACTGGATGTTGCGCCGCCACAACCGGACCGCGGGGAGCAGCGGACGCCGCACCCAGCGGACCAGCAGCCGCAGCACCCGCCCACCCGGCGCGCCACCGCGGAGCAGCCGGCGCCCGACCGGCAGCCGCCTGCCGCCCCTGCCCTTCCCGGCCCCACCGGCCCCGGCCCCACTCGACCGGGCCCCGCCCGCCCCGGACCCGGTCGACCCGAATCCAGTCGACCCAGACCCGCTCGTCCCGGACGCGTACGTCCCAGACCGGTTCATCCCGGACCCGTTCGCCTTCACCCCGGCCCTACCCGACCCAGCCGTTTCCGACCGGACCGTTTCCGACCCAGCCATACCCGACCCAGCCGTTTCCGACCCAGCCATACCCGACCCAGCCGTTTCCGACCGGGCCGTTTCCGATCCGGCCATACCCGACCCGGGCGTCCCGGACCCGTCCGTCCCCCGTCCGGCAGCCCGCCCCGCACGGACTCCCGGGTTCCCGTTCCTCCCGGGCTTCGGAGCAGCACTGCCGCGGAACATGTCAGCTCGGCCCGGCCTTGTAGCCGACGCCGCGGACGGTGACCACGATCTCGGGGCGCTCCGGGTCCTTCTCGACCTTGGAGCGCAACCGCTGGACGTGCACGTTCACCAGCCGGGTGTCGGCGGCATGGCGGTAGCCCCAGACCTGCTCCAGCAGCACCTCGCGGGTGAAGACCTGCCAGGGCTTGCGGGCGAGCGCGACCAGCAGGTCGAACTCCAGCGGGGTGAGGGCGATGGACTGCCCGTCCCGCTTCACCGAGTGGCCCGCCACGTCGATGACCAGGTCACCGATGGTGAGCTGCTCCGGTGCCGGCTCCTCCGAGCGGCGGAGCCGGGCCCGGATACGGGCGACCAGCTCCTTCGGCTTGAACGGCTTGACGATGTAGTCGTCGGCCCCGGATTCCAGGCCGACCACCACGTCGACGGTGTCGCTCTTGGCGGTGAGCATCACGATCGGCACCCCGGACTCGGCGCGGATGAGCCGGCACACCTCGATGCCGTCCCGTCCGGGCAGCATCAGGTCCAGCAGCACCAGGTCAGGCTTGGCCTCCCGGAAGGCTGCCAGTGCCTTGTCGCCGTCCGCTACGAACGACGGTTCGAAACCCTCACCACGCAGCACGATCCCGAGCATCTCGGCCAGTGCGGTGTCGTCGTCGACGACGAGGACGCGTCCTTTCATATTCGACATCATCCCATCAGCTCATCGGGGCCTGGCGTGACCTCGCGCACAGCTCGGCTATCGCGGGCCCGGTCACCGGCGAAACGGCCCCCAGTTCGGTGACGATCGCCGTCACCAGCTCCGGTGGCGTCACATCGAACGCCGGGTTGTACGCCTGAGTGCCCAGTGGCGCCACGGGCAGTCCACTGACCGCTCCCGGGGCACCGGTGGCTATCTGCGGGGGTGCGGTGAGTTCGGTCACCTCCTGTCCGGGACGCTGCTCGATCTCGATGGACGCGCCGTCCGGGGTGTCGGGGTCGATGGTGCTCACGGGCGCCACCACGATGAACGGCACATGGTGGTAGCGGGCCAGGACCGCCAGCGGGTAGCTGCCGACCTTGTTCGCCACCGAGCCGTCCGCCGCGATCCGGTCGGCGCCGACGAGCACCGCGTCCACCTCGCCCGCCGCGAACAGCGAACCGGCCGCGTTGTCGGTCAGCAGGGTGTACGCCATGCCGTTGCGGGCCGCCTCGTAGGTGGTGAGCCGGGCACCCTGGAGCAGCGGACGGGTCTCGTCCACCCACAGCCGCCGCAGCCTGCCCTTGCGGTGCGCCGCCAGCGCCACCGCGAACGCGGTGCCCTCACCGCCGGAGACCAGCGCCCCGGTGTTGCAGTGGGTGAGGACCCGGTGGCCGCCGCCGGGCAGCAGCTCGTCCAGGAGCGCCAGCCCATGGCCGGCCATCGCCGCGCTGGCCTCGGCGTCCTCCCGGTGCAGGGCCCGCGCCTCGGCCAGCGCGGCCGCCGCCGCATCACTCCGGCCCGCGCCCTTCTCCGCGGCCGCCCGGTGCGCGGCCGCCGCCCGCCGCACCCCGTACCCGAGGTTCACCGCGGTGGGCCGCGCACCGGCGAGCAGCGCGGACGCCTCCGGTACGTCGTAACCGCGGGCCGCCGCCAGGGCCACCCCGTAGGCGCCGGCGACGCCCAGCAGCGGCGCCCCGCGCACCGCGAGCCGCTGTATCGCCTCGACGAGGGCGGGCACGTCCGTGCACACCAGCTCGACCTCCTCGGCGGGGAGCCGGGTCTGATCGAGGAGGACCACCACGGGGCCCTCCGGCGGCTCGTCCCAACGCAGCGCGGGCAGCGCGGGGGGTCGGGTCTCCAGGACAGTCTGTGCCTGCTGATCAGCCATCCGCCCAGTCTGCCCGCTGAGCCACCGACAATGAAGGTGGCCATGGCCCCCGGGCCCCGGTCCGGCGGCTGGTGGCGCGTGGCACCATGGCTGCCAGCCTGCCGCCCAGACGAGCGGCCCGGCACGGTGTTCCCGCCGGTTCGACGGACCGGCTCCGCGACCGACTGTTGAGGTGGACGAGCGTGAACGACACTCCGGGCTGGACCTCGCCGGGGTCTTCCCCTTCCGACGATCCGGGGGCCTCCGGCGCCTCGGACGGCCGGAGTGCCGACGCTCCCGGGCAGACCGGCCCGGCAGATCACCCCACCGGCACGGCTCCCGGCGGTACGGGTCCCAGCAGTACGAGTCCCAGCGGTGCAGGCCCCAGCGGTACCGGTCCTGGCAGCACGGGCCCCGGCAGCACCGAGCCCGGCAGCACGGGCCCCGGCAGCACGGCTCCCGGCAGCACGGGCCCCCAGTGGTCCAAGGAGCAGCCGCCCGCCGGCCAGTGGTCCCCACCGGCCACCCCCGGAGCGTCCGGTCCGGTCCCTCCGCCCGGCTGGGGCGGCCCGCCTCAGGGCGGCGGGTGGGGTGCCGGAGGCTGGGGCCGCCCGCCGGCCGCCAAGCCCGGTGTGATCCCGCTGCGCCCGCTCGGTATGGGCGAGATCCTCGACGGCGCGGTCTCCACGCTGCGGGCCCACTGGCGCACCGTGCTGGGCATCACGGTCACCGTCTCCGTGATCATGGAGATCGGTTCCCTTCTCATCGAGCGGTACCTGATACCGCAGCCTCCCGAGCTGAGCCCCAACGCCACCACCGAAGAGGCCATGGACGCGGCGATGGAGTCGCTGAAGTCCACCTTCGCGGCGCTCGGCCCGGCCGTGCTCCTGGGTCTGGTGGCCTCGATCTTCACCACGGCGCTGCTGACCAATGTGATCAGCCGCTCGGTACTCGGCCGCCAGGTCGAGTTCGCCGACGTCTGGCGCGAGTCGCGCCCCCGGCTGCCCCATCTGCTCGGCCTGACCGTGCTGCTGCCCGCCATGAACATCGCGATCGCCGCCGTCGCGCTGCTCCCCGGCCTGTTGCTGCTCTCCACTCCCGAGGCGGGGATCCCGCTGGTCGCCCTGGGCAGCCTCGGCGGGATCGTCGTGATGGTCTGGCTGAACATCCGCTTCGCCCTGGCCTCCGCGGCCCTGATGCTGGAGCGCCAGGGTGTCATCGGCTCGCTCAAGCGCTCGGCCAAGCTGGTGCGCGGCGCCTGGTGGCGCACCTTCGGCATCATGGCGCTCACCATTCTGCTGACCCTGCTGATCTCCATGATCATCTCGATCCCGTTCGGGATCATCGCCCTCATCGTCGACGGCGACGGTTTCACCGGAATCATGAGCGGCACCGGCACGGACTTCGGCTGGTCGTTCCTGATCATCACCGGTATCGGCTCGGTCGTCTCCTCCGCGATCACCTATCCGATCGCCTCCGGGGTGCCGGTACTCCTCTACATCGACCAGCGCATCCGCCGCGAGGCCCTGGACCTGGAGCTGGCCCGCGCGGCCGGTGTCCCCGGCTACGGCCCTCCGCCCAGCGACTCCGCCCCCAGGGGCTGATGCGGTGCCGGTCACGGGGGGCGTGGCGGCCCGGGCACTGATCCACGCGCACGGCGACGCCGACGACGTACCGCTGGACATCCCGCGCGTCCCGGCCCGGGAGGCGGCCGAGCGGGAACTGTCCGACCCGATGTACCACGAGAACGACCCGAACCCCCTCCAGCAGGCCCTGGAAACCTTCTGGGAGTGGGTCGGCGGACTGTTCGACACCGCCTCCCGAGCCACCCCCGGCGGAGTGCTCGGGCTGGTGGTCGTCATCCTCTTCGCCCTGGCCGTCGTCGGGGCGCTGTGGTGGCGCCTCGGCACCCCCGACCGCACCCGGCTGCCCTCCGAAACCCTCTTCGGCGAGGGACCCCGCACCGCCGCCGAGCACCGGCGCACCGCCGAGGCCCACGCCGCCGCCGGCCGCTGGAACCAGGCCGTCCAGGAACGCATGCGCGCCCTGGTCCGCTCCCTGGAGGAGCGCGCCCTCCTGGACCCGCGCCCCGGCCGCACCGCCGACGAGGCAGCCGGCGAGGCCGGCCGCGTCCTGCCCGACCACGCCGAGCCCCTGCGCTCCGCGGCCCGCGCCTTCGACGACGTCGCATACGGCGGCCGCGCCGCGGACCAGGCGGCATACCAGCGCCTCGCCCACCTGGACACGGCGGTCGGCCAAGCCTGGCCCCAGCTGACCGACGCGGCCAACGGAGCACCATGACCACCGCCCCCGCCGCCACTTCGACCGCCCGCACCGCCCGCCAGGTGTGGACCCGCGCCCGCGGCATACTGCTGGCCGCCGCCCTGGTGCTGCTGGCCGCCGCGGTGATGGCGCTGCTGCGCGCCGACTCCCAGTACGGCAGCCTCGACCCCCGCTCCGCCGACCCCGACGGCAGCCGCGCCACCGCCGAACTGCTCAAGCAGCGCGGGGTGACGGTCCGCGTCGCCACCACACTCGACCAGGCCCTCGCCGACAGCGGACCCGGCAGCTCCCTGCTCGTCACCACCCCCGACCTCCTCACCGACCGGCAGCAGCGCCGCCTCCGGGCCGAACTGGACTCCACCGGCGGCCGGCTGCTCCTCCTCTCCGCGGGGCCCTCCGCCACCGGCACCCTGGCCCCCGGTGTCCGCACGGACGCGACCGCCCCCGTCACCACGCTCCGGCCCTCCTGCGCCCTCCCGGCGGCGAAGCGCGCCGGCGCCGTCGACCTCGGCGGCCGCCTCTACACCACCGAAGCCACCGACAGCCATCTCTGCTACCCCAGCGACGGATCCGCCTCCCTCGCCCGCGTCGGCAGCCCCGCCGGCGGCGAGACGGTCCTGCTCGGCTCCGGCGACCTGCTGCGCAACGAGCACCTGGACGAACAGGGCAACGCCTCGCTGGTCCTTCAACTCCTCGGCTCCCGCACCCATCTGACCTGGTACCTCCCCTCTCTGGACGATCCCACCGCCGTCGGCGAACGTGCCGACGACGGCTCGGACTCCTTCCTGGAACTCATCCCCTCCGGCTGGCTCTGGGGGACACTGCAACTCGCCCTGGCCGGCGCACTCGCCGCTCTCTGGCGGGCCCGCCGCCTGGGCCCGCTCGTCACCGAGCGACTGCCCGCCGTGGTGCACGCCTCCGAGACCACCGAGGGCCTCGCCCGCCTCTACCGCAAGACGGACGCCCGCGACCGGGCCGCGACCGTACTGCGCGAAGCCTCCCGTGTCCGCCTCGCCCCGCTGGTCGGGGTGGCCCCCCGCCAGGCACACGACCCCGGCGTCCTCCTCCCCGCGGTCTCCGAACGCCTCCCTTCCACCCGGCTCGAACCCGCTGCCCTGCTCTTCGGACCCACCCCCGCCGACGACACGGCACTCATCCTTCTCGCCGACCAACTCGACGCCCTCGAAAGAGAGGTACGCACCTCATGAGCGCCCCGACCCCCGAGACCTCCGAGAGCTCGGACCGCGCCCGCTCCGCCCTGGAAGCGCTGCGCTCCGAGATCGCCAAGGCCGTGGTCGGACAGGACCCCGCAGTCACCGGTCTCGTCGTCGCCCTGCTCTGCCGCGGACACGTCCTGCTGGAAGGCGTCCCCGGCGTCGCCAAGACCCTGCTCGTCCGCGCTCTGGCCGCCACCCTCGAACTGGATTCCAAGCGCGTCCAGTTCACCCCCGACCTGATGCCCGGCGACATCACCGGCTCCCTGGTCTACGACTCCCGCACCGCCGAGTTCTCCTTCCAGCCCGGCCCGGTCTTCACCAACCTCCTCCTGGCCGACGAGATCAACCGCACCCCGCCCAAGACGCAGTCCTCACTGCTGGAGGCGATGGAGGAACGTCAGGTCACTGTCGACGGCACTCCCCGCGCCCTGCCCGACCCCTTCCTGGTCGCCGCCACCCAGAACCCGGTCGAGTACGAGGGCACTTACCCCCTGCCCGAAGCCCAACTGGACCGGTTCCTTCTCAAGCTGACCGTCCCCCTTCCCGCTCGTGACCACGAGATCGACGTCCTCACCCGCCATGCCGAGGGCTTCGATCCCCGCGACCTCCACGCCGCCGGCGTCCGTCCCGTCGCGGGCCCGGCCGACCTTGAGGCCGCCCGCGCCGCCGTCGCCAAGACCTCCGTATCCCCGGAGGTCACCGGCTACATCGTCGATATCTGCCGTGCCACCCGTGAGTCCCCCTCGCTCTCTCTGGGTGTCTCCCCTCGGGGAGCCACCGCCCTGCTCTCCACCGCCCGCGCCTGGGCCTGGCTCACCGGTCGCGACTATGTGACCCCGGACGACGTGAAGGCCCTCGCTCTTCCCACTCTTCGCCACCGCATCCAACTGCGCCCCGAGGCCGAGATGGAGGGAGTCACCCCGGACTCCGTCATCACGACCATCCTCGCCCACGTCCCCGTGCCCCGCTGAGGCGAACGATGGCCCTCACCGGACGCACCGCGCTCCTCGCCGCGATCGGCTCGCTGCCCGTCGGCTTCCTGGCCCCCAGCTGGACCGGGATGCTCGCCGTCAACGCGCCTCTCTCACTCGCAATACTGTGCGACTACGTCCTCGCAGCGCCAGTGAAATCCCTCCGTTTCACCCGATCTGGTGACACAAGCGTTCGACTGGGTGACGCAGCCGAGGTGCACCTCACCGTCACCAACCCCTCCACCAAGCCCCTTCGCGCCCGCTTCCGCGACGCCTGGCCGCCCAGCGCCTGGCACCCCGGCACCGAACAGGCCGCGTCCCGCCACGCCTTGACCGTTCCCGCCGGCGAGCGCCGCCGTGTCACCACCCTGCTGCGCCCCACCCGCCGCGGTGACCACCAGGCCGACCGCATCACCGTCAGGTCCTACGGCCCGCTGGGCCTCGCCGCACGCCAGGGCAGCCACCGGGTGCCGTGGACCGTTCGCGCGCTCCCGCCCTTCCACAGCCGCAAACACCTGCCGGCCCGCCTGGCCCGGCTGCGTGAGCTCGACGGCCGCACCAGCGTCCTCACCCGAGGCGAGGGCACCGAGTTCGACAGCCTCCGCGAGTACGTCCCCGGCGACGACACCCGCTCCATCGACTGGCGTGCCAGCGCGCGGCAGACCACCCTCGCCGTACGGACCTGGCGCCCGGAACGCGACCGGCACCTCCTCGTCGTGCTCGACACCGGTCGCACCTCCGCCGGCCGCGTCGGCGACATCCCGCGCCTGGACGCCTCCATGGACGCGGCCCTGCTGCTGATCGCCCTTGCCACCCGCGCGGGTGACCGCGTGGACCTCCTCGCCTACGACCGCCGGCTGCGCGCCCAGGTACGGGGCCGATCGGCCAAGGACGTCCTGCCCGCCGCCGTCGACGCCTTGGCGACCCTCGAACCCGAGCTGGTCGAGACAGACACCCGCGGCCTCAGCTCCGCCGCTCTGGCCCACGCCCCTCGGCGCTCCCTCATCGTCCTGCTCACCGGCCTGGATGCCGCACCGGTCGAGGAGGGCCTCCTACCGGTCCTCCCCCAGCTCACCAAGCGCCACAACGTCCTGGTCGCGTCCGTCTCCGACCCCCGCGTCCAGGCGATGACCTCGGCGCGCGGAACAGTGGACGCCGTCTACGAGGCAGCCGCCGGCGCCAAGGCGACCGCCCTCCGTGCCCGCACCGCCGAGCGGCTGCGGGGCCACGGCGTCACCGTCGTCGATGCCACCCCGGAGAACCTCGCCCCCGCCCTGGCCGACGCGTATCTGGCGCTCAAGGCAGCGGGCCGTCTGTAGACACGGCCGATACGAGAACGGGCCGGACCCCATAAACCAGGATCCGGCCCGCATACGCCTACGCCCTACATAGGGCTCCAAACGCAGAAAAGCCCCGTACCGATACCCGGTACGGGGCTTTCCCACAACAATTGTTCGGCGGTGTCCTACTCTCCCACAGGGTCCCCCCTGCAGTACCATCGGCGCTGAAAGGCTTAGCTTCCGGGTTCGAAATGTAACCGGGCGTTT
>NZ_JBEYXH010000027.1:0-97447 GCF_040644755.1 Streptomyces sp. NPDC046887
GCACTCCCTATGGGGGGCGGCCCCCCCCCCCACCCCACCGCCCGCCACCGCCTCGGCCCGCTCAGGCCGGGAAGGACATCACCATCAGCGGCCCGCTGGTCGGCTCGGGGGAGCCGCCCGCCGGTTCGACGGTGACGCCGACGCCGCTGGCGCCGTCCACCCCGCCCTGCATCACCGACGCCCCGTCGCGTGCGACCAGCCCGGCCGGGCGCATCGTGCCGTGGTCGTCGAACCAGAGCTGGTAGGTCTTGCCGGCCGGCGGCTTCGGCAGCCCCGAGGCCACGAACACCGCGCTGTTGCGCTCCCGGGAGACCACCACGGTCGCCCGGGTGCCGTCCGGGGTGGCGCTGGACACCGTACGGGCGTCCGGCGCGGACAGCACGGCGGTCATCCGGTCCGTCTGCTCACGGGCCTGGCGGGCCTCCTGGCGGGCGTCGTCGGCCTGCTGGTACTGCCAGGCCGCCACCCCGCCGAAGCCCACCGCCGCCGCGACACAGGCGGCCAGCACCAGCCGGCCGATCCCCCGGGCGCGGCGGTGGGTGGCGACCGGAGCGGCCCCGTCCGGCGGGACCAGCGGCGGCAGTTGGCGCACACTGTCGATCCCCGCCAGCACCGCCGCCTTCATCCCGGGCGGCGGTGCCGCCGAGGCGGCCACACCCAGCCGGGCGGCCGTGGCGGTCAGCTCCCGCACCTCCTGGGCGCACGCCGGGCAGCTCTCCAGATGGCGTTCGAACGCCTCCCGCTCGTCCTCGGGGAGGGCGTCGAGCGCGTAGGCACCCGTGGGGGCGTGCAGGTGTTCCTCGCTCATGCGCTCACTCCCATGCAGTCGCGCAGACGGATCAGCCCGTCCCGCAGACGGGTCTTGACCGTGCCCAGGGGGGCCGACAGCGACGCGGCCACCTCCCGATAGGTGTAGCCCCGGTAGTACGCCAGTGTCACCGCCTGGCGCTGAAGGTCGGTCAGCGACCCCAGGCAGCGGCGCACCTGCTCGCTCTCCAGCCGCACCGCCACCTCCTCGCTCACCTCGTCGTAGGCGGGCATCCGCTCCCGCTGGGCGCTGCGCTGCTCGCGGTCGCTGGCGGCCTGCTCGGAGCGGACCCGGTCCACCGCCCGGCGGTGCGCCATGGTCATCACCCAGCTCATCACGGAGCCCCGGTCGGCCTGGTAGCGGGCGGCGCTGCGCCACACCTCCACCATCACCTCCTGGGCCACCTCCTCGGACTGCGCCGGATCCCGCAGCACCCGGAGCACCAGCCCGAACACGGGCCCGGCCAGGGCGTCGTACAGGGTGGAGAAGGCCTCCTTGTCCCCACCCGCGACCTGGCCCAGGACCTCGGCCAGGTCGGGCTCGCGCCGCTGCGGTCCGCCGATGTGCGCGATCTCCCTCACCGTTCACCCACTCCACCAGCGCGGCACGGTGCGTGTGCAGCGGCCATCCGGTCGCCCATGCGGCCCAACCCTCTTCCAGCGTTCGTGCAGGGCGGGGGCCGGGTGGGCGCCGCCTGCGGTCCGGTGCTTCTCGGTACTGCCTGTCGGTACTGCCTGCGTACGGGGGTACTACGCCAGTCTTTCGTAGCCACCGGGCTCGCGGATGGGTTCGGCGCCCGGCCGTCTGTGTGAGGGAGTCACCGACCGGGTCGGCGCCGCGTCCCACCGTTATCGCTCCGTTACCGAACCGGCCAATCCGCCGCGCCGTACGCACCGAATGAGCAAGTGAGAGGGCAGCCGAGGCTCCCGCCGGCGGACGGAACGCGACCGACGCCGCACCGGACCGCCCCGCCGCCCCACTCGTCGGGCGCCCCACGGCGCGACGACGCTTTCGAAGCCGTTTCCCCGACGCACGACACCCCCGAATCCCCTGAAGGAGAACGACGATGTTCACCACCCGCACCCGCCGTGTCCTGTCCGCCGCCGCCGTGGCCGCGGCCTTCCCGCTGGTCCTCACCGGCTGCGGGATGGACGACAAGGGCGACTCCGGCGCGGGCTCCGCCGCCTCCGCGAGCGCCTCCGCCCCGATGGAGGAGTCCTCCAGCGCCGCGATGCCGGGCAAGGAGCCGTTCGGACCGGCCTGTTCCTCGCTGCCCACCTCCGGTGAGGGCAGCGTCCAGGGCATGGCCGACGACCCGGTGGCCACCGCCGCCTCCAACAACCCCGCGCTCTCCACCCTGGTGGCCGCGGTGAAGAAGGCCGGCCTGGTCGACACCCTCAACAACGCCCAGAACATCACGGTGTTCGCGCCCACCAACGACGCCTTCGCCAAGATCCCGAAGGCCGACCTGGACAAGGTCCTCAACGACAAGGCGATGCTCACCAAGGTGCTCACCTACCACGTGGTGGGCCAGAAGCTGACCCCGCAGCAGCTGGAGAACGGCAGCTTCGACACCCTGGAGAAGAGCAAGCTGATGACGTCGGGCTCGGGTGAGGACTACACCGTCAACGACACCTCCAAGGTCGTCTGCGGCAACGTCCCGACCGCCAACGCCACCGTGTACATCGTCGACACCGTGCTGATGCCGAAGAGCTGACCCCGGACCCGGTCCGCCCGGCGGGGAACCGGCGGACCGGCGGGGTCGGGCGACGGCGGCGCGGGAAAGGAGCACCGTCGTGTGCCGACAGGGCCCGGTCGCGGGCCGGAAGGGATGGGGGCGCGGTAAGGGTTCGGCCGCGCCCCCCGCCTCCGGCCCGCCCGGGCCCTGCCCCGCGCCGCCTCCACCACCCCGTACCTCCTCGTGGCCCAGGGCCGCCGTCACCGCGATCCTCACCGAACTCCTCGCCAACGCTGTCCGGCACGGCACCCCGCCGCTGCGCGCCACCCTCACCGTCCGCACCCCGGCGGACGGGCGTCCGGTGCTGCGGGTGGAGGTGGCCGACCGCGGTCCCGGCCTGGACCCCGCCCGGGTACGGGCCCGTTGGCGCCACCCGTCCTACGACTTCGCCACCGGCGGACGAGGACTGGTCATCGTGGACGCCCTCGCCGCCGACTGGGGCGTCGTCCCCGGCCCCGCCGGCCACACCGTCTGGGCGGAACTCCCCCTGCCGGGCGCCGACCCGGCGCCGGCGGATCACGCGTCACGACCTGCGGATCCCGACCAATCCGGGACCGCTCCGGCTCCGAACCACCGGTGACAGGCCGCCGGAAGGCCCTTCCGGCGGTTCGGCCACTGCGGGCGGAGGACTGTGCACCAGCGGAAGATAGCCGTCGTGGGCGGCGGGGTGGCGGGGCTGACCGCCGCCTATGTGCTCGGCCGGGCCCATGACGTCGTGCTGTACGAGGCGGACCCCCGGCTCGGCGGCCACGCCCACACCCACGACCTGCCCGGACCGGGCGGGCGGATGGTCCGGGTGGACTCCGGGTTCATCGTGCACAACGAGCGCACCTACCCCCGGCTGCTGCGGCTCTTCCGCGAGCTGGGCGTCACCACCCAGGACTCCGAGATGAGTATGTCGGTGCGGTGCGACGGCTGCGGACTGGAGTACGCGGGCGCCCGCGGTCCGGCCGCGCTGTTCACCGGGCGGGCCTCGCTGCGCCCCCGCTATCTGCGGATGCTCGCCGAGGTGCCGCTCTTCCACCGCTCCGCCCGACGGCTGCTCGCCGCCGGCGCGCCCACCGGCCACACCCTGGGCCGCTTCCTGCGCGAGGGCCGCTTCTCCGCCTACTTCACCACCCACTTCCTGACCCCGCTGGTCTCCGCGGTCTGGTCCTGCGACGCCCGCACCGCCATGGACTACCCGGCGGCCTACCTCTTCCGCTTCCTGGACCACCACGGGCTGCTCTCCGTCACCGGCTCCCCGCAGTGGAAGACGGTGACCGGCGGCTCCGCCGAGTACGTGGAGCGGGCCGCCAAGCACATCGGCACCGTCCGCACCGGGGCGCCGGTCACCTCGGTCCGGCGGCACGCCGACGGCGCCGAGGTCGCCACCGCGGACGGCGACACCGCCGGATACGCGGCCGTGGTGCTGGCCACCCACCCCGACCAGGCGCTGCGGATGCTGGCCGACCCCACCGAGGACGAACGGCAGGTGCTGGGCGCGTTCCGCTACTCGCGCAACCCCACCGTGCTGCACACCGACACCTCGCTGCTGCCGCGCTCCCCGGCCGCCCGCGCCTCCTGGAACTACCACCTGCCCAGCTGCGCCGCGCCCCCCGACGCGGTCCGGGTCAGCTACGACATGAACCGGCTCCAGCGGCTGCCGGCCGGCGCCGACTACGTGGTCACCCTCAACGCCGGGGACCGCGTCGACCCGGCCGCCGTCCAGGCCCGGATGGTGTACGAGCACCCCGTCTACACCCCCGCCTCGGTCGCCGCCCAGCGCCGGCTGCCCGGCCTCAACACCGCCGTCACCGCCTACGCCGGCGCCTACCACGGCTGGGGCTTCCACGAGGACGGCTGCCGCTCCGGGGTGGACGCCGCCGCCGCGCTGGGGGTCACCTGGTGACCGCCGCACCGGCACCGGCGGCGCTCTACGAATGCGTGGTCGGCCACGCCCGTACCGCGCCGCTGCGGCACTCCTTCCGCCAGCGCACCTACCTCTGGCTGATCGACCCCGACCACCCGCCGCGCCTCCCGCGCGCCCTGCGCCCGCTGGCCCGCTTCGACCCGCGCGACCACTTCGCCGGCACCGCGCCCACCATCCGCGCCGGGCTGGCGGCCTACCTCGCGGGCCAGGGCCTGTCCCTGGACCCCGGGGCGCGGGTGCTGATGCTGGCCCACGCCCGGGTCCTCGGGTACGTGTTCAACCCGCTCACCCTCTACTGGGTCCGGGCCGCCGACGGCACCCCGCTGTGCACGGTCGCCGAGGTGCACAACACCTACGGCGAACGCCACTGCTATCTGCTGCGGCCCGACGCCGACGGACGGGCCGACGTGGACAAGGACTTCTACGTCTCCCCGTTCTTCCCGGTGGACGGCGGGTACCGGATGCGGGTCCCCGAACCGGGCGGGCGGCTGGACCTCACCGTCCAGCTGCGGCGCGGCACCGAGCGGCCGTTCACCGCCACCGTGCGCGGCACCCGCCGCCCGGCCACCGGGCGCACGCTGCTGGCGGCGGCGCTGCGCCACCCCTGGTCCACCGCCCGGGTGTCGGCCGGCATCCGGCACCACGGCATCCGGCTGTACCTGAAGGGGCTGCCCGTCCAGCCCCGGTCCCCGCACCCGACGCAAGAAGGCATGACGTGACCCTCTCCGCACCGCGGTCCACCGACCAGCCCGCCGCCCCCGGCACCCCGAGCCCGGACGGCGGCCACGGCACCCCGACCCCGGAAGGCGGCCACCCGGACGGCGGGCGGCACCCCGCCGCGTACACCCGCTACCCCGCCTCCCGGGCCACCACCGACCCGGACTCCTGGCCGGACGTGGCCCGGCTGCCGGCGCCCGCCCCGGTCCGTACCGCCATCGCCCGGACGCTGCTGAATCGGGCCTTCGCGCGGCTGCCGCTGCGGATACGGCTCGGTGACGCGCCCGCGGCCGGCACCGGCCCCGCGCTGACCGTGCACGACCCGGACGCCTTCTTCCGGCGGATCGGCACCAGCGGGCTGATCGGCTTCGGCGAGTCGTATATGGCGGGCGAGTGGGACAGCGACGACCTGCCCGGGGTGCTCACGGTGCTGGCCACCCATGTGGACGAGCTGGTGCCCGGGCCGCTGCGGACGCTGCGCGGTGCCTGGGTGCGCCGCCGCCCCGCCGCCGACCGCAACAGCGTCAGCGGCGCCCGGCAGAACATCCGGCGCCACTACGACCTGTCCAACGAGCTGTTCGCGGAGTTCCTCGACCCGACGATGACCTACTCCTCGGCGGTCTTCGGCGCCCTGCCGGCCCGCCCGGAGGAGCTGGCCGAGGCGCAGGCCCGGAAGATCGACCGGCTGCTGGACCTGGCCGCCGTCGGCGAGGGCACCCGGCTGCTGGAGATCGGCACCGGCTGGGGCGAACTGGCCCTGCGGGCCGCCGCCCGGGGGGCCCAGGTCACCACCATCACCCTCTCCGCCGAGCAGCGCGACCTCGCCGTCCGCCGGATCGCCGAGGCCGGGTACGCGGACCGGGTCACCGTGCGGCTCTGCGACTACCGCGAGGTGGAGGGCGCCTATGACGCCGTGGTCAGCGTGGAGATGATCGAGGCGGTGGGCGCCGAGTTCTGGCCGGCCTACTTCCGCACCCTGCGCGAGCGGCTCGCCCCGGGCGGCCGGGTCGCCCTCCAGGCCATCACCATGGAGCACCAGCGGATGCTGCACACCGGCCGCACCCACACCTGGATCAGCAAGTACGTCTTCCCCGGCGGGCTCATCCCCTCCCCGGAGGCCGTCACCCGCGAGGCCGCGCGCGCCGGGCTGAAGGTCACCGCCGACCACGGCTACGGCGAGCACTACGCGGAGACCCTGCGGCTGTGGCGGGAGCGCTTCGCCGAACGGGCCGAACGGGTCCGCGAACTGGGCTTCGACACCGTCTTCCAGCGGATGTGGGAGCTGTATCTCGCCTACTCCGAGGCCGGGTTCCGCGCCCGCTACCTCGACGTACGGCAGTTCCGCCTGGCCCCCGCCGCCATCCCGGCGCAGCCGGACGCCGGAGGGGAGCGGCCCGCCACCGCCGATCACCACCACCAGGGAGTCTGCCGATGACCACCGCCGACCGGCTCACCGACCTGCTCGGCCACTGGTTCTCCGGGCCGCCGCCGGTGCGGCTGCGCGCCTGGGACGGCAGCGAGTCCGGCCCCGCGGGCGCCCCCCTGGTGGCGCTGCGTTCCCCCGCCGCGCTGCGCCGGCTGCTCTGGCAGCCCGGCGAACTCGGCCTCGCCGAGGCCTACATCGCCGGTGAACTCGACATCGAGGGCGACCTGTCCGCCGCCCTCAGCCACGTCTGGAGGGCCATGCGCAGCCAGGGCACCGCCAAGCCCGGTCCTCGCGAGCTGGCGAGGGCCGCCGCCACCGCCGCCCGGCTCGGCGCGCTCGGGCCCCGGCCGCCCGCCCCGGGCGCCGCCCGCGCCAAGCTCAGCGGGCGACTGCACAGCGCCGCCCGCGACCGGGCCGCGATCAGCCACCACTACGACCTGTCCAACGACTTCTACGCCCTGCTGCTCGACGCGTCCATGGCCTACTCCTGCGGCTACTGGACCCGCCCCGACGACCCCGGCTACACCCTCGCCGACGCGCAGCGGGACAAGCTGGAGCTGATCTGCCGCAAGCTCGGACTGACCGGCGGGGCCCGGCTGCTGGACGTCGGCTGCGGTTGGGGCTCGCTCGCCCTGTACGCCGCCCGTGAGCACAAGGCGCAGGTCACCGCCGTCACCCTGGCCCAGGAGCAGCGCGACTTCGTCGCCGCCCGGGTCGCCGAGGAAGGCCTGACCGATCTGGTCGAGGTGCAGTTGCGGCACTGGCGGGACATCGAGGGCGGCGGCTTCGACGCCGTGAGCACCGTCGAGATGGGCGAGCACGTCGGCGACGCCGAGTACCCGGACTTCACCGCCAAGCTGCACGGACTGCTGCGGCCGCGCGGCCGGCTGCTGGTGCAGCAGATGTCCCGGGGCGCCCACGCCCCCGGCGGCGGCGCGTTCATCGAGAACTACATCGCCCCCGACATGCATATGCGCCCGGTCGGGCGGACCGTCGCCCTCCTGGAGGACGCCGGTCTGGAGGTCCGCTCGGTGCAGGCGCTGCGCGAGCACTACACCCGTACCATCGACGCCTGGAGCGACACCCTGGAAGGACGCTGGGAGGAGTTCACCGCGCTGGTCGGCGAGCCCACCGCCCGGGTCTGGCGGCTCTATCTGGCCGGCAGCGCCCTGGCGTTCGCCGAGCACCGGATGGGCGTCGACCAGATCCTCGCCGTCCGGCCCACCCTGGAGGGAGACTCCGGTATGCCCGGCACACCCGGATCCTGGTACGCGGGGGAGACCCGGCCATGACGAACGGCTTCGCCTGGGGCGCCTTCGCGGGCAACCTCGGCGCCGCCGCCGCGACCGCGCTGGCGGTGATGCTGGTGACCTTCGCCCTCGCCGTCAAGCGCGGACTGCACCGGATCGTGGACATCGCCTGGGGCAGCGCCTTCGCCGCCGTCGCCGCGGTCAGCGCCCTGCTGTCGGCCGGCTCGGGGGACGGCACCACCCGGCTGCTGGTGGCCCTGGCGACCGCGCTGTGGGGGCTGCGGCTGTCCGTGCACATCGCCCGGCGCGGACGCGGCCACGGCGAGGACCCCCGCTACGAGAAGATGCTGGCCCGCGCCCCCGGCAGCCGCAACGCCTACGCCCTGCGCACGGTGTACCTGCTCCAGGGCGCCCTGGTGTGGCTGGTCTCGCTGCCGGTGCAGGCCGCCATGTACGTCACGTCCCCGGCCCCGGTCTGGCTCGCCGCCGGCCTCGCCGTCTGGGCCGCCGGACTGCTCTTCGAGGCCGTCGGCGACCAGCAGCTGGCCCGCTTCAAGGCCGACCCCGCCAACAAGGGGAAGATCATGGACCGGGGCCTGTGGTCCTGGACCCGGCACCCCAACTACTTCGGCGACTTCCTGGTCTGGTGGGGGCTGTTCCTGACCGCCTGCGGCAGCTGGCAGTCCGCCGCCGCGACGCTCATCGCCCCGGTCGTGATGTCGCTGCTGCTCACCCAGGGCAGCGGAAAGCGGCTGCTGGAACGGCATATGGCCGAACGCCCCGGCTTCCGTGCGTACGCCGCCCGCACCAGCGGCTTCTTCCCCCTGCCCCCCAAGCGGACCGAGGAGGCCGCCCGATGACCGCTCCCGACACCCGCACCGCCCCCGACGGTGCCAGCGCGCTGGTGCTCCGGCACGCCCCCGGCGCCCCGCAGGCCGCGGTGCTGCTGCTGCACGGCGGCCGCGCCGACGGGCTGACCGCCCCGACCTGGCTGAACCTGCCCGGGCGCCGGATGCGGCCGTTCGCCTCCGCCGCCCTGCGGGCCGCCCGGCCGCACCCCCTGCTGGTCGCCGAGGTCCGCTACCGCCACCGCGGCTGGAACGGCCCGCGCGGGGACGCCGCCCGGGACGCCCGCCGCGCCCTGGACGAACTGCGCGACCTCACCGCGCCCGATCTGCCGGTGGTCCTGGTCGGCCACTCCATGGGCGGCCGCGCCGCGCTGCGGGTGGCCGGCGACCCCCGGGTGGCCGGGGTGGTGGCGCTCGCCCCCTGGTGCCCGGCCGGTGAACCGGTCGAGCAGCTCGAAGGCCGCACCCTGCTGGTGCTGCACGACGAGCGGGACCGGATCACCGAGGCCGGGCGCTCCTGGACGTATCTGGCACGCGCCAGGGCCGCCGGGGCGCACGGCGCCGGGATCGTGATGCCGCAGGGGCGGCACGCCATGCTCCGCGACGCCGGCGCCTGGCACCGGCTCACCGGCCTCGGCGCGGCCGCGGCCCTGGGCCTGGCCGCGCTGCCCGAGCCACTGCGTGCGGCGGCCGACGGGCCCGGCGACGGCCGCACCACGGCGGCCGAGGTACTGGCCGCCCTCGACCACCCGCGCCCCGGGCGCCTCGGCCCCTGAACCCGGGGCAGGGCCGGGGCCTTCGGACGCACCAGCACCCGGACCCCCGTACCCGCGCGCCCGAACTCCCGTACCCGCGCCCTGATCCCCGTACCGGGCGCCCGAACCCATGACCGAACACGGACGTCTGCGGACAATCACCCGCCCCGACCGGCGAAAGGCAGCAGACTGATCCCGTGCTGAGGAACATTCCCACGGAACCGCCCGGATTCGTCGGACGGGCGGACGAACCCGCGCTGATCGCCCACGCGCTCGCCACCCGGCGCCTCGTCACCCTGACCGGGCCCGGCGGCGTCGGCAAGTCGAGACTGGCCCTGCGCACCGCCCACCGCACCCCGCCCTCCGGCAGCGACGGCGTGTGCTGGGCCGACCTCTGGCCGCTGAGGGACGACCGGTTGCTCACCGCGACCGTGGCCGACGCCGTGGACCTCGCCGACCACTCCGGGGGCACCCCCGAGGAGACCCTCACCGCCTGGCTGGCCGGCCGGCGGCTGCTGCTGGTGCTCGACTCCTGCGAGCATCTGCTCGCCGCCGCCCGGGCCCTGGTCCGGCGGCTCCTCGCGCAGTGCCCCGGACTCACCGTGCTCGCCACCAGCAGGCAACCGCTCGACCTGGACGGCGAGTACGCCTACCAGGTCCGCCCGCTGCCGCCCGACTCGGACGGGCTGGCGCTCTTCGCCGACCGGGCCGCCGCGGCCGGTGCCCCGCTGCTGCTGCCCGGCGACCGGGCCGCCGCCCGCAGCCTGACCCGGCGGCTGGACGGGCTGCCGCTGGCCCTGGAACTGGCCGCCGCCCAGCTGCGCGACCTCCCCGTGGACCAGGTGGAGCGGGACCTGGTCCACCGGTTGGACCTGCCCTCCGGGGACCGCGCCATCCGCCCGGCCCGCCATCGGACGCTGCGCACCACGGTCGGCTGGAGCCATGAACTGGCCACCCCCGCCGAGCGGTTGCTCTGGGCGCGGATGTCGGTGCTGTGCGGCCCGGTGGACACCGAGACGGTCGCCGAGGTGTGCGGGGGAGGGGCGGCGCTGCCGCCCGGCGCGGTGCCGGGGGTGCTCGCCGCACTCGCCGCGAAGTCCGTCGTCATCCGGGAGCCCGGGCCCGACGGCAGGGCACGCCACCGCATGCTGGACACCGTGCGCGAGTACGGGGCGATGTGGCTCGGCGAACTCGGCGAGACCCGCACCCTCACCGAGCGGCACGCCCGCCACTTCCTCGGCCGGATCCGCCGCATCCGGCGCGAGTGGTTCGGCCCGGACCAGCTCGACGGCTACCGGACCGTCGAGCGCTCCTACGCCGACCTGTGCGCCGCCCTGGACCATCTGCTGGTGCACCGCCCGCACCAGGCACTGGAGCTCGCCGCCGGGCTGGGCTTCCACTGGGCCTGCTGCGGCCATCTGCACGACGCCGGAGCGCACCTGAGCCGCGCCCTGCGGCACGCCCCGGACGACGCGCCCGCCCGCCCGGCCGCGCTGTGGGCGCTCGGTGTGGTCCGCGCGCTCCAGGGCGACCACGAGGCCGCCGAACTGCTGGCCGGCGACTGCGGGCAGGCCGCGGCGGCCGTCGGAGACGCCGACGACCGGCTGCGCGCCGCCTATCTGGCGGGGCTGGTCCAGCTGCTGCGCGGCCGCCCGCTGGCCGCCCGCGCCGAGGCCGAGCACGCGCTGCGCCGGTCGGGCGGCGGCCTGGGCCCCCGGATGATGTGCCGACTGGTGCGGATCTTCGCGCTGACCGGACTGGGCCTGCTGGACCAGGCCCGGGCCGAGGCCGGGCGGCTGCTGCTGGTCTGCGGACGGCACGGCGAGTTCTGGACCCGCTCCTATCTGGACTACCAACTCGCCCTGATCGCCCTCCTCCAGGGCCGCCCGGCGGACGCGGCCGGCCACGCCCGCGCGATGCTGGGTGCCAAGCAGCGGATCGGCGACAGCTTCGGGATAGCGCTCGGCCTCGATCTGCTGGCCGCCTCGCTCGCCGCACACGGCGAGGGGCTGCGGGCCGCCAGGGTGTACGGGGCGGGGCTGACGTACTGGCGCGCGGTGGGCCACCCTCAGCGCGGCACCCCCGAACTGGCCCCGGTCCGGGAGCGGTGCGAGCGCACCACCCGCGCGCTGGTCGGCGACGAGCTCTACGAGAAGACGGTCGTCGGCGCCGCCGACGGCGAGCCCGCCGCCCTGCTCGCGGAGGCCCTGGAGCCCGGCTGACCGCCCTCGGCGCGGGGCCGCCGCGAGGGCGCCGCGGGCCCTGGGTGGCCCCGCTACTTACTCCCAGGTAACCTCACGGGGCCCACCCTCCGCACCACCGCGTCCCGAGGAATGACCGATGAGCACATCCTCCCGTTCACCCCTGCTGCTGGCCGCACTGCTCGCCGGGGCCGGAGTGGCCCACTTCACCCGGCCGGAGAACTTCGACACCATCGTGCCGCGGGTGCTGCCCGGCAGCGCCCGCACCTGGACCCGGGCCAGCGGGGCCGCCGAATTCGCCCTCGCGGCCGCCGTCGCCGCGCCCCGCACCCGGCGGGCCGGTGCCCGGGCCACCGCGCTGTTCTTCGCCGGGATCTTCCCCGCCCACCTCCAGATGGCGTACGACTGGCGCGACCGCTCCACCGCCGCCCGGGCCGTCGCCTACGGCCGGATGCCGCTCCAGGTGCCGCTCATCCTCTGGGCCCGCAAGGTCGCCCGCGACGCCGGCTGAGCGGCCCACCCCTCACGGAAATCCGTTGCCCCCGGTGGCGCCGGCCGCCTACCGTCCCGATCATCGACGTGTAGCTCAGCCAAGTCAGAGCACCGGGCTCGGGACCCGGAGGGCGCGGGGGCGGATCCCGCCACGTCGGCTTATGGACACTCACGCTGACCAGCAGCCCCCGACCGTATCGGACTCCTACGCCCGCGCCGAGCTGGCCCGGGCCTTCACCACCGCGCTCGGCCACCGCGACCCGGACACCCGCGCCCGGGCGGAGACCAGGGTCGAGCGCTGGCGCTCGGTGCTGTCCGGCATGGCGGACGGGCGGCTGCGGATCGGCAGCCGCACCCCCGTCGCCGGACTGCCCGCCTGGGTGACCCCGGAGGTCGTCCGCGGGGGCTTCGCCACCGGGAAGCCCGCCGCCGGCGGCCCCCTGCTCCCGTACGAGCGGGAGGCGGCCCACCGGGCCGGCATACCCGACGACCGGCTGACCCGGATCGCCCTCTTCGACCACCACCTCACCGAACCCGGCCTCACCGAACTGTGGGAGCTGCTGGACACCGGCCGCTACCAGGTGGCACTGCCCGAGGAGGCCGTACTGCTCACCGTCGCCTGGCTGGTCCGGGCCGGCGAGGTCGCCGAGGCCCTGGCCCTGGTGGAGGAGGTGCGCCCGTACGCCGACCGGCTGCGGTTCCTGCCCCGCCCCAGCGACCTTCCGGTGCCCGACGCCCGCGCCGTGCACCGGATCACCGCCGACGAGGCCGGCGCCGCCCTGTCCGGGCGCGGCCCCCACGACCGGATCGAGGCCCAGCGGGAGTCGCTGGCGGTCTGGCAGCCCTTCACCGACGAACTCCTGACCCACTGGCTCCGGGTCCGGGAGCCCGACGGCACCGCCCGCGCGGACGGTCCCACCACCGAGGACCCGGCCTGGCGCGAGCACGGCGCGGCCCTGCTGCGCCGCTACCGCGCCCTGGCCGAGGAGCATACCCGCTGCACCAAGCACCTCCGCCCCCGGGAGAACCCCGCCCTGCTGCGGGCCGCGCTGGAGGAGGCCGTGGCGGGCCGCCCCCTGGACGCCCGGCGGGCCGGACTGCTGCGGCACGCCATCGCGTCCATGGTCCGCAAGCGCGGCATGCCCGGCTCGGCCGGCCACAGCGCCCTGCGCGCCGCCCAGGCCCGGCAGGCCGCCCTGCCCGCCCACCACCGGCTGGCCCGACTGGTGGCCGCCCGGCTGTTCCTTCTCCCCGAGGGCAGCGGTGTTCCGGACACCGCCCCGCTGGTCGCCCCGGTGACCGAGGCCGAGGCCGCCTCCACCGGTCTGCCCGCCGGCGCGGAGATCCCGCCCGCGCTCCGCGCCACCGTCGAGTCCGCGCTCAGCGCGCCGCTCGCCGTGCTGGTGGACCGCCGGGTGGTGCCCTCCGCGGAGGTGCTCGCCGAGCTGGTCCCCCAACTCGTCGCCGCCACCACCGCGGACGCCTACCGGGACGGCGCGCTGCGCACCCTGATGGCCGCCGCCTACCGGGCGTTCCGCAACCGCCGCTCGCTGCTGCTGCTCAGCCTGGAGCGGCAGGTGCGGATGGACGAACTGCCCTGGGTACGGGCGGTGGCCAGCCAGCGTACGGACGGCGAGGCCGCCCGGGAGCCGGCCCGGGCCGCCCTGCGGGAGCTAGCCGAGCTGGCGGTCACGGCCTTCCCGGCGACGATCCTGCCCAACCCGCTGGTCCGCGAACTCTCCGTACTGGCCCGGCAGTCCGGTCTCGGCGCCCCACTCACCGAGGAGCTGGCGGCCGACATCTTCATGGGCGAGTTCAGCCCCAAGTTCCCCGCCGCGGCCGCCGTCGCGGGGGAACTGCTCCAGGGCACGCTCTACGAGCGGTACTACGGCATCGACTACGCCGCCGTCCGCGACCTGGCGGCCGTCGAGGCCGCCCCGGCTCCGAGCCCGGACCGCGGCGCCCGGCGCTCGCACGGTCCGCGCACCGCACCCGCCTTCGCCCGGCTGTGCGCCGAGCGGTCCGGCTCCACCCCGTACACCTCGGTCGCCGCCAACGGCACGGTGATCGAGCAGGCCCAGATCCTCACCACGCACAACCTCGCCACCCTGGTCGCCCGGGTGGGCATCGCCCCCGGGCCCGGGTTCGACGCCCTCGCCGAACGCTGCTTCGACGAGGTGTGCCGACTGGTCTCCCGGGCGCGCGGCATGGACCGCCCGCTGGCCACCCTCAAGGACGCCTCCTACGCCTGGCGGCAGCTGGTCTTCCACCTCTCCCTGTGCACCGAGACCCGCCAGGCCGAACTGGTGGCCGCCCTCCCGGCGCGGGCGGCCCGCCACCCGGCCGAGGTCGCGGCCCGCCTGGCACCGGCCCTGGCCGGCCTGCGCCTGGTCGCCGCCGGAGGCACCTTCGACCCCGACGGCACCGCCGACGACGGCCGCGCCCGCCGCCTGGTGGGCTGGACCACCGGCCGCCACTGGCTGCGAGGAGAGCCGGGCGGGAATGGCGGCCGGAACCGCGCCGGAGCCTGAGCCCGGCTCGGGGCGCGGCCTGGAGGCGGTGCCCCGGGTGGGACGAACGCGGGGCGGAGACCCGCCACCGCGACGGGGCCTGAGCCGGCTCCACAGGCCGGTGTGCGGGGGTCGGTGGGCAGGCGGTGCCGCGAGATCCCGGCCGACCGGGGCCGGGCGGGGAAGGCAACGCGCACAGCTCAGCGCACAAGCGTATGGCGGCAGTTGGCGGCGGCAGTGGCGGGCGGGCGAGCTGCCGGAGGGACTGCCCGCCGGGCCGGGTGGGCGCCCCTAGCGTGGTGGGCGGACCAGGGGCGAGGAGCGAAGCGGCCCCCGGTTCCGCCCCCTGCCACCGCCTGCCCGCCCTGGAGGCCATGCGATGCCCTCGACCGCCCCCACCGCCTCCGCCGTGCTGGACGGCGGGCCGGCGGACCACCCGGCGCCCCGGGCCCTGGCCCGGATCGACGCCCGGATCGCCGAGAGTGCCGGGCGGACCGCGCTGGTGCACGGCGACCGGCGGATGACCTACGGTCAGCTCGCCCTCGCCGTGGCGCTGCGCGCCGACGAACTGGCTGCCCAAGGCGCCGGCCCCGGCCGGCTGGTCGCCCTCCACCGCCCCCGCTCCATCGAGGCGGTCGTGGGCATGCTGGCCGCCCTGCGCACCGGCGCCGCCTGCCTCCCGCTCGACCCCGCCGCCCCGGCCGCCCGCAACGCCGCCATCCTCGCCGACTGCACCGGTCGGGAACTGGCACCGGCGGACAGCGAGACCGTGCTGCCCGGGCCGGGCGTCCCCGAGGACACCGCCTACGTCCTCTACACCTCCGGCTCCACCGGCACCCCCAACGGCGTGGTCGTCGGACAGCCGGCGCTCGCCCAGTTCCTGGCGGGCGTCACCGCCGCGTACCGCATCGGTCCCGAGGACCGGGTCCTGCAGTTCGCCCCGCTGCACTTCGACGCCAGCGTGGAGGAGGTGTTCTGCACCCTCGGCGCGGGCGCCACCCTGGTGCTGCGCGAGGACGAGATGCTGGACGTACCGGGCCTATTGGCCGGATGCGCGGCGCACGGGGTGACCGTACTGGACCTGCCCACCGCCTACTGGCACGAGTTGGCGCACGCCCTGGCCGGCGGGCTCGCCGAACTGCCCCCGGCCGTAGGCACGGTCATCATCGGCGGCGAGGCCGCCCTGCCGGAACGGCTCGCCCAGTGGCGGCGGTCCGTGGACGGCGACCGGGTGCGACTGCTCAACACCTATGGGCCCACCGAGGCCACCGTGGTCGCCACCGTGGCCGACCTCTCCCACCACGCCGGCGGACCGGTGCCCATCGGGCAGCCGCTGCCCGGGGTACGGGCCGCCGTGGTCGACGGCGAGCTGTGGCTGCTCGGCGGCGGCCTCGCCCACGGCTATCTGGGCCGCCCCGCCCTGGACGAGCGCCGCTTCACCCGGCTGGAAGGCGCCCGCGCCTACCGCACCGGGGACCTGGTGGAGGTCCTGCCGGACGGGCAACTCGCCTTTCGGGGCCGCGCCGACGACGAGGTCAAGATCAACGGCCATCGGGTGGACCCGGCCTCCGTGGAGGGCGTGCTCACCGGCTGCCCGGGCGTCCGCGAGGCGGCCGTCATCGCCCGGCGCGGCCCGGACGGCGCCAAGCACCTGGTGGCCTTCCTCGTCCCGGAGGGGGCGCAGGCGGAGGGGCCGGAGGCGGGCAGGACCGGGGCGGACAGGGCCGAGGGGGACGGGCCGGATCCCGAGGGGGCAGTCCCGGTTCCCGGCGGGTGGGCCGGTGTGCTGCGGCAGGCGGTACGGGACCGGCTGCCGGCCGCCGCCGTGCCCTCCGCGTTCCTGCTGACCGGAGCCCTGCCCCGTACGTCCTCCGGCAAGATCGACCGCAAGCGGCTGCGCACCGTGGTGGAACGGCCCGAGCAGCCCCATGGGCACGGCGCCGGGCCGGTCTTCGACGGGGCCGTGCTGCCGCCCGCCGAGCGCGTACCGCTCTCCTACGCCCAGCGGCGGCTGTGGTTCCTGGACGGCCTCGAAGGGCCCTCCGCCACCTACAACCTGCCCGTGGTGCTCCGGCTGGACGGCATACCGGACCGGGAGGCCCTGGCCGCCGCGCTCACCGATGTCACCGCCCGGCACGAGGTGCTGCGCACCGTCTACCCGCTGGCGGACGGCGAGCCGTACCAGCATGTGCTGGATCCTTTCCCGGTACCGCTGCCGGTGGTGGAGTGCGCCCCGGGGGAGACGGCGGAGCGGGTCGCGCGCTTCGGCGGCTCCACCTTCGACCTGGCAGGGCAACCGCCCCTGCGCGCCCGGCTGTTCCTGCCCGGTGACGGCACCTCCGTACTCGCCCTGCTCACCCACCACATCGCCACCGACGGCTGGTCGCTGGGCCCCCTGCTGCGCGATCTGCGCGCGGCCTACACCGCCCGGCTGGCCGGAGGGGCGGCGCCACCGTGGGAGCCGCTGCCGGTGCAGTACGCCGACTACACCCTCTGGCAGCGGGAACTGCTGGAGGACCCCGGGGCATCGGCGGAGTCCACCGAGCACTGGCGGGCCGCGCTGGCCGGGATGCCGACCGTGCTGGACCTGCCCGCCGACCGCCCCCGGCCCGCCGAGCCCACCGGACGCGGCGCCACCCTCCGGGCCGCCCTGGACCCGGCCGTCCACCGGCGGCTCACCGCCCTCGCCGCCGAGCACGGCGCCAGCACGCTCATGGTGCTCCAGCCCGCGCTGGCCCTGGCACTGCGGGCCGTCGGCGCCGGGACGGACCTGGCCCTCGGCACCCCGGTCGCCGGCCGCGCCGACGAGGCGCTGGACGAGCTGGTCGGCCTCTTCGTCAACACCCTCGTGCTGCGCACCGATGTCTCCGGCGACCGGCTCACCCCCGGCGGACTGGTCGCCCGGGCCCGGGACTCGGCCCTGGCCGCCTACGCCCACCAGGAGCTGCCCTTCGACCTGCTGGTGGACCGGCTGCGCCCGGCCCGCGACCTCTCCGCCAACCCGTTCTTCCAGGTGATGCTGGCCACCCAGGTCCAACAGGGTGAGGACATAGGCGAATTCGGCGGTGGGCTCTGCGCCCTCTTCGCCGATCCTGGCGTGGCGCAGGCCAAGTTCGATCTGGACGTCAGCTGTGTGGAGCACCCCGACGGCGGCGGGCTGGAGGTCTGGTGGAACTACGCCGAGGACCTGTTCGACGCCCCGACCGCCCGGCTGCTGCTGGATGTCTTCTTCCGCTCACTGGAGTGGTTCGCGAGTGGCCGCCCGGGACACGCCGAGGACCTGGTCACCGAGGAGGAGCGGCGCTCCTTCGACGAGCGGCGGGCCCGGCTCGCCGCCGCCCGGGCCCAGGCCGCCGACCGGCCCGCCCCGGCCGCGCCCGCCACCGCCGTACGCGCCCTGCGCGGGCTCTTCGCCGAGGTGATCGGACTGGCGGGCGGCCTGGACGCGGTCGGCCCGGAGGACGACTTCTTCACCATCGGCGGCAATTCCATGACCGGGGTCCGGCTGGTCAACCGGGTCCGCGCCACCCTGGGCCTGCCCGCCCGGGTCCGCGATCTGCTGCTCGCCCCCACCCCGGCCCGGCTCGCCGCCCGGCTCACCGGGCCCGACCGGGGCACCGGGCAGGCGGCCCCCCGGCCCGGACCCGTACCGGTCGCCGCCGCCGACCGGCCCGAGCGGATCCCCCTCTCGTACGCCCAGCGGCGGCTGTGGTTCATCGACCAGCTCCAGGGGCCGAGCGGCTCCTACAACATCCCCTTCGCCTCCCGGCTGGACCGCCCCGCCGACCCGGCCGTACTCGCCGAGGCGCTGGCCGACACCGCCGCCCGCCATGAGGTGCTGCGCACCGTCTACCCGGCGGTGGACGGCGAGCCGTACCAGCGGATTCTGCCCGGCGCCCGGCCGGTGCTGGAGCGGGTCACGGTGACGGCGGAGGGGCTGGACGCGGCGATCGCGGCGGCTGCCGCCCGCCCCTTCGATCTCGCCGCCGAAATCCCTTTCCGGGCCTGGCTGTTCGAGGCTGCCGACGGTGACGGTGACGGTGACGGTGACGGTGACGGGGGCGGTGGCGGCGGCCAGGTGCTGGTGCTGCTCGTGCACCATATCGCCGCCGACGGCTGGTCCACCGGGCCGCTGCTCGCCGATCTGACCCGCGCCTACGAGGCCCGTGGCGACGGGCACGCTCCGCGCTTCAGCCCGCTGCCGGTGCAGTACGCCGACTACACCCTCTGGGAGCGGGAGTCACTGGCCGGTCCGGCAGCCGAGAAGCATCTCGGCTGGTGGGAAAGGCAGTTGGCCGGGGCGCCGGCCGTGGTGGCGCCGGTCGCCGCCCGCCCCCGTCCCGCCGAGGCCTCGCACCGGGGTGCCGCCGTTCCGCTCGCCCTGGACGCGTCCGCCCACGTCCGGCTGACCGCGCTGGCCCGGCGCCATGGCGCCACCCCGCTGATGGTCGCCCAGGCCGCGCTGGCCGCCGTGCTCACCCGGCACGGCGCCGGCACCGACCTGCCGCTCGGCACGGTGGTGGCCGGCCGCGACGACCAGGCCCTGGACGAGCTGGTCGGCTTCTTCGTCAACACCCTGGTGCTGCGCACCGACACCTCCGGTGACCCGCGCTTCGGTGAACTGCTCGACCGGGTCCGGGACACCGATCTGGCCGCCTTCGCCCATGGGGACGTCCCCTTCGACCTGGTGGTGGAGCGGCTCAACCCGGCCCGTTCCACCGCTCACCACCCGCTGACCCAGATCATGGTGCAGGTGCAACCCGCCGAGGACGGCCCGCCACCCGGATCCCCGCTCAGCGGTACGCCGGTGGGGCCCGGTCCCGGCTCCACCAAGTTCGACCTGACGCTCGCGCTGCGCGAGCGGCGGGACGCGGCCGGGGCGCCGGGCGGGCTGGACGGTGTACTGGAGTACGCCACCGACCTCTACGACCCGGCCACCGCCCGGGTGCTCGCCGCCCATCTGACCCGCACCCTGCGGGCGGTGGCCGAGGACCCGGCGCTGCGGATCACCGAACTGCCGCTACTGGCCGACGAGGAGCGGGACCGGCTGCTCGGGACGGGGAGCGCTCGCGCGACGGAACGTCCGGAGGGGGCGCGGCTGCTGCACCGGCGGTTCACCGAACTGGCCCGCCGCGCCCCGCGCAAGACCGCCGTCGCGTATCGGGAGGAGCGGGTCGGCCGGGGCGCGCTGGACGCCCGGGCCAACGCCCTCGCCCATCGGCTGATCGAGGCCGGGGTGCGCCCGCACCAGGCCGTCGGGGTGCTGCTCGACCGCACCCCGCAGCTGCTGGTCGCCTATCTGGCCGTCCTCAAGTGCGGGGCCGCCTATGTGCCGTTGGACCCCCGGCTGCCGGAGGCCCGGGCCGCCATGATCATGGAGGACACCGGGGCCCGGGTGCTGCTCACCGAGGAGGCGTACGCCGGCTCCGCCCCGGTGGCCCGGCAGGTCGCCGCCGGGGTGCGCACCCTGGCCGTGGACACCCCGGTCACCGGGTATCCGCGCACCGATCCCGGAGTGGAGGTCGGCGAGGACGCCCTCGCCTACGTCATGTTCACCTCCGGCTCCACCGGGCGCCCCAAGGGCGTGGGCGTCACCCACCGCAACGTGCTGGCGTTGGCCGACGACCGCTGCTTCGACCCGCGCGCCCACCGCCGCACCCTGGTGCACTCGGCGACCGGCTTCGACGCCTCCACCTACGAGCTGTGGGTGCCGCTGCTCGGCGGCGGTCGGCTGGTCATCGCCCCCGGCGACGGCACCGACCTCGCCGAGCTGGACCACACCATCCGCGCACACGAGGTGACCTGCGCCTACTTCACCATGGGGCTGTTCCATGTCCTGGCCGACGAGGGGCTGGACGCCCTCAAACTGCTTCAGGAGGTGTGGACCGGCGGCGACACCGCCTCACCGGCCGCCCTGCAACGGGTGCTGACCCACTGCCCGGACACCGTGCTGGTGCACTCCTACGGCCCCACCGAGGCCACCTTCGCCTCCCACCAGCAGCGCCTGGACCTCGCCACCCGCACCCTGCCCGGGGTGTACCTCGGCCGCCCGCTGGACGGCGTACGCGGCTATGTCCTGGACGAGCGGCTGCGTCCCGCCCCGCTCGGCGTCCCCGGTGAGCTGTATCTCGCGGGCACCCAGACCGCCCGCGGCTATCTGGGCCGCCCCGGGCTGACCGCCGAGCGTTTTCTGCCCGACCCGTTCGCCGCCGACGGCGGCCGGATGTACCGCACCGGCGACCTGGTCCATCTCACCGGCGACGGCGAACTGCGCTTCCTGGGACGGGCCGACGGCCAGGTCAAGCTGCGCGGCTTCCGCATCGAGCCCGGCGAGATCGAGGAGACCCTGGCCCGCCACCCCGGCGTGGGGCAGAGCGCGGTGGCCGTCCGCGACGACGGCCCGGCCGGCAAGCGGCTGGTGGCCTACGCCGTCCCGCGCGCCGGGCACCGGCTCACCGGCGAGGAACTGCTGCGCTGGGCGGCCGGGGAACTCCCCGCCCATATGGTGCCGTCCGCCGCCGTGCTGCTCGACGCCATCCCGCTCACCGTCAACGGCAAGCCGGACCGGGCCGCCCTGCCCGCCCCGGCGCCCACCGCCGCCCCCAGCACCGGCCGCCGACCCCGTAGCCCCCGTGAGGAGATCCTCTGCCGGCTGTTCGCCGAGGTGCTGGGCGTGGAGAAGGTCTCCATCGACGACGGCTTCTTCGCCCTGGGCGGCCACTCGCTGCTCGGCGTCCGTCTGGTCAGCCGGATGCGCACCGTCCTCGGCCTGGAACGCGGCGTACGGGACCTGTTCCGCACCCCGACCGTCGCCGGGCTGCTCGGCGACGAACCCACCGGCTTCGACCCGATGGGCGTGCTGCTGCCACTCCAGACCGGGGGCTCCCGGCCCCCGCTGTTCTGCCTGCACCCCGGCACCGGCGTCGGCTGGCCCTACGCCGGCCTGGCCCGGCACCTCGGCCCCGACCAGCCGCTCTACGCCCTCCAGGCCCGCGCGCTGGCCGAACCGGGCCACTCACCGCAAAGCGTCGAGCAGATGGCCGAGGACTACCTGCCCCGCATCCGCGAGGTGCAGCCGCACGGCCCCTACCGCTTCCTCGGCTGGTCCTTCGGCGGCACCCTGGCCCACGCACTCGCCGTCCGCCTCGCCGAACTCGGCGAACACACCGACCTGCTGGCCATGATGGACGTCCATCTGCTGCCCACCGAGCCGGTACGCCGCCGGATGACCCCCGCCCAGAAGCGCGACATGCTCGTGGGCGACGCCACCGCCGAACCCGAGGACGCGCCCTTCGACGCGGACGCCCTGATCGCCCTGGTCCGGCTGAAGGACCCGGTGCTCGGCGCCCTCACCGACCAGGAGATCCGCTCGGTGATCGGCGCCTCCATCGACCACGCCGAAATCATGAACCTCTATGCCCCGCGACCCGTCCGCACCGAACTGCTCTTCTTCGCCGCCCTGGAGGACGGGCAGACAGAAGACGGCGAGACGGAAACCACACTCATCCGGAACTGGATTCCGTATGTCGACGGGGGAGCCGAGAACCATGTCATCGGAGTTCCGCACACCAGAATGGGCGAGCCGGAACCGCTCGCCAGAATCGGCCGCATCCTTTCCGAGAAACTGAGGAGCCTGTCATGACCAACCCCTTCGACGACGCCGACGGCACCTTCCATGTGGTGGTCAACCACGAGGGACAGCACGCCCTCTGGCCCGCCTTCGCCGACATCCCCGCAGGCTGGGAGGCAGTCTGGGGCGAGGGGAGCCGTGCGGACGCGCTCGCCTATGTGGAGGAGAACTGGACCGACATCCGCCCCAAGAGCCTGCTGGACCGCCTCGGCTGACACCCGCGCCCCGGAATTCCCGGCGGAAGACCGGTATGTCCAGCGGAGGGCCGCACCCCTTTTCCCGGGGTGCGGCCCTCCGCTGTTCCGGCCTCTTCCGTGAGTGACCGCACTGCCGCCGTTACTTCCCCTCCAACTGCCTCCCGGAAGCCATTCCGCTTCCTATTGTTCTTTCCATGCGACGACGGAGTCTCGATATCCTGCTGGCGGGCACCGCCTCGGATTCCCACACCTGGAACCTGGTCTACCTCCAGCTGTTCCTGGAGGAGCGGGGCCACCGGGTCGGCAACCTCGGCCCCTGCGTCCCCGACGAGCTGCTCGCCCGTGAGTGCGCCGCACGCCGGCCCCAGCTGCTGGTCCTGGCCAGCGTCAACGGCCATGGTTACCGGGACGGCCTCGGCGCCGTACGGGCCCTGCGCCGCGCCGGACACACCCTGCCGGTCGTCATCGGCGGCAAGCTCGGCACCGCCGGCGAGGCCGACCCCGCCCAGCGGGCCCTGCTGCTGGAGGCCGGCTGCGACCGGGTCTTCGACGACGGCGACACGCACGCCCTGGGTGACTATCTGGACACCCTCGTGCCCGGCGCGGTCCGAGCCGCGGCATGACCGCCGCCGCCACCCCCGCGCACCCGGGCTCCTTCGGGGCGTTCGTGGCCCGCTGCGCCGCCGCCGGGCAGCTGGTCGTCCAGCCCCGGATGGGCTTCGCCGACCCGGAGCGGATGCGGGACGGACTGCGGCGCACCAAGGCGGCGGCGGCCACCACCGCGGGCACCCTCACCATCGACAGCTACACCCGGGTCGGCGACCAGGCCGCCGCCCGTGCCGCGCTCGCCGAGGGTGCGCCGCTCAACGGCTACCCCATCGCCGCCCACCCGGCCGCCCGCACCCGGGCGCTGCTCGCGGGCGTCGCCGACACCGGCTTCCCGGTCCAGGTGCGGCACGGCTCGGCCCGCCCCGAGGCGATCATCCGGGCGCTGGGCGCCGCCGGGCTGGACGCCACCGAGGGCGGCCCGGTCTCCTACTGCCTGCCCTACGGCCGTACCCCGCTCGCCGAGTCCGTCGCCCAGTGGGCCCGCGGCTGCGAACTGCTGGCCGCCCTGGTCCCCGCACCGAGGACCGCCCATCTGGAGAGCTTCGGCGGCTGTATGCTCGGCCAACTCGCCCCGCCCGGGCTGCTGGTGGCGCTCAGCCTGCTGGAGGGGCTGTTCTTCGTCCGGCACGGCATCCGCAGCGTCTCGCTCAGCTACGCCCAGCAGACCCACCCCGGGCAGGACGCCGAGGCGTTGCGGGCGCTGCGCCGGCTGGCCGAGGAGTTCCTGCCCCCCGAGGTGGACCGCCACCTCGTCCTCTACACCTATATGGGCGTCTATCCGCGCACCGCCCACGGTGCCACCCGGCTGCTGGAGGACTCCGCCCGCCTGGCGGTACGCGCCGGGGCCGAGCGGCTGATCGTCAAGACGGCCGCCGAGGCCCACCGCATCCCCACCGTCCAGGAGAACGTCCGCGCCCTGGAGACCGCCGCCGCTGCCGCCGCCCGTACCGCACCGGAGCAGGCAGGTGACGGCGACAGCGAGGTCTACCAGGAGGCCCGCCGCTTCGTGGAGGCCGTGCTCGACCTCGGCGACGACCTCGGCCGCGCCCTGCGCACCGCGTTCGCCCGGGGCCTGCTGGACGTCCCGTACTGCCTGCACCCGGACAACGCAGGGCGCTCCCGCAGCTTCCTCGACCCCGGCGGGCGGCTGCGCTGGTCCGACACCGGCGCCATGCCGGTGGCCCCGCATGCCTCTTCCTCCCGCCGCACCCCGCTGACCGCCGACGGGCTGCTCGGCGCCCTCTTCACCACCTCCTCCCGCTACGACTCCGACCCGCCCGCACCCAAGGGAGCAGACATGGACCAGATCCCCGGCCAGGGGCACACCCCGCCGCCGCTCGGCACCCACCTCGCCTCGCCCACCCTCCGCTCGGCGATGCTGGTGCAGCAGGAAGCCCTGTACGCGGTACGGGAGTTCCTGCGCGGCCAGGGCTTCACCGAGCTGCTGCCGCCGCTGGTCGGCCCGGTCACCGACCCGGGCGGGCGCGGCGCCAAGGCGCTCGACGTGGACTACTACGGACAGCCCTACAAGCTGATGACCAGCGCCATCCTCTACAAGCAGGCCTCCCTGCGCGGCTTCCCGAGGCTGTTCTACATTGCCCCCAACGTCCGGGTGGAGCCGCCGGAGACGGCCGGCACCGGCCGCCATCTGGTGGAGTTCCACCAGATCGACGTGGAGTTGGCCGATGGCACCCGGGAGGACGCCCAGGCGGTCGCCGCCGGACTGCTGACCCATGTGGTGGAGCACGTGTGGCGTGCGGTGCCCGAGGTGCTGCGCGAACTGGGCCGCGAGGAGATGGACTTCGCCGAACTGCGCTCCGGTGGGAAGTTCGACTCCTGCACCCATGCCGAGGCGGTCGCCCGGCTCGCGGGTCACGGCCACATCCAGTCCCCGGACGCCGAGATCGACTGGACCGGGGAGAAGGTGCTCTCGCTCGCCGCCGACCGCCCCTTCTTCATCGACGACTACCCCAAGGGCTCCCGGGGCTTCTACGACCGCGAGGACCCCGAACGGCCCGGTGTGCTGCGGAACTTCGACCTGATCGCGCACGGCGGCTACGGGGAGCTGGCCAGCGGCAGCGAACGCGAGGCCGACTACGCCACCCTGGTCACCCGGATGCGGGAGAGCGGCGAGAACCCGGCCAAGTACGCCTGGTACCTGGAGCTGGCCCGCGAGGGCATCGCCCCCAGCGCCGGTTTCGGCATGGGCCTTCAGCGCCTGGTCCGCTTCCTCACCGGTCTGGACGCGCTCTGGCAGGTCAGCGCCTACCCCAAGCTGCCCGGGGTGATCGCGCCATGAGCACCGAGCGCGCACGGACGGCGGCCCGACTGTCCGCGGCCGGTTTCCCTGAGCAGGCGGTACGGGCCAGGGCCCGGCGCGGCGCCGCCGAGGCCTTCCCGCCGGTGGGGGAGTACGGCAGCCGGCTGTACGGGTCCGGGGCCGGGGCGGCGGCGGGATACGGGGCCGGGGCCCCGCCCGGGTCCGCCGCGCCTCCCACCGGCGTACCGGACGGGCCGGACGAGCTGGACCGCATCCGTCTCGTCCCACCGGTGTTCATGCCCCGCCGGCTGGGGAAGCTGATCGATCTCGGCCGCGAACCCGCCCACCGGGACGTGGAGTTGACCACCGCCGTCGGCGGCTTCACCTCCCCGCTGCCGCTGTACCTCTCGGCCGTCGGCTCCACCCGGGCCGGCGGCGGCGACCTCGGGCCCGCCCTGACCCGGCAGGCGGCCCGGCTCGGCATCCCCCTGGTCATCGGCGAGAACATGGTCCCGGTGCACGGCTACCGCACCGCCCTGCTGGCCCGGGTCGCCGCGTACGCCGAGACGGTCCCGGACGGCCTCGGCGGGGTCGTCGTCCAGCAGTCCACCGAGGACGCCGACTGCGAGGTGTGGAACCTCCTCTACAGCGACCCGGCCACCCGGGCGCTGCGCGACTCCGGACGCCTGGGCTTCGAGCTGAAGGCCGGACAGGGCGCCAAGCCGGGCCTCGGCGGAATGACCGTGGTCGACGCGGCCGAGGCCGAAGCCCTGCGCGGCCGCTTCACCCTCGGCGAGCCGCTGGAAGAGGGTCCGGACGGACGGCGGCTGCGCTGCGCAACGCCGGGCACCTTCACCCGGGAGATCATCCGCCAGCAGCTCCGCTTCATGCGGAACAACTTCCCGAAGGCCCGCACCTGGGTGAAGTTCCACCCCGGCCGGGACATCGCGGAGGCCGCCGCCACCGCCTGGGCGGCCGGCGCGGACGCGGTCACCGTGGACGGCGCCGAGGGCGGCACCGGCTGGGCGCCCCGCGCCTTCCTGGACCAGGTCGGGCTGCCGCTCGCCGAGTGCCTGCGCCGGATCGGCCCGGTCCGGCCCGACGGCGGCTGCCTGCTCGCCTCCGGCCGGATGTGGGAGGGCGCCCGCGCGGTCCGCGCCCTGGCCCTCGGCGCCCGCGCGGTGGGCCTCGGCCGGGCCGCCCTGCTCGCGGTGGACGAGGACCCGGAGGCGGGCCTGGTCCGGCTGGTGGAGGCGCTCGCCCTGGAGGCCCGGCTGCTCACCAGCGCGCTCGGCAAGTACCGCACCGCCGATCTGGCCCCCGAGGACCTCTGGCCCCACCCCGCCGACGCCTCTTCGGTTCAGGACCCGGCCCCGCCCGTTGGTATCGGCGGCCCGCGGTGACCGCCGCCCGGCCGCCGAGGCCGCGCCCGGCGTACCGAGGGTCCGCCGCCGCCGGTGGGGCGATTCGTGGCCGGTTCACCCTCACCGAACTGCCGGGGGTCACCGTGGCGGGCGGTCCCGGGCGCGGCGCGCGCCGCCGGAACCGTACCGCCGCCGCGGCCGCCGCCCGCACCCTGGCCCGGGCCGGCCGGGGCCAGTACGGCGGCCGGCTGGAGCTGCGGGTGACCGGGCCGCCGCCCCGCCCCGCCGCGGTGGTACGGGCCGCCCGGCGCGCGGTCACCGCCGCACTGCGCCACCCGCCCGCCCCCTGAACTCACCATCCCCCGTCCCCCGACCTCCCCGAGAAGGTGCACTGTGAACAGCTCCCCGCCACCCGGCGCCGAAGACTCCCCGCCGCCCGTCCAGTGGGGCCGGGTCGGCTCACTGGTCGGCGGCCAGGCCGCCGTGCAGCTCGGCAGCTTCGCCCTGCTGATCGCCATGAACTGGACCGCCGTCCAGCTCGGCGGCACCGCCGCCGTCACCGTGCTGATGCTCGCCGCCACCGTGCCCCGCGCCCTGATGCTGGTCTTCGGCGGTGCGGTCGCCGACACCCTGGGACCGCGCTTCGTGCTGCTGCGCACCACCACCGCCCGGGTGCTGCTGCTGGCCGGCGGCGCGCTGGTCACCGCCACCACCCACCAGCTGTGGCCGCTGGTCGCCATCGCGCTGGTCGAGGGGGTGCTGCTGGGCCTGGCCGGACCGGCCTCCGGAGTGCTGCTGCCGATGTTCGCCCGCGGCGACGACCTGGCCCGCGCCAACTCGCTGTACGCCATGGTGCTGCGGGTCGCCCCGATCCTCGGCGCCCCGGCCGGGGCCTGGCTGATCACCGTCGGGGACCTGTGGCTGGCGATGGCCGTCGGCGCGGTGACGGGCGCGGTCTGGCTGGGCTGCCTGCTGCACCTCACCCATGGCTTCACCCGCCCCAAGGCCGAACCGGGCAGCTCCCTGGTCCGGCGGTCCGGCGACGGCTTCCGGCTGCTGGCCCGCCACCCGCGGCTGCGCTGGATGTTCGTCGCCTCGCTCTGCCTGGACATGGCGTTCAGCTGGCCCGCCGAGGTGGCGCTGCCGCTGCTGGTCTCCGAACGCGGCTGGGGCGTGGGCGCGGTGGGGCTGGTGCTGGCCGCGTTCAGCGCCGGGGCGCTCGGCTCCAGCGCGCTGGGCGCCGTACTGGCGCACCGCATACCGGTGTTCGTCCGGCTGGTGGTCACCGGGGCCGGGCTGGCCGCTGGGATCCTCATCATGGCGCTGATGCCGTCCACGGCCTCGCTCACCGCCGTCGCCGCCGCCGTGGGACTGCTCTCCGGGCTCAATGGGCCCGCCATCGTGACCCTCTACCAGCAGGCCGCGCCGGAGAACCGGATGGGCGCGGCGATGTCCACGCTGGCCCTGGCCGGTATCGGCACCGCCCCGATCTCCATCGCCGTCTTCAGTTCCCTCTCCCTCCTCCTCGGTGTGCAGACCACCTGGCTGGTGTGCGGGGCGATCGCCTTCGTCTCGCCGGTCGCCGCCGTGCTCGCCCTGCGCCACCCGGCCCGGGCCACCGAGGAGCCCGCCCCCGCGGCCGAGACCCCCGTCCCGGCCGCCGTCTGAGGAGGACGCCCATGACGCTCGCCACCGGCCGCCTCCGCGTACCGGAGCGGCTGTCCGACCCCGGGCCGCCCCGGGCGACCGTGACGGCGGCCGCCCCCGGGCTCTGGCTGGTCGACACCACCGCGTACCGGGCGCACGCCCATCGGCACGCCCCCGGCACCCTGGACGCCCAGGAGCTGGCCCGGGCCGCCGAGTTCGTCCGGGCCGCGGACCGGGACAGCTATGTGTGCGCCCATGTGGCGCTCCGCCGGCTGCTCGGCGCGTACCTCGGGATGCCCCCGCGCCGGGTGACCGTGGAGCGGGCTCCGTGCGCGCACTGCCGGGAGCCGCACGGACGCCCCGTACTGCCGGGCGGCGCCCTGCACTTCTCGCTCTCGCACTGCACCGGGATCAGTCTGCTGGCCTTCGCCACCGCCCCGGTCGGGGTGGACGTGGAGGAGGTGGTGGCCCCCGCCGCCATCGCCGAGACCGCCGAGGTGCTCCACCCCACCGAGGCCGCCGAGTTGGCCCTCCTCCCCGCCGCCGAACGCCCGCTCGCCTTCACCCGGGTGTGGACCCGCAAGGAGGCCTACCTCAAGGGCCTCGGCGTGGGGCTCTCCGACGACCCCTCCACCGACTACGTGGGTGCCGGCCCCGAACCGGCCCAGCCGCCCGGCTGGTTCCTGAGCGACGTCCTGGTCCCCGAGGGCCACTGGGCAGCCCTCGCCATCCGCGGCGCCCCGCCCACCTGACGGGCCCGCCGGTAGAAGCCCGCGGCCGGGTGACAGGCAAGGCACCTCACCGAGCAAGGCCCCGGCCGGGCGGCCGGGAATGGGCCCGGCACGGGGCCCGATCCCCCGGCCGGGCGGCGGGCCCCCGTACCTGGGCAAGGTCCCGGTTGCGGAGCGGGCGCCGTACCTGGGCAAGGCCCCGGCCAGGCGCCCCGACCGGGCCCGTCACGGGGCCGATGCCACGGCCAGACGGCCAGACGGCCAGACGGCCAAACGGCCAGACGGCCCTGCGGCCGGGAACGGGCCCGGATCAGGGCCGCGGCCGAGGGGGGCGGCCCGACCTGACGGGCCCGCCGGAGCACTTCCCCGGCCGGGCGGCGGGCGCGGATCCTGGGCAACTCCCCGGCCGGGGGCGGGACGGAACCTGGGCAAAGCCCCGGTTGCGGAGGGGGCGCCGTACTTGGGCAAGGCCCGGGCCAGGCGCCCCGACCGGGCCCGGACCACGGTAGGGGTCGCGGGTTCCGGCTGCGGGCGGAGGCGTCCTCCGCTGCCCCGGTGTCCGGCTCGGCCGGCAGTGGGGCGGAGTCGGCGGCCCGTCGGGCCGCCTGGTCCAGCCCCTACCGCCCGTGGTCGGCTCTCCGCCGCCTCACATCCGGAGCGCCGCCGAAGGCCCCGCTCAGTTCCTGCCGCTCACAGCTGGAACTCCGCCGGGGACAGGCCCAGTTCCGCGCAGACCTCGCGCAGGACCTGCTCCTCGGCGGGCGCCACATAGCCGTCGGCTCCGGCGATCACGATGCCGATCTGGACCACCGCCCGGGCCTCGGCGGGCTTCTTGGCGGCCTTGGCCACCTCCCGCAGCACCTCCGCCCGGCCACGGGCGAAGTCGGCGGTGAGCAGGTCGACGTTCCGGCCGAAGCGCTCGCGCAGCTGCTCGGGCGGGAAGTTGCGCAGCACCTCGTCGGAGAGAACGAGCGACTCGACATGCTGCCGCTCGGCCGGGTCGACATGCCCGTCCGCCGCCGCGACCAGCGCGCACACCGCCATGCTGGCGTCCCGGAACGCGCCGCTCTTCAGCTCCGCCTTGAGCGAGCCGAGCTGCGACTTGAGCAGCCCGACGAGCTGGGCCTTGGAGCCCGAACCGGAGCCCGAACCGGAGCCCGAGCCAGTGCCAGTGCCGTGGCCGGAGGGGCCGGCCCCGGGGCGCCCGTACGCGCCCTGGCCGCCGGTCCCTCTGCCCTGCTGCTGCTGAAGGTTCTTGGCCTGGTCCTTGATGCGGTCCCACATCGCCACTACTGCCACCTCGGCTTCTCGTCCCGGTGTCGGTTCCGTCGCCACCCGGGCATGTGCGGGTGGTCGTCGTCCTGGCAACGAGCCCGCCCCACTCCGGGTTCCCGCGGACCCGGCCGCCGGGGAGGAGCGCTCACCGCGATACGCACCGTTTGACGCGATGTCATGCCCATGGACAGACTCGGCCGCGCACATGGGAGCGCTCCCCCCGGTGGCCAACGGTGCCCTGCATCTGCTCCATCCATGGGCCCAGTCTGACGGTGTTCGCGTGGACGATGCCGGTGACCGTCCCCGGATCTCCCGTCGCCGCGGCGGCGGCCGGCACCCCGGCGGCCACTCCACCGGATCGTGATGCCCGGCAGTCATGACGCCGGAACCGCCGGCATCAGCCCGAGCAGCGGGAGGGGCCGGACCGCCGGCCCCTGACCCGCTCACTCCCGTGCCCGCTCCTGCGCGCGTTCCCGCTGCACCAGGTCCCGCAGCCGGCGCCGCCCCTCGATGCCCAGCCGGGCGTAGACATTGCCCAGGTGGTACTCCACCGTCTTGGCGCTCAGATACAGCTCGTGGGCGATCTCCCGGTTGGTCCAGCCCCGGGCGACGAGCTCCGCGATGTCCCGTTCCCGCTCCGACAGGCTCCGCCACACCTCCGCCACCGGCCCGGCGGAGCCCGCGGCAGGCGCCGGCCCGTCGCCCAGCCGCGCCCGGCACCGGGCGGCGAACGGTGCGGCGCCCATCGCCGTGAACGCCGCCTCCGCCTCGCCGAGCACCGCCCGGCCCGCCCCGGTCTCGCCCCGCTCCAGCAGCAGGGTGCCGAGATCGAGGCGGACCAGGGAGCGGATCGGCAGCGGGTCGCCCCCGTCCCGGGGCGCCGACAGGGCCGTACGGTAGGCGCGCGCCGCCGACTCGCCGTCACCCCGGGCGGCCGCCACCGCCCCCCGGACCCAGCCCAGCGAGAGCGCGGCCAGCGTCCCGTACCCCTCCGCGCCCTCCAGCAGCCGCAGTACCTCCTCGGCCCGCTCCACCTCCCCGGTACGGGCGTACGCCACGCCCAGCAGCGGCAGATGGCGCGGCCCGTACACCCGGGCCCGCCCCTGGTGGGCCGCCTCCCGGTAGGCCCCGCCCAGCAGGGCCGCCACCCGCTCGTCGTCCCCGGCGCAGAACTCCCGCACCGCCCGGGACACCGCCAGATGGAAGGAGGGCCCCGCCATGTCCGCCGACAGCGCCAGCTCCGCCGCCTCGTGCAGATCGGCCGCCGCCTCCTCCGCCCGCCCGGAGAAGGAGTGCAGCATGGCGCCCAGGCAGTGCAGGGCGAAGAAGTCCACCGAGCGGCCCGCGGTCCGCGCCACATCGAAGGCCACCGACACGGTACGGGCCGCCTCACGCCACTCGCCCAGCAGGAAGTGGCACCACACCGCGTACAGCAGAGGCGCCGTCACACTGATCCGGGACATGCCCAGATGGCGTCTGCGGGCGGCCGCCGACAGATCGCCCAGCGCCCCCGTGAGGTCGCCGGCGAGCATCCGCAGCGTCCCCCGGTGGGTCAGCGCGTCGGTCTCCGTGTCCGGTACCGCCTCGGTGTCCGCCGGCAGATACCCCAGCCGCCGCAGCCCGGCGGCCGGGCCGCCGCGAAGCGCCTCGGCGTACGCCGCGTTGGCGTGCGCCATCCCGCGCACCACCTCCGAGCGGGTGTGCCGCAGCGCGAAGGCGGCGGACTCCAGCGCCTCGTCCGCCAGCCCCAGCGAGCAGGCGGCCACCCCGAACTCCGCCGCCGCACCCGCCCCCTCCGCGAGCGCGCCCCGCTCCGCATGGCCGTCCCACGCCTCCCGCAGCCGCAGCCGCGCGGCCGTGTCCCGGCCGTCCGCGAACTCCAGCAGCCCCAGCACCTCGGCCCGCGGCGGCCCGGCCGCCGTGCGCGCCACCGCCTCCCGGTGCTCCAGCGCCGCCCCGTACCGCCCGGTGACCACCAGCAGCCGCACCGCCCGCAGCAGCGCCTCCCGCCGGCCCCGGTCGTCCGGGTCGATCTGCGCGGCCGCCAGCCCGTACTCCGCGGCCAGCGCCGACTGGCCCGCCGCCTCCTCCTGCCGGGCCGCCGCCCGCAACCCGGCGGCCAGATCGCCGTCGTAGACCTCCGCGCCCGCCACCCGGTGGCGCCAGCTCGCCGGCGGCTGGAGCACCTCGGCGATCCGGCGGTGCGCCCCGGCCCGCTCCGCCTGCGGGATCGCCGCGTACAGCGCCTGCCGCTGGGCGGCGTGCAGCAGCCGCAGCGCCGGAAGGCCGCCCTCCCGCACCCACACCGCCGCGCCCCGCTGCACCAGCGGCTCGGCGTCCGCCGCCACCGTCCCCGAGCCCAGCAGCCGGCCGAGCAGCGGCACCGGGGCCGGGGCGTCCAGCACCGCCAGCAGATCCAGCACCGCCCGGCTCGCCGGAGCGAAGGTCCGCGCCCACTCGGCCACCACCTCGCCCAGCGTCGCCGGCACCCGCAGCGCCCGCGGATCGTCCGGCAGCCCACCGGGCAGCGCGCCCAGCGCCGCCTCCAGATAGAGCGGGTTGCCCTGGCTCCACTCCACCAGGGTCCGCACCCGCGACTCCGAGGGCGCCCGGCCCAGCCGCAGTCGGACATAGGCCCGCGCCTCGGAGACGCTCAGCCCGCCCAGCGGCAGCTGCTCCACCCTCGCGCCGCGCCCGCCCAGTCCCATCTCCGCGAGGGTCCGGGCCGGCCGGTCGGTGGTGACGACGGTGAGCACCCGGTCCCCGCGCATCCGCAGCAGCGCGAAACCGCAGGCCTGGAGCGACCCGGCGTCGATCCGCGGGGCGTCCTCCAGCCGCAGCAGCACCGGGGCGGCCGCCTGCGCCCGGTCCAGCGCCTCGATCAGCCGCCCGCCCACCTCCAGCACCGAGCCGCCGCCCACCTCCAGCGTGGAAGGACCGCCGCGGCCCAGCAGCCGCCCGGCGGCCGCGAACGGCAGCTCCGCCTCCCGGGGGCTGCCCTCCGTACAGAGCACCCCGAAGGTGCCGCCCACCTCGTCGGCGAACCGCTCGACCAGCGCCGTCTTGCCGACCCCCGACGGGCCGGAGACCACCACCACGACCGGGCGGCCCGCCGCCGCGTCCCGGGCCGCGCGCCGAAGCCGGTCCAGTTCCGCGGCCCGGCCGACGAACGGGCGCGACTCGCCTGTGCCCATGCCACCACCTCGCCGCACTCACGTCCACCGGCCCGCGTTCCGCGCCCGCGATCCCTCCATTCTCCCGCGCGCGGCCTCCGCAGGAGGCGCCGGGATCCGTCGTGACCCGGCCGGCCCGCGCCTCGCCCCCGCAGGACGCGCCCGGCCCGCATCCGCCGGCCACCGGTGCCGCGGCCGACTAGGGAGACTCCCTGATCCCCGGAGACCCGAAACCGGTCAGGCTGGAGGCGTCGACCCGGTGGCGGGTCCCAGCGGATTCCCCGGCATCGCGCGGCGGAACGCGGCGAATGCTCAGCCGCCATGACCACTTCACGGAAAGGCTACGGCCGTGTGAGAGGACCGACCTACAGTGACTCCGGCGATCGCCCACTTCCGCACGGTGCTGTTTCCGACGTGCGGGAATCCCGGCGGTCGGCGTCGGCGCAACGCGCGTAGCGCGGGCGCCCGGCAGACGGGAAACCGCCTCCCGTGCATTCCACCGCGTTTTCCCGGTGGACCGCACAGGAATTATCCGGCGCACAGGAATGATCCATGCTCCGGATCACCGCTCTGACCGCACGGCCTTTTCTGATTTCACGGCGGAGTAATCCGCCGGTACAGCCACACGGAAATTCCATGACCTCGGGTAACGAAATGGGACGGCCGGTCCGTCCGGGCACCTCGGGCCGCGCGGCAGCCCCCCGCCGCCTCACCGGCGGCGCCCCCGCGAGGGCGGGCGCGTGCCCGTCCACCTCCCTGCGGCGGCGGGGCGGCCGGTGAGCGACCGCAAGCGCGACGAGCGGGTGTCGGTCATCCTCAACCTGCTGGCCCAGCACCGCGAGATCAAGGTCCGCACCCTGCCCGAGCTGCTCCGGGTGTCCGGTGCCACGGTCCGGCGCGACCTCGCGGCGATGGAGGCCGAGGGCCTGGTGCACCGCTCCTACGGCAAGATCACCGCCGCCCGGCGGGGGAGCGAGCTGCCGGTCAGCCTGCGCCACTCGCAGAACGCCGAGGCCAAGCGGAGGATCGGCGCCCTCGCCTCCTCGCTGATACCGGGCCGCCCGCTGACCGTGGCGCTGGGCGGCGGCAGCACCGTGGGCTGTGTGGCGCGCAGCCTCTCCGGCCGCTCGGGGCTGACCGTGGTCACCAACGGCCTGGACACCGCCACCTCCCTGATGACCCGGCAGCAGGTGCATGTGGTCGTCACCGGCGGCAGCGTGCGGTCCCTCTCCAACGACCTGGTCGGGAAGGCCGCGGAGAAGGCGCTGCGCTCCTACCGCTTCGACTTCGCCGTGGTCGGGGTGGACGGCCTCAGCCTGGACGGCGGGCTGACCCGCCACAGCGTCAAGGGCGCGGAGATCGACCGGATCATGCTGGAGCAGGCGGAGCACCGGATCGTGGTCGCCGACAGCTCGAAGATGGGCCGCTCGCACCGGGCGAAGATCGCCGACCTCTCCTCGGTGCACACCGTGGTGACCGACTCCCATGCCAACGCGGCCATGGTCGCCCTGCTGCGCCGGATGGGTGTGCGCACCACCCTGGTCCTGATGCCCCCGCAGACCGCCGCTAGCCGCTCGGGCGCGACCCGCTGACCCGTATCCCCGCCGCTACGGGAGCGGTGCGGAGTGCAGGGCGATCAGCAGCCGCCAGGAGGCGTGCGCCATCGACTCGGCGGTGCCGTCGATCCGCCCGTGCAGCCAGTCCGCCAGCAGCGCCGCGAAGGTGGCGGCCACCGCCGAGGCGACCAGATCGGGCGCCGGGGCGCCGGCCAGTTTGCGCTCCCGGCGGCTGCGGGCCCGCAACTCCCGGTGCAGCCGGTCGCCGAGGGGGCCGCCGCCGCCCTCGCGCAGCAGCCCGCGATGGAGCTCGGCGTGTGCGCCGAGCCGCTGGAAGAACGCCGTCAGCGGCTCGGGCGGACGCGCCGGATCCGGTACGCCCCGCCAGGCGTGCAGCGCCTCCACGGCCTCGCTCACCACCTCCGCGCAGGCGTCCACGGCCAGCGCCTCCAGGTCCGGGTAGTGCAGATAGAAGGTGGCCCGTCCCACCTCGGCGCGGCGCACCACCGCCGCCACGCTGGTCTCCGCCGGCGACCGCCCCGCGCACTCCGCCAGCAGCGCCGCACGCAGCCGCGCCCGGGTGCGCTCCGCCCTCGGGTCGCTCATCCCGCCACCACCACGGCGGCCAGCGCCAGCGCGCCCGGCAGCGCCTGGGCGGCCAGGATGCGCCGGTTGGCGGTGAGTCCGCCGTAGACGCCCGCCACCACCACGCAGACCAGGAAGAACACCCGTATCGGGAAGCGCAGCGGATCGTCCGCGAGAAGCCCCCAGACCAGCCCGGCCGCCAGGAAGCCGTTGTACAGGCCCTGGTTGGCGGCGAGCGGCGCCGTCACCCTGGCCGTCTCCGCGTCGAACCCGGAGAGGGAGCGCCCGGGCCCGCGCTGCCACAGGAACATCTCCAGCACCAGCACATAGACATGCAGCGCGGCGACCAGGCCGACGAGCACCGAGGCGATGACATCCACCAGAGAACCCCCACTTCTTGAACAGCTGTCCAAGAAGTATAGACACTCATCCATGATCGCCGCTTCCGTGTTTCGGTCGACAGCCTGTCGCGCCCGGGCGGCAGCGCTCGACGCAACGCCGATTGCCGGTGCGCCGCGGGCGGCGCCATCCTGCGGACGTGACGGCGACCAGCGACCCCACCCCCTCCCGCCGGTCCCTGCTGCGCGCCCTCGGCGCGGGCGGGGCCGGGCTCGCACTGGCCGGCTGCGGTGTGCCGCCGGCCCGGGTGGCCCCGGAGGACCGGGCCCGCCCGGACCTCTCCCGGGGCGAGCGGCGGGTGGACTTCGCCAACTGGCCGCTCTACGTCGACACCGACGAGGACACCTCCCGCCGCCCCACCCTCGACGCCTTCACCCGGCGCACCGGGATCTCGGTGCGCTACCGGGAGGAGATCAACGACAACGACGAGTTCTTCGGCAAGATCAGCCCCTCGCTGATCAACCACCAGGAGACCGGCCGGGACCTGATCGTGGTCAGCGACTGGATGGCCGCCCGCTTCGTCCGGCTCGGCTGGGTCCAGGAGATGGACCGCGACCGCCAGCCGCAGGTGGAACGCCAGCTGGACCCGCTGCTGCGCAGCCCCGCGTTCGACGAGGGTCGCCGGTTCACCGTGCCGTGGCAGAGCGGCATCACCGGGATCGCCTACGACCGCCGGCGGCTGGGCCGGGAGATCCGCTCCACCAGCGACCTCTGGGCCGACGACCTGCGCGGCAAGGTGACCCTGCTGTCCGGACTGGACGAGGCCTTCGCGCTGCTCATGCAGGGCGACGGGGTCGATGTCACCCGCTGGCGGGCGGACGACTTCCATCGGATGTGCGACCGGGTGGAGCGGCTGGTGCGCGACCGGCACATCCGCCGCTTCACCGGCAACGACTACATCAAGGACCTCTCCACGGGCGATGTGCTGGCCTGCCAGGCGTACTCCGGCGATGTCATCCAGCTCCAGGCCGACAACCCGCACATCGCGTTCGTGGTGCCCGAGGAGGGCGGCGAGCTGTGGGCGGAGAGCCTGATGATCCCCAACCGGGCCCGGCACAAGGCCAACGCCGAGGCCCTGATCGACCACTACTACCGGCCCGAGGTCGCCGCCGAACTGGCCGCCTGGGTCAACTACGTCTGCCCGGTGCCCGCCGCCCGGGACATCCTCGCCTCCTCCGGCGACGAGGAGACCGCCGCCCTCGCCGAGGACCCGCTGATCTTCCCGGACGACGCCATGCGCTCGCGCCTGGCCATCGCCCGGGACATCACCGGCGACGAGCGCACCGAGTTCGCCCGCCGCTGGAACGCCCTCGCGGGACTGTGAGCACCGGGCCGTACGGGCTCACGCCCTCCCGGCCTCCTTCCGCTCCGGGATGGCGTCGCCCGCCGGGGCCTCGCCGCGGCCGTAGTGGTGGGTGGTGACCATATAGAGCACCCCGGTACCCACCACGACCGCGCCGCACAGCAGCACGATCCAGTTCTCGTACCAGGGCACGTCCGGGGTGCGGGGCCAGCAGATGTTGACGATGGCGAAGATCCCGTACGCCAGGGCCGCGGCGTTGACCCACAGGCCCCAGCGGCCCAGGGTGTACTCGCCGCTGGGGCGCCAGCCCTTGAGGCGGGCGCGCAGCGCGGCGAGCACCACCATCTGGAACGCCCCGTAGATCCCGAGGATCGCGAAGGACACGATCTTGGTGAGGGCGTCCTCGGAGATGAGGGAGCCGAAGGCGATCAGTCCGGGGACGACGGCCGACACCAGCAGCGCGTAGCCGGGCACCGCCCGGGCGTGCGAGAAGCGGCGCAGCAACTGGTGGCCGGCGATCATCTCGTCCCGGGCGTAGGAGTAGATCAGCCGCCCGGCCGCCGCTTGGAGGCTGATGGTGCAGGACAGGAACGAGATCAGCACCACCGCCATCACCAGCCGGGCCCCCACCTCGCCCATCGCGTCGAAGAGCAGGTTGACCACCGGGTCGGGGTCGCGGCCGTCGATGATCGCCTGGTAGTCGGCCACCGACAGCAGCAGCGACAGGCAGGTGAAGGTGGCCGCCGCCCCGCCGACGTAGATGGTGCGCCGCATCGCCTTGGGGATGACCTGGCCGGGGTGCTCCACCTCCTCCGCGGTGTCCCCGCACGCCTCGAAGCCGTAGTACTGGTAGAAGCCGATGATCGCGGCCGCCAGGAACACCGGCGCGTAACTGCCGCTGCCCTGGGTGCCGTAGGTGTCCACGATCACCCCGATCCCGTGGAAGCGGTGGGTGACCAGCAGATAGACGCCCACCACCAGCGCGCCGACCAGCTCCGCCGCGAAGCCGATCACCGCCGCCCAGGACAGCACCTTGGTGCCGCAGTAGTTGATCAGCACCGCGACGATGATCAGGATGACGGTGCAGATCACCGTGGTGTGCACGGAGGGGCTGAAGCCGAACAGGATGGCCACGAAGGGCCCCGCCCCGTACGCCACCGAGGTGATCGTCACCAGCAGCGCCCACATATAGACCCAGCCGGTCAGCCAGGCCCACCGCTTGCCCCACAGCCGCCGCGCCCAGGGGTAGACCCCGCCCGCGATCGGGTACTGCGCCACCACCTCGCCGAAGACCAGCGCCACCAGGAACTGCCCCAGCCCGGCCAGCAGGAACGCCCAGATCATCGGCGGGCCGCCGGTCGCCAGCGCCGTGCCGAAGAGGGTGTACGTGGAGACCACCGGCGAGAGGTAGGTGAAGCCGAGCGCGAAGTTGGCCCAGGGGCCCATCTCCTTGCGGAACTCCGACCCGGGCGCGCCCGCCCCGCCGCCGTCCCCGCCGCTGCCCGCCGCCGAGGGGGCCGCCGGGGCGCTCACCGCTCCACCCGCGCGTCCCGGCCGCGCACCAGGTCGGCCGCGCGCTCCGCCACCAGCAGCACCGTCACCATCGGGTTGATGGTCGGCATGGTCGGGAAGACCGAGGCGTCCACGATCCGCAGCCCGTCCGCGCCGCGCAGCCTCAGCTCCGGGTCGACCACCGCCGCCGGATCGTCCGCCGCGCCCATCCGGCAGGTGCCCGCCGGGTGGTAGACGGTGTGCGCGGCCCTGCGCCCGTACTCCGAGAGGTCCGCGTCGGAGACCACCGACGGGCCCGGCGCCACCTCACGGCGCAGCCAGCCCCGCAGCGGATCGGTCGCCGCCACCTCACGGGCGATCTTCAGCCCCTCCACGATGGTCCGCTCGTCATGGCCCTCCGGGTCGGTGAAGTATCGGAAGTCCAGGGCGGGATGAGCGGTGGGGTCGGCGCTGGTCAGCCACATCCGGCCGACCGAGCGGGCCCGCGGCACGTTCGGGGTCATACACACCCCGTGCTCCACCGGCGGATAGCCCAGCCGCTCGGTGTTGACGGTGAACGGCACCTGGTAGAAGTGGAACATGAGGTCCGGGCGGGGCGCCGAGGCGTCCCGGCGCAGGAACAGCCCCGCGTCCGAGTCCATCGCCGACTCCGGCGGCAGCGGCCCGCCGGTCTCCCACACGATCACCGACTCCGGGTGGTCCAGCAGGTTCCCGCCCACCCCGGGCAGGTCCAGCACCGGTTCGATGCCCAGCGAGCGCAGCTGGTCGGCCGGCCCGATCCCGGAGAGCATCAGCAGCCTCGGGGTGTCGATCGCCCCGGCGCAGAGCAGCAGTTCGCGCTCCGCCCGCAGCACCGCCTCGGTGCCGTCCGCGCCCCGCACCCGCACCCGGGTCAGCGCCCCGGCCTCGTCGGCCTCCACCCGGTGCGCCCAGGTCTCCAGCCGCAGGGTCAGATTGGGGCGGTGCAGCACCGGGTGGAGGTAGGCCACCGACGCCGAGGAGCGCAGATTGCCCTCCGGGTGGTAGGCCAGCGAGAAGAAGCCGACACCCTCCGGGAACGGCTGGGCGTTGAAGTCCTCCACCACCGGCACCCCCAGCGCCCGCCGGGCCGCCGTCACGAAGTCCCGGGCGATCGGGTTGCGGTCCTGCTCGGCCACCGGCACGATCTCGTTCTTCAGCCGCGCCCGGTACGGCAGCACCGTCTGCGGGCCCCAGCCGGCGCAGCCCGCCGCCACCCACTCGTCCAGGTCCTCGGGCAGCGGCAGGAAGCTGATCAGGGTGTTGTGCGAGGAGCAGCCGCCCAGCACCCGGGCCCGCGAGTGCAGGATGTGGGAGTTGCCGCGGGGCTGCTCGGTGGTGGTGTAGCCGTAGTCCAGCTCGGAACCGAGCAGGTTGATCCAGTTGCGGAGCTTCAGCACCCGCTCGTCGCCCACATCGCTGGGCCCGCCCTCGACCACGCAGACCCGCACCTCCGGGTCCTCGGTCAGCCGGTCGGCCAGTACGCAGCCGGCCGTCCCCCCGCCGACGATCACATAGTCGTACACCTCGTCGGCCCGGTCACCGGAACCGCTCACCTGTGTCATCTGCGCCCTCCTCGTCCGTTCCGCCCGCTCAGCCCTTGAACCAGCCGGAGACCGCCGGCCGCAGGTTCTGGTAGACGTGCTTGGCCTCCTGGTACTCCCGCAGCCCGGTCGGCCCCAGCTCCCGGCCGACCCCGGAGAGCCCGAAGCCGCCCCACTCGGCCTGCGGCACATAGGGGTGGAAGTCGTTGATCCACACCGTGCCGTGCCGCAGCCGGTTCGCCACCCGCTGGGCGCGGCTGGCGTCGGAGGTCCACACCGCGCCCGCCAGCCCGTAGCGGGTGTCGTTGGCCAGCCGGACGGCCTCCTCCTCGTCCCGGAACCGCTCCACCGTCACCACCGGCCCGAACACCTCCTCCTGGACGATCCGCATCGAGCGGTCGCAGTCGGCGAAGATGGTGGGCTCCAGGAAGAAGCCCCGGGCCAGCGCCGGATCGTCCGGCCGCTTCCCGCCGCACACCACCCGCGCCCCCTCCGCGCGGCCGATCTCCAGATACCGCTCGACCTTCTCCCGGTGCTCCGCGGAGCTCAACGGCCCGCTCTCGGTCCGCTCGTCGGTGCCGTCGCCCAGCCGGATCCGCGCCGCCCGCTCGGCCAGCCGCGCCACGAACCGGTCGTGCAGCGCGTCCTCGACCAGCAGCCGCGAACCGGCCGAGCAGACCTGCCCCGAGTGCAGGAAGGAGGCGTTCAGCGCGTTGTCCACGGCCGCCTCGAAGTCGCAGTCCGCGAAGACCACGTTCGGGTTCTTGCCGCCCAGCTCCAGGGCGATGTTCTTCGGCCCTTCGGCGGCCGCCGCCATGATCCGCCGCCCGGTGGACAGCCCCCCGGTGAACGACACCAGGTCCACCTCCGGGTGCTCCGTCATCGCCGCGCCCACCGCGGCGCCCGAGCCGAGCACCAGATTGGCCACCCCGGGCGGGGCGCCCGCCTCCTCGATCAGCCGGATCATATGGATGGTGCTCAGCGGGGTGGTCTCGCTCGGCTTCAGCACGAAGGTGTTGCCGGCCGCCAGCGCCGGCGCCACCTTCCACGAGGCCTGGAGCAGCGGATAGTTCCACGGCGCGATCAGCGCGCACACCCCGATCGGCGCGTACACCACCCGGCTCAGCACATCCGGGCCGACGTCCACCACCCGGCCGCCGTCCTTGCCGGCGATCTCCGCGAAGTAGCGGAAGGCGTTGGAGACGTCCTCCACGTCGATCCGCGCCTCGGTGAGCGTCTTGCCGGTGTCGGCGGTCTCGATCCGGGCGATCTCCTCCTGGTCCCGCAGCAGCAGCCGGCTCACCTCCAGCAGCAGATCGGAGCGGCGGCGCACCGGCGCCGAGGCCCACTCCTCCTCCTCGAACGCCCGCCGGGCCGCCCGTACCGCCCGGTCCACGTCCTCCGCCCCCGCCTCGTCGACCGTGGTCACCACCGAGGCGTCGAACGGGTTGACCACCTCCCGCCGCTCCCCGCCGGCCGCGCCCACCCAGGTCCCGTCGATATACAGGTCGCCCATCCCGCTCCTCCATCCTCCCGTCGGCGCCACCGGCGCGCCGGACCGCTCCACATGGTTCAGCGCCGGCCGGCCCGAGGGCCCGGGCGCACCGCCGGGGCGCCGGACCCGGGGGGAGAATTGACCTGGGTGGGTCAATCGGCGGGGCCCCGCGACCGGGCCGCGCGGTACGGCGTACGGGGGAGGGCCCGGCGGGGCGGGTTTGCTCCCGACCGGGCTGAGCACACGATGACGGTCGCTGCATCCGGTACGAGAGTGGGCACCCCGCATGGCATCCGACCCGGCACCCCGTACAGCCCCCGGCCAGGCCGAATCCCCTTCCGCGGACGACCGGCCGCTGCTGCTGGTGATCTTCGGGGCCACCGGCGACCTGGCGCGCCGCAAGCTCTACCCGGGGCTGCACCGGCTGCTGGCCACCGGCTCGCTCCCCGGCGGCCTGGCCGTCGTCGGCACCGGGCGCCATGAGCCGGACGGCCCGTACGGCGAGCTGGTCGCCGACGCCGTGCGCGAGTTCGGCGCCGGGGCCCCCGACGACCCGGACGACCCGGACGGGCAGGCGCTGGCCGCCCTGCGGGAGGCGGCGCGCTTTCGCACCTCCTCCGCCGAGGACGGCACCGGGCTCGCCGAGGCGGTCGAAGAGGCCCGCGTCGCGCTCGGCGGCGACTGCCGCACCCTGCTGTACCTCTCCGTACCGCCCGGCACCATGGAGGGCCTGCTGCGGATGATCGGGGACACCGGGCTCGCCGAGGACGCCTCGCTGATCCTGGAGAAGCCGTTCGGCGAGGACGCCGACAGCGCCCGGTCGCTCAACGCGGTCCTGCACCAGGTGGTCCCCGAGGAGCGGGTCTTCCGCATCGACCACTTCCTCGGCAAGGAGGCCGTACAGAACGTCCTCGTGCTGCGCTTCGCCAACGAGTGGCTCGCCGCCCTCTGGAACCGCGAGCACATCGCCTCGGTCCAGATCGACGTACCGGAGGAGATCGGCATCGAGGGCCGGGCCTCTTTCATGGAGTCCACCGGCACCTTCCGCGACATGGTCTCCACCCACCTCAGCCAGATCCTCGGCTTCGTCGCCCTGGAACCGCCCGCCACCCTGGACGCCGCCTCGCTGCGCGCCGCCAAGCTGGAGCTGTACCGCTCCCTGCGCCCCTTCGACCCCGCCGACACCGTCTTCGGCCAGTACGAGGGCTACCGGGACGAGGAGGGCGTGGCCGACGACTCCCGCTCCGAGACCTTCGTCGCGCTGCGCGCCTTCGTCGACAACGACCGCTGGCGGGATGTGCCCTTCCTGCTGCGCACCGGCAAGGCGATGGGCTCCGGCGCCCGCACCGTCACCCTCACCCTGCGGGACTGCCAGAAGGGGCCCTTCGCCGGTCTCGGCGACCGGGACGGCGAGGGCCCGCCCGCGCTGGTGCTTGAGCTGTCCGACGAGCCCTCGGTACGCCTGGGGGTACGGGCCAAGGTGCCCGGCCGGGGCCTTCAGGTCGGCCGCGCGGCACTCGACCTCCGCTTCGACGAGGCCTTCGGCGGCGCCCGGCCGCTGGAGGCGTACGAGCGGCTGCTGCTGGACGCGCTGCACGGGGACGCCACCCTCTTCACCGGCGCCGAGGAGGTCGAACGGCTCTGGGACGTCTGCGCCCCGGTGCTTCAGGACCCGCCCGAGCCGGAGCCGTACGCCCGCGGCTCCTACGGGCCGAAGGCCGCGCTGGACCTGGCCGGCCCGGACGGATGGCGGGTGCGCGAGGCATGACGCCCACCGAGCGGGACGCTGCCACCCCGGACATCGCCCCCGGCTCCGACACCGGATCGGACACCGGATCGGACACGAGGACCGGCTCCGACTGCGCGGACGGGACCGGGCCCGGGGCCGGGCACGCCGCGGCGGCGCCCGGGGCCGAGGAGCCGGCCGCCTATCTGCCGATCGCCGAGCACGGGCTGATCGGGGATCTGCGCACCGCCGCCCTGGTGGGCACGGACGGCCGGATCGACTGGTTCTGCGCCCCGCGCTTCGACTCGCCGAGCGTCTTCGGCGCCCTGCTGGACGCGGCCCAGGGCGGCTGCTGGCGGATGGACCCGGTCTGTGCGACCGCCTCCCGCCAGCAGTTCTACTTCCCCGACACCAACATCCTGGTCACCCGCATGCTCACCGAGGAGGGCATGGTCGAGGTGCAGGACTTCATGCCCGTACGGCGAAGCCATGACCCGGACCACCGCCAGCGGCTGGTCCGCCGGGTCAGCGCGGTCCGCGGCCGGATGCGGATCCGGACCGTGATCGCCCCGCGGATGAACTACGGCCGCGACCGGCACGAGCTGGATGTGCGCCCGGACGCCGCCGTGTTCACCACCAAGGCGCTGATGGTCACCGTGCACTCCGACGTCCCGCTCACCGCGGGCGGCGAGGACGGCCGGGACGCCGAGGCGGAGTTCGAGCTCCAGGAGGGCGACAGCGTCCTGTTCGTGCTGGAGACCAGCGACCCGGACACCGGCTGCCCCGGCGAGGAGGTCTCCCGGGAAGCCGCCGAGCAGCTGTTCCGCTCCACCGTCTCCTTCTGGCGGGGCTGGCTCAGCCGCTCCTCCTACACCGGCCGCTGGCGGGAGACGGTGCACCGCTCGGCGCTCACCCTGAAGCTGCTCACCCATGAACCGTCCGGCGCGGTGGTGGCCGCGCCCACCTGCGCCCTGCCCGAGGAGCTGGGCGGCAGCCGCAACTGGGACTACCGGTATGTGTGGATCCGGGACGCCGCCTTCTCGCTGTACGCGCTGCTGCGGCTGGGCTTCACCGAGGAGGCCGGCGCGTTCGTCGGCTGGCTGGCCCGCTGCCTGCGCGAGCAGCGCGGGGACGGGGAGCTGGGCCCGCTGCGGGTGATGTACTCCATCGACGGCCACGCCGATCTCCCGGAGGAGGTGCTGGACCATCTGGAGGGCTACCGCGGCTCGGCCCCGGTACGGATCGGCAACCGCGCCGCCGACCAGCTCCAGCTGGACGTCTACGGCGAACTGGTCGACTCCATCTACCTGTTCAACAAGTACGGGGACGGCATCTCCTGGGACACCTGGTCGGACCTGGTGGATGTGGTCGACTGGCTGCTGGACCACTGGGACAGCGCCGACGAGTCGATCTGGGAGACCCGGGCCGGTCGGCAGCGGCACACCTACTCGCGGGTGATGTGCTGGGTCGCGGTGGAGCGCATGGTGCGGATGGCCCGGCAGCGCGGGCTGCCCGCTGACCTGGCCCGCTGGATGTCGGTCCGGGACGCCATCTACCGCCAGGTGATGGCGGAGGGCTGGCACCCGGGGCTGGGCAGCTTCGTGCAGCGGCTCGGCAAGGACGGCGAGCCGCCGGCCGAGATCCTGGACGCCTCGCTGCTGGTGATGCCGATGGTCAAGTTCCTCTCCCCGCAGGACGAGCGGTTCCGCTCGACGCTGCGGGCCATCGGCTCCGGCCTGGTCGCCGACTCCCTGGTGTTCCGCTACGACGCCACGGTCTCCGGGGACGGACTGGACGGCACCGAGGGCACCTTCTCCATCTGCTCGTTCTGGTGGGTGGAGGCGCTGACCCGGACCGGGCAGATCGAGGACGCCCGGCTGGCGCTGGAGAAGATGTTCACCTTCGCCAACCATGTCGGCCAGTACGCCGAGCAGATCGGGATGACCGGTGACCAACTGGGCAACTTCCCGCAGGCGTTCACCCATCTCGCGCTGATCAGCGCCGCCGTCAACCTGGACCGGGCGATGGGCTGACCGCCCCCTCGGCCCCGCGCCGGAAGGTCAGGCGGCCCGCCAGTAACCGAGGGCGTGCAGGCGGTCCTTGGGCACCCCGAGCTCCTTGCGGGCGAAACCGGCGAGCGTCCGGGTGGTGGCGGTGTCGCAGGCGATCCACAGATAGGCGTTCTCGTCCCAGCGCGGGGGCAGTGCCTCGCGGACCGTCTCCACCAGATGGGCGCCGCCCTCCCGGCGCTCCACCCGGATCACCTCGCGGGCCGCGGAGCCCCCCTGCGGGGTGTGGTCGGTGTCGGCGGTGTGCGCGGTCTCGTACCAGACCGTGGCCGGGGTCGCCGGCAGGGCGGCGAGCAGCGAGTCGATGGCGGGCCGGGAGGCGGGGTCGCCGACCACCAGCAGCCGGGACGGCAGCGGCGCCGGCACGGTGAACGCCGAGCCCTGGACGGTGGCCTCGATGGTGTCGCCGGCCCGGGCGGCCCTGGCCCAGTCGCTGGCCACCCCCTCGTGCAGGATGAAGTCCATGGTGAAGGTCCCCGCCGAGGCGTCCGGCTCCACCAGGGTGTACGCGCGCTGGTGGGGCTTGGAACCGCCCGGGAACCACAGCCGCACCCACATGGTCGGGTGGACACCGGTGGCCGTGAGCATCCCGCCGTCGGTGAAGGAGAGGCGGTGCAGCCGCTCCGAGACCTGCTCCACCGAGCGCACGGTGAAGGTGAAGTCCTTGCCGCGCATCAGCTTCAGTACGGTGCCCTGCCAGCCGTGTCCCATCGCGCCACTCCCTGTCCTTGAGTTAGGTGAGCCTAACCCAACTTCTCCGGTCCGTACGGCGGGCTCCGTGGCGGCCCGACCGGCGCGGTACGGGCTGACGCGCGGACCGGCCTCCGGGCCCGCTACCGTGGACCCGGTCCATCCGCGCCCGGCCGGGCGGGCGATGGCGGAGCCGAAACAAGCCCTGGAGCGTCCTGTGCCGAGTCCCGTGGAGCCGATCACCGTCCTGCTGGTGGAGGACGACCCCGGCGACGAGCTGATGACCCGGGAGGCGTTCGAGGACAACAAGATCCAGAACGACCTGCATGTGGTGCGGGACGGCGAGGAGGCGCTGGACTTCCTCTTCCGCCGGGGCGCGCACACCGAGGCTCCCCGCCCCGACCTGATCCTGCTCGACCTCAACCTGCCCAAGTACGACGGCAGGCAGGTGCTGGAGCAGATCAAGTCGGACGAGGAGCTGGCACTCATCCCGGTCGTCGTCCTCACCACCTCCTCGGCGGAGGAGGACATCCTGCGCAGCTACGAGCTGCACGCCAACGCCTATGTGACCAAGCCGGTGGACCTCAACCAGTTCATCGCGGCGGTCCGCCGGATCGACGACTTCTTCGTCAGCGTGGTGCGCCTGCCCCGCCGCCGCTACTGACGGCCGTCACCCCACCAGGGGACGTCAGGGCGCCCAGGGGTTCTCGATCGCCCAGGTGGTGTCCTCGGCGAACAGCGCCGGGTTGTCGTGGGGCCGCGGCCCGCCCGGGGTGGCGAGCCACAGCTGCGCGTCGTAGTGGCGCAAGAGCTGATCGGGGAAGTTGTACGAGGCCAGCCGCACCCCGCCGGGTACCGCCACCGCGCACCAGGTGGCGTCCGCGCGGAACAGGGCGTCGCCGCCGCCCTCCCGGCGGACGCGGAACTCGCGGTGGCGCAGATACTCACCCGGGTAGTTGCGGGACTCGAAGGAGTAGCAGCGGTTGTCGGCGAGGCCCGGGACGATCCGCCAGGTGGCGTCGTTCTTCAGCAGGGCGCCGCTGGCGCCGTTCACCACCTCGGTGAAGGCCAGCCCGTCCTGGTGGCGGGCGTAGCGGTCGGTGTGGCCGGGGGTGGTCACCCGCAGCGACCTGTTGCCGGTGGGCAGGGCGGCCACCGAGGGGGCGGTGCGGGAGGCGTCGATCAGCGCCCGGTTGGCGTTCCGTACCCGGGCCTCGTCCACCTTGACCACCTGGCGGTCGTAGGTCAGCAGCCCGTTGACCTCGTTCTCCACATCGGTGATCTCGGTGTAGACGGAGGCGGACAGGCCCAGCGGCATCCGGGTCTGCCGGATGCCGTCGATCAGCCCGATGAAGCGGTTGTTCAGCGCGGCCGGGCTCGCCTGGTTCTCGTAGCTGAACCCGCCGCCCGGATACCACTCATGGCCGGGCACCCGGATGCCGAGCCCGCCGAACTCGCCGAGGACTGCGGCCCGGGTGGCGGTCGGGTCGGTGACTCCGGGGCCGACATAGACATGGTGGTCGACGACGTCCCCGTTGCCGCCGTCCACCGAGCCGCAGCAGTTGACCCCGCTCATGTTGTTCACCAGCCGCGACGGGTCGTAGGCCTTGACCTCGCCGGCGATCCGGGCCTGGTCGTACTGGCCCCAGCCCTCGTTCTGGTTGACCCACATCACCAGCGAGGGGGAGGAGCGGTGCTGGTCGATGATCCGGTCGTACTCGGCCTCCCACTGGACCCGGGCCGGTCCGTCGGGGGTGCGCAGATCCATCGAGGGCATGTCCTGCCACACCAGCAGCCCGAGCCGGTCGGCATGGTAAAACCAGCGCTGCGGCTCCACCTTGATGTGCTTGCGGACCATGGTGAAGCCCAGGTCCTTGTGCTTCTGGAGGTCGAAGCGGAGGGCGGCGTCGCTGGGCGCGGTGTACAGCCCGTCCGGCCAGTAGCCCTGGTCCAGGGTGCCGCTCTGGAAGACGAACCGGCCGTTGAGCAGGATCCGCTGGACGCCGTTGACCCTGCCGAGGGATATCGAGCGCATCCCGGCGTAGGAGCCGACGGTGTCCACGCTCTGCCCGCCGGAGAGCAGCTCGACCCGCACGTCGTAGAGGAAGGGGTCCTCGGGGGTCCACAGCCGGGGGTTCGGCACGGGCACCGCGAACTCCGCGCCCACCGGGCCGGTGGCCTGCCCGACCAGGGCACCGCCGGAGGAGATGGTCACCCGCGCCTGATGGCCGGAGCCGGTGCCGTTGCCGCGGACGGTGGTCTTCAGGGTGCTGTTCGCCAGGTTCGGCACCAGGTCGAGCCGGCCGATGTGCGCGGGCGCGGTGGGCTCCAGCCAGACGGTCTGCCAGATCCCGGAGGAGGCGGTGTAGAAGATCCCGCCGCCCGGTTGCGGGTCCACACCGCGGATGCGCTGCTTGCCGACCGCCTGGCCGCCGGTCTCGGTCGGGTCCCACACCGACACCACCAGGGTGTTGGAGCCGCCGGTGAGCAGTGGGGTGATGTCGTACGAGAAGGCGTCGAAACCGCCGTCGTGCACGGCCCCGGCCTGCCGGCCGTTGACCCACACCGTGGTCCGCCAGTCGCTGGCCCCGAAGTGCAGCTGGACCCGGCGCCCGTTCCAGTTCGACGGCACGGTGACGGCGCGCTTGTACCAGAGCTTGTCGTTCTGGGTGATCCGCCGCTTGATGCCGGAGAGCGCCGATTCGACGGGGAAGGGCACCCGGATCTGCTCGGGGAAGGTGCCCGGCTGTCCGGCGTCCCGGCCGGTGACCGCGAAGTCCCAGATGCCGTTGAGGTTCAGCCAGTCGGAGCGGGTGAGCTGCGGGCGCGGGTACTCGGGCAGCGGGTCGGCGACCGGGACCTGGTCGGTCCAGGGGGTGGTCATCGGGGACGGCTTGGGCGACCAGGCGGCCGCTCGGGCCTGGGCGGGGCCGCCGGTGGCGACCAGTCCGGCGAGCAGCAGCGTGCAGCCGGTGAGGGCGGCCACCAGGGCCTGCCATCGGCCGCGGTGCCCGGGGGTTGGCGAGGTGCGCATCGATCCTCCTTCGGTGACGGGGACGTGCGGGGTCGCGGGGACGGTTGAAGCCGTCCCCGTGGGTCTCGCCGACCGGCGGCGGCCGGTGGGCTCCGAAGAGAAAGAGCGGCTAGAGCACCCGGCGCCGGCGGCCCAGCCAGGTCTGCGCCACCACCACGACCGCCAGGAACGCCCCGCTGACGACCTGCTGGTACGCCGAGTCCAGCGAACCGATCTGGTTGATCACGTTCTGGATCACCTTCAGCAGCAGCACCCCCACCAGGGAGCCGCTGACGAAGCCCAGCCCGCCGGTGAGCAGGGTGCCGCCGATGACCACCGCCGCGATGGCCTCCAGCTCCATGCCGGCGCCCAGGATCGTCACCCCGGAGGCGAGCCAGGCCGCGTTGAGCGCCCCCGCCAGCCCCGCGAGCAGCCCGGACACCGCGTAGACCGTGATCTTGGTACGGGCCACCGGGGCGCCCATCAGCGCCGCCGCGTCCTCGTTGCCGCCGATCGCGTACACCCGCTGCCCGAACCGGGTGCGGCGCAGCACCACCGCCCCGGCCGCGAACAGCGCCACCGTGATCCACACCGGGTGGGCCACGCCCAGGGTGCTGCCCTGGCCCAGCTCCGCCAGGAACGAGCCCTCGGCGACCAGATAGGTCTCGGCACCCTCGTCGGTGAGGGTCAGCAGCAGTCCGCGGGCCGCCAGCATCGCGGCCAGGGTGACGATGAACGGCGCCAGCCGGGCCCGGGCGATCAGCAGGCCGTTCACCAGCCCGATCGTGCCGCAGACGGCCAGCGGCAGCAGCAGCGCCACCACCGTTCCGTACCGGGAGCCCCAGGCGGCCAGCACCCCGCCCAGCGCGAACAGCGAGCCCACCGACAGATCGATGCCCCCGGTGATGATGACGAAGGTCATCCCCAGCGCCACGATCGCCAGGAACGCCGAGGAGACCGCCATATTGGAGAAGTTGTCGCCGGTGGCGAAGGAGTCGAAGCCGAGGGACGCCACCGCGGTGAGCACCACCAGCACGGCCAGCGCCCCGTGCTGCTGGGCCAGCGCGCTCAGCCGTTCGCCCCGCCCGGTGCCGGGCGCCCGCGCCTCCGCGGCCGCCCCGCCCGGGGCGTCCCCGAGCAGCTCCTCGGGCGCCGGAGGCGGCGCCCCCTTCGATGTGCTGTGGATGGTCGTCATCGCCTTCCCCGTCCGCGTGCCGCGTAGACCGCGAGCACGATCACCACCGCCTGGGCCATCTGCGTCCACGAGGGCGGCAGATCGTGCTTGATGAGGGTGGCGGTGAGCAGCTGGATCAGCACCGCGCCCGCCACCGTGCCGGCGATCCGCACCTGGCCGCCGCTGAGCGGGGTGCCGCCCACCACCACCGCGGTGATCGCCGACAGCTCCATCAGATTGCCCAGCGAGGTCGGGTCGCTGGCCTGGAGCCGGGCCGTGGCCAGCACCCCCGCCACCGCGGCGAGCAGCGCGGAGCACACGTACACCACCATCAGCACCCGCTTCACCGGCAGCCCGGCCAGCTGGGCGGCCGTCCGGTTGTCGCCGATCGCCAGCAGCTGACGGCCGAAGGTGGTGCGCCGCACCGCGAACGCCACCAGCAGCGCCAGCCCGGCGGCGATCAGGATCAGATACGGCACCCCCAGCAGATCGCCCGAACCCAGCGAGGCCATCGCCGGGTTGCGGATGTCCTCCAACTGCGGCAGCAGCACCTGCGCCAGGCCCCGGCCGCCGACCATCAGCGCCAGCGTGGCCACGATCGGCTGCACCCCGACCAGCGCCACCAGCGCCCCGTTGGCCAGTCCGACGGCGGCCGCGAACAGCGCCACCACCAGCAGCGCGCCGGGCAGGCCGTAGCCCAGATAGAGGGCGGTGACCGAGGCGGAGAGCGCCATCACCGCGCCCACCGACAGATCCACCCCCTCGGTGCCGATGGCCAGCGCCATCCCGAGCGCCACGATCAGCACCGGGGCCACCTGCACCGCCTGGGTGCGGAAGTTCTCCACCGAGAGGAAGTGCGGGGTGAGGGCGATGTTCACCACCAGCAGCAGCCCCACCCCGGCGTAGACCCCGTACCGCTGGAGCCAGTGCCCGATCCGGGCCCGGTCCAGGGCCGCCGGGCGCACCGCGAGCTCGGTCATCGGCCCGCCACCTCTCCGCCGGGGGCGGTGCGGCCCGGGAACGCCGGCTCGGCACCGCCCGCGATGGTGCGCATCAGCAGGTCCTCCGTGACCTCGTCACCGCTCAACTCCCCGGCCACTCCACCGTCCTTGAGCACGACCACCCGGTCGGACCCCTCGATCAGCTCCTCCAGTTCCGAGGAGATCAGCAGCACGCCGAGACCGTCCTCGGCCAGCTCGTCGATCAGCTTCTGCACCTCGGCCTTGGCGCCGACGTCGATCCCCCGGGTCGGCTCGTCCAGCAGCAGCACCCTGGGGTTCATCGCCAGCCAGCGGGCCAGCAGCACCTTCTGCTGGTTGCCGCCGGAGAGTTCGCCGACCTTCTGGTGCGGGTCGGAGGCCTTGATCCGCAGCCGCCGCATGAACGTCTCCACCACGGAGTCGATCCGCGCCTCGGAGACCAGCCCCAGCCGGGACAGCCGGGGCAGCGCGGCCAGCGCGATGTTCTCGCGCACCGACAGACCCGGCACGATCCCCTCCGTCTTGCGGTCCTCCGGCAGCAGGCTGATCCCGGCCCGGATGGCGGCCGGGGTGGAGCCGGTACGCAGCCGAGTGCCGGCCACCGCCACCGTCCCCGAGCCGGGCGCCAGCGCGCCCGCCACCGCCTTCGCGGTCTCGGTGCGGCCCGAGCCCAGCAGCCCGCCGAGGCCGACCACCTCACCCGGCCGGATCGACAGCGACACCCCGCGCAGCCGGTGCGGCACCGTCAACCCCACGGCTTCGAGGACCGGTTGGCCCTCGGCGGCCTGGTGGGAGCCGCTGAACTCGGTGGTGCCCTTGCGCCGCACCTCGCCCAGCTCCCGGCCGAGCATGGCGGCCACCAGCGACAGCCGGTCCAGCCCGGCCAGCGGCCCGTCGTGCACCAGCCGCCCGTCCCGCAGCACCGTCACCGTGTCGCACAACTCGTACAGCTCGTCCAGCCGGTGGCTGACGTAGACCACCGCGATACCCCGCTCGCGCAGCCCCCGGACCACCCCGAACAGGGTCTCCACCTCCCGTGGTTCGAGGGAGGAGGTGGGTTCGTCCATGACGACCACCCGGGCGTCCACCGACACCGCGCGGGCCAGCGCCACCATCTGCTGGGCGCCCACCCCCAGGCTGCGCAGCGGACGGCGGACATCCGCCCGCACCCCGTAGCCGCGCAGCGTCTCGGCCGCCTCCCGGTGCATCCGGCCGAAGTCGATCAGACCGAGGCGGCCCCGCGGTTCGCGGCCCAGGAAGAGGTTGCGGGCCACGCTCATCAGCGGGATGAGGTTGACCTCCTGGTAGATCGTGGAGATCCCGGCATGCTGCGCCTCCAGCGGGGTGCCGAAGCGCACCGGCTCGCCGTGCAGCTCGATGCTCCCCGCGTCCGGCCGGTACACCCCGGTGAGCACCTTGATCAGGGTCGACTTGCCGGCGCCGTTCTCGCCGATCAGCGCCCGCACCTCGCCCGCGCGCAGCGAGAGCGAGACCCCGTCCAGGGCGCGCACCCCGGGGAAGGTCTTGGTCAGTCCGCGCAGGGCGAGGACCTCGGCGGGCGGGGTGTCCTCGACGGAAGGGTCGGGGGAGGGTTCACGGGCGGGGGGAGCAGCCACCGGATGCCTCCAGGGGGCGGGGGGTGGTGGACGGTGAGGGCGGGGAAGCGGATACGGGGACGGGCGAGCGGGGACGCGTACGGGTCGGCCGCGCCCCTACCCCGTACCGGGACGTCAGTAGGCCCGGCCGAGGTCCTGCTCGGCGTTGTCCGCGTCATAGGCCCCGTCCTCGATGACGATCTCCTGGGGCACCTCCTGGCCCTGGGTGAAGGTGTCCAGGGTCTGGAAGGCGAGCGGGCCGAAGCGCGGGTTGGACTCGATCACGCCCTGGATCCAGCCGTCCACCACGCCCTGGACCGCGTTGCGGGTGCCGTCGATGGTGATGATCTTGACGTCGCCGGGCTTCTTGCCGGCGCCCTTGAGCGCGCCCACCGCGCCGAGGCCCATCTCGTCGTTCTCGGCGTAGATGCCGTTGATGCCCGGCTGCGACTGGATCAGCTGCTCGGTGACCTGCTGGCCCTTCTCCCGGGCGAAGTCACCGGTCTGCTCGAAGACGATCTCCAGCTCGGGGGCCTTCTCGGCGATCCGGTCCTTGAAGCCCTTGGTCCGCTCGGTGGTGACGTTGTTCCCGGCCGCGCCGAGCAGGATGGCCACCTTGCCCTTGCCGCCGGTCGCCTCGATCATCTGGTCCGCCGCGCGCTTGCCCTGCTCCACGAAGTCCGAGGCGATGAAGCTGACATAGTCCTTGCAGGGGTCGGCGTTGATCTGCCGGTCGATGGTGACGATCGGCACCTTCCGCGCCGCCGCCGCGCGCAGCACCGGCTCCCAGCCGTCGGAGTTGAGCGGCGCGATGACCAGCACGTCGGCGCCCTTGGCCAGCAGGTCCTGGACATCGCTGATCTGCTTGGAGAACTGCGACTGGGCGTTGGCCGTCAGCAGCTTGACGCCCCGCTTCGCCGCCTCGTCCTTGATCGACCGGGTCTCGGCGATACGGAACGGGTTGGCCTCCTTCTCGGACTGCGAGAAGCCGACCGTCGCACCCTTCAGCTCCAGCTTGTCCCCGCCGTACGCCGCGAGGGTGCAGCCCTTGCCGCCGGGCTTGGGGGCGGCCACCTTCTGGCCCGCGTCGGCGGTGGTGGCCGGCGGCTTGGCCGAACCGTCCGCGTCGTCCTCGGACTTGGCGCAGCCGGCGGCGGTCAGCGCCACCGCCAGCGCGAGTGAGGCGGCGGCCGCCGGTCGGGCGAGCGGGTGGCGGCGGTGGGAGGTGAAGTTCATGGCTGACCCCGATCCGGTGGCGCGATGGCAGGCATGGGACAGGTGAGGCGGCGGGGGAGAGCGCCGGGCCCGGCCCTGCTCGGGGCCGGGCCGGAAGGCCGCTCCGGACATCATCCGCAGGAGGTTTTTACATCGTTGGAAGGCGACTGTAAACCCCTTGTGCGACAGCCGATCGCGCGGCCGTCCCGCCGTCACGGCCCCGTACGCGGCGCCAGATGCGGGAAGTTGAGCTCGGTACGGCTGCGCAGCACCTCGCCCGGGCGCAGCACGGCGGACGGGTAGTCCGGGCGGTTGGGCGCGTCGGGGAACGCCTGCGTCTCCAGGCACACCCCCGCGTAGCGGCCGTGCGGCCCGTCCCCGGTCAACTGGTTGCCGCTGTACACCTGGAGCCCCGGCTCCCCGGTCCACACCTCCATCACCCGCCCGCTGCCCGGGTCCTCCAGCCGCGCCGCCCGCCGCAGCACCTGCCCCCGCCCGGCCGCCCCGCCGCGCAGCGCCCAGCAGTGGTCATAGCCGCCCGCCGCGCTCAACTGGGGGTCGGGCGCGGCGATCCGCTCACCGATGGCGCGCGGCGCGGTGAAGTCGAACGGCGTCCCCGCGACCGGCACCGGCGGTCCGGCCAGCGGCACCCCGCCGTCGTCCACCGGGAGGTAGCCGTCCGCGTCCACGGTGAGCAGATGGTCCAGTACGCGGCTCCCCGGCCGGCCGGAGAGGTTGAAGTAGGCGTGCTGGGTCAGCGCCGCCACGGTGGGCCGGTCGGTGGTCGCCCGGTAGTCGACGGCCAGGGTGCCGTCCCGGTCCAGCCGGTACTCCACCGCCACCGACAGCGTGCCCGGGAAGCCCTGGTCGCCGTCCGGGCTGACCAGGCCCAACCGCACCGCCGCCGCCCCGTCCGGCCGCCGCACCGGCTCCGCCGCCCACACCCGCCGGTCGAAGCCCTCCGGGCCGCCGTGCAGCGCGTTGCCCCGGTCGTTGACCGGTATCCGGTGCGCCGTCCCGTCCAGGGTGAACGCCCCGCCCCGGATGCGGTTGGCGTACCGGCCCACCACCGCGCCCGGATAGCCGCCGTGCTCCGCGTACGCCGGGACGTCCGGCAGCCCGAGGACCACCTCGGCGGGGGCGGCCCCACCCGGGCCCGGCACCCGCAGCGACTGCAGCACCGCCCCGTAGCTGAGCACGGCGGCGCTCACCCCGCTCGGTGAGGTCAGGACGAAGCGCTCCACCGGCGCACCGTCCGGAGTGGTGCCGAAGCCGTCCCGGTGGACGGCGCACTCCGGGACGGAGGCCTCGGCGGGGGAGGAGGACTGCTGGGGTACGGGCGCGGCGGCAGGCGGGACGGCGGATGCGGACACGGGTCTCCTCGGGGCGGCGGTGGCGGCGACGGACCGGACCCCAGGACGTTACAACGATGTAATAGTGCCCCGTAAGACGAATGGCGCAAGGCGGGGGGTGGTGGTCGCACCCATGGGCGACCGGCCCGCGCACCGTAGGGGGCGGGAAGCCCTGCCGGCACGGGTGATCTGTGGGCTTCCGTGCGGGGCACCGGCAGGGGTGGGGCCGTCAGGCGACCAGGCGCAGCCAGGCCGCCGCGAGGGCGGCGTGACCGGCCGGCGTCGGGTGCACGCCGTCCGCCGCCCAGTACTCCGGCCCGGTCGTCGCGGCCAGCTCGGCGAACATGCCGTCGGCGGCGAGCAGTTGCGCGCCGTATGCGCGGGCGAGCCTGCGCACGGCCTGGATCTTCGGATCCAGGTCGGCGCGCCACTCCTTTCGCTCGTCGTCCCCGATGAGCGCGTGACCGCCACCGGCCTCGACGACTCCGCGGATGGGCAGCAGGAACGGTTCGACGAGGATCAGCTGCGTGCCCGCCTCGGCGAGCGGCGCGAGCAGACGGTCGTATCCCGCTTCGAACTCCTCCACCGTGATCACGTACCCCTCCGGGTCCAGCGTGTGCCAGCCCATGTCGTTGACTCCGACGAGGATCGACACCAGGTCCGGGCGCGAGTCGAGTACGTCTGTCTGCCAGCGGGCTTCGAGGTCCATCACCTTGTGACCCCCGACCCCGGTGTTCAGCCAGGTCACCGGCCGGTCCGGGTGCCTGAGCCCCCACTCGCCCGCGACGCGCAGCGGGTAGCCGAACCCGAGACCGTCCTCGCTCTCCCGCCGTTGGCAGTCGGTGATCGAGTCGCCGGTGAACATCACGGTGCTTCCCGGTCGGACAGTGATCGTCATATGCGCTCCTTGGACTCGGCTGGGGGAGAGGACCTCTCACAACGTGCCGGACCCCACCGACATCCGACCGACAGTCCCCGACATGCCGCCGACACGACCGCATCCGGCCGCAGCCGTACGCCGCCGAACCGGGCCCTGGCGCCGCCTCGGGCCGGGACGACCGCGGGCGGGTGCGCCGAGGGATCGGCTCCGGCATGGGCGGAGCCCGGCCCGTCGGGCCCACCGATCGCCCGCGGCGGCGAGTGCGCGGCCGTGGATCATGCCGGCCGAGCGCCTCAGCGACGGTCAGTCCGTCACCGCGCGGCCGTGGGCACCCGGCCGGTCGAGGACCCCCGGCCGGTCAAGGGCGCCCGCCCGGCCGAGGGTGCTCTCCCGCTCGATGAGCGAGAAGCCCGCGGTGAGCCGGCGCGCGGGCTGCTGCTCGCCGCCCGGGTCACCCCCGCCCCGGGGGTCGCCGCCCAGCCGGGACAGCACCGACTCCACCGCCATCCGCGCGATGGCCGCCTTGTCGGGGGAGACCGAGGTCAGCGTCACCGCGCCGTACCGGCCCTCCACCACATCGTCGAAGCCGGCCACCGCCACGTCCTCGGGGACCCGCAGCCCCCGCTCGGAGAGCACCCGCATCGCGCCGATGGCGATCAGGTCGTTGTAGGCGAAGACCGCGTCCGGCCGCCGCCCCGCGTCCAGCAGCCGCGCCATCGCCCGGGCCCCGTCCTCGTGCCCCCAGCCGTCGGTCGCGCCCACCAGCCCCTCGTCGGCGGACAGCCCGGCGGCGGCCAGCTCCTCGCGCCAGCCCCGTACCCGCAGTTCGGCGGGCTGGTTGCGGCGCGGGCGCGAGCCGAGGAACGCCACCTCCCGGCGGCCGAGGTCCAGCAGATGGCGCACCGCCGCGCGGGCCGCGGCCACGTTGTCGATGGCGATGTGGTCGTACGGCAGGTCGTAGTGGCGCTCGCCGAGCAGCACCAGCGGCACCGGCTCGGTGCGGCCCTCCAGGTCCTCGGTCTGGAGCTCCAGCGGGCTGAGGATCAGCCCGTCGATCACCCGGGCCCGGAAGCCCTGGCTGACCAGCACCTCCTGTTCGCGGCGACCGCCGGTGTGGTCCAGCAGCACGATGTAGTCGTGCTCGGCCGCCGCGTCGATCACCGCGGCCGCCAGCTCCGCGAAGTAGGGGTTGCCCAGCTCCGGCAGCGCCAGCGCGATGATCCCGGTGCGGCCCTTGCGCAGATGGCGGGCGGTCATGTTGGGCCGGTAGCCCAGCTCGTCGATGGCCTGCTGCACCCGGGCCCGCATCGCCGGGGTGACGTGCTGGTAGTTGTTCACCACGTTGGAGACGGTCTTGATCGACACGCCCGCGCGGAGCGCGACGTCCTTGAGGCTGACCCGCACGGCGTTCCCTCCGGTCGAAGGCCGGGCGCGGCCGGCCCGGCACCTGCCCGCGGAAAGGGCCGCGAAAGGGCTCGGAGCGGGCTTGCAACGTTATACGTTTCCGGCCGGGACAGCCGCAAGGGAGGGTGCGCCGGGGTCCGTACCACGTCCCCCGGCGTACCGCTTCGGGCCGTTCAGGCCGCTCAGGCCGTTCAGGCCGCTCAGGCCGTTCGGGCCGCTCAGGCCGTGAACTGCTGGGGCAGCAGGCCCTGGCCGTCGAAGGTGAGGAACACGGTGGTGTAGCCCGAGTGCACGTTCGGGTCCGGGTAACTGGTCACCTGCCAGGGCGCGTCCACGACCCCCGGCCCGCAGGGCAGGAAGCCGGAGCCGGTGGGCGTGGCCGTCGGCAGGATCTGCAGTGCGCTGAAGGTGACGGTCACGCTGGTGCCGGTCGGCTCGGTACAGGTGTACACGCCGCCCACGGTCAGGGTGCCGCTGTTGAACGGCGGGTTGGCGGGCTGGGCGTCGGCCCACTGGAGCTGGATGGACTTGACGCCTTGCGCGGTGGCGGGGGCTGCCATGGCGGTGGGGGCCGTGGTGAGCGCCGCCGCGGCGGCCAGGCAGATCAGGGTGGCCGCGGCGGCGCGGCGGCGGGTCGGGGACGCGTACGAGGGCATGGCGGGCTCCAGTGGTCGGCTGGTGCGGACGGCGGGCACCACAGGCTGGTCCGCCCGCCCGGACCCGCGGCAGTCGCACACCCCAGCGCGCGGACGCACCCCCGGGGGCGCACCCGCCCGGACCGGCGGGCCCGGCCCGGATACGAGGCGGACCGGTCGTCACGCGGCCAGCGAGCCGCCGCCCTCCGCGTACCGCTTCCCGGGGCGGCAGCGGCGGGTGTGGTAGGCGTGGGTCAGTCCCAGCAGAAGCGGACCCCACAGCATCCCGGGGAAGATGCAGAGGCGGGCCAGTATCTCCCAGCCGCCGCCGCTGAACCCGGCGGTGTCGCCCACTCCGAACCAGCTCAGCAGCACAGGGGCCCAGAACGCCGTGGCGCCCAGGCCGCCGAGGACGGCGGGGGTGATCACCGCGAAGGGGGCGAGGCGCCTGCCGCCGATGAACGGCAGCCACCGGGGCGCGACTTCGCCCCACCCTCGCACCAAGCCGAAGGACAGCAGCGCCAACGCCTCGGTGATCAGGCTGAGCCCGAAGACGTAGGGGATGGAGATCCACAGCGGCGGCATCTCCCCGGCCACGTCCAGCCCCATCTCGAAGCCGAAGGCGAACGGCAGCCGCCAGAGGCACTGCGGAAGCAGCAGCAGGGGAATCGCATGGGCGGTGCGGGAGGCCCATCGCGGGACCGGCCGTTCGGTGCCGTGCGCGGTCAGGGGCGGGCGGGACGCCTCGGTCGCTGTCATGGCCTCAGCCTCCGCGACCTTCGACGGCGGGTCATCCTCCCCGGGACTCCCCGGAGCGGCACCGCCTCCGCACGGCGGACGACCCCCGGTCAGACCTCGGGACGAGGCGGCGAGGGGAGCAGCGGTACGGATACCACCCGCCGCCCCGATCGCACGGCATCGCCCCGGGCGGCCGCCCCTCGCGTGGCACCGCCCGCCCCCCCCCGCCGTACATACCGTCCCGGTCCGCCCTCACCAGGCGCCGCGCCCGCCCGACCGGTACGGGTCGCGGAGCCGCCGTACCAGGTCGCGCCGGAGTTCGCGGTCCTGGGCGCGCTCCACCGCCATGTCCAGCTGGACCACGTCCACCCCGGCGGCCCGCAGCACCCCGATGCGCTCGGCGACCATCGCGGGGGAGCCGGCGAACGCGGCGGCCGGCGAGAGGCGCACAGAGGCCGCCGCGGCCGCCAGCCCCGCCACCGCGCGGGACACCACCAGCAGCGCCAGGCCGCCGGAGAGGGCGGCCGCCGCGTTGGACACCAGGAACAGCACGGTGCCGGCCAGCAGCGCGCGGCGCCGCCCGAACCGATCGCTGAGCAGCCCCAGGAACGGCGCGGCCACCGCGTACGCCAGGACGTACGCGGTGACACTGGAGGCGGCGGCCGCCTCGCTCACCCCGATGTCATCGGAGATAGTCGGCAGCAGCGGGGAGACCAGGAAGGTCTCGGTGCCGAAGAGGAACAGCAGCGCGAACACGCCCGCATAGCGCAGCCGGTCCCACCCCTGCCGGGCCTCGGCCGGGGGGCCGGTCTGGTCGGCGGGGGCGTCGGAGATGCCGCTCACGCGGATCACCACCTTGTCGAGCGTCGGGGAGCCGGAGACCGCCGCCCGCGCGTGAGGACGCGGACCCGCCGGGCGGAGCGTGGGTGTACGGCTCCGGCAGGGGGATACGGGGCCGCCCGGCCCGCCCAGCGTGGTCGCGAGCCCGGCAGCGCAGCCAGACAGGCGTTGATGCTGTGACCCCCGCTCATAGGGTGGCGGCGGGGCCTCGTGAGTGGGTCAACGGCCGTGCGCCGCAGGTCAGTCGGCCTGCGAGGGAGCGCGGAGGAGGGGCAGCGTGTCCCGTATGGCGAGACCGAGTGGTCCACCATCCGGATGACGGTTGTGGGGGAGGAGGCCTTCCGGCCAGGATGCGGCCATGGCCTCCGCCCTTGTCTCCCGTCGCCACGTGGATCTGCTGCGTGTGTCGACGATGCTGTGTCGGGCCGCCCGAGCGATCTGATCCGCTCCTGACGGGCGGGCCGCCCGCTGTCCGCGCCGCCCGGTCACCCGTCTTCTCTCCCTCCTTCCCTGATCACCGCCGTCCCCGGTCCCGCCCGGGCGCCGCCGCGCGCCCTTCGGCCGGCCCGGGGCCGGGTGCGCCGCCCTGACGAGGTGTCATGTCTGTTTCCGCTCCGCTGCTCCACTGGTTCCTGCCCACCGGCGGAGACGGCCGCGACCCCGGCGGGGTCACCGCCGCCCAGGCCAGGAGCTTCGCGGCCACCCGCCGCCCGGCCGGGCTGGACTACCTCGGCCAGGTGGCCCGTGCCGCCGAACTCGCCGGGTTCCACTCCCTGCTGACCCCGGTGGGCCTCGGCTGCGTCGACCCCTGGGTGCTCACCTCCGCGCTGGCCGCCCGTACCGAGCGGATCGGCTTCCTGGTCGCCTTCCGCGCCGGGCTGGCCGGGGCCACCCTGCTCGCCCAGCAGGCCGACACCTTCCGCCGGCTGCACGGCGGGCGGATCGCCCTCAACGTGGTCACCGGAGGCGACCCGGTGGAGCAGCGCGCCTACGGCGACCGGCTCGACCACGACCAGCGCTACGCCCGCACCGACGAGGTGATGGCCGTACTGCGCGACCTGCTCGACGGCAAGCGGGTCGACCACCACGGCGCCCATCTCGACATCGAGGGTGCCGAACTGCACCGGCCGGCCGTCCAGTCACCGGTACCGCTCTACTTCGGCGGCGCCTCCCCGGCCGCCGAGGAGGTGGCCGCCCGCCGCGCCTATGTCCAGCTCTTCTGGGGTGAGCCCCCGGCCCGGATCGCCGAGCGGACCGCCCGGCTGCGCGCCCGCGCCCCGCGACTGCGCTACGGCCTGCGGCTGCATGTCATCAGCCGGGACACCGCCGAGGAGGCCTGGGCCGAGGCGGACCGGATCCTGGCCGGTCTGGACCCCGAGGCGGTCCGCGCCAGCCAGCGGCGGTTCGCCCGGATGGACTCCACCGGGCAGGCCAGGATGACCGCCCTGCACGGCGGCTCCACCGACGCCGCCGCGCTCACCGTCGCCCCCAACCTCTGGGCCGGGATCGGCCTGGTCCGCGAGGGCGCCGGCACCGCGCTGGTCGGCTCGCACGACGAGGTCGCCCAGCGCCTGGAGGAGTACCGGGCCCTGGGGGTGGAGGAGTTCGTGCTCTCCGGCTATCCGCATCTGGAGGAGGCCTGGCGGGTCGGCGAGGAGGTCGCGCCCCGGCTGCGTGCCCTGGCCGCCCGGAAGGCGGCGGCCGCGTGAGCGCCACCGCCACCCGTACGCCTGTCAAGGAACCTCGTACCGCATCCGCCAAGTCCCCGGTGAGGAAGCAGAGCCGGTGGCCGGTCGTGCTGCGCCAGGCGGCGCTGCGGGCACTGGCCCTCGCCGTGCTGCTGCTCGCCTGGCAGTCCGCGGTCTGGGCCGAGCTGTGGCCTCGGGTGCTGGTGCCCGCGCCCGGCGAGGTCTGGGCGGCGCTGCTGCGCACCTCCACCGTGCACGACGGGGTCCGCGGCCAGAGCGGCCATCTGCTGATCGAGCACCTGGGCACCAGTCTGCGCCGGATCGGCATCGGCACCGGGTACGCGGCCCTGGCCGGCATCCCGCTGGGGCTGCTGATCGGCGTGGTCAAGCCGCTCGCCATCGTTCTGGAACCGGCCGTCTCCTTTCTGCGCACGCTCCCTCCGCTGGCCTATCTCTCCCTGCTGGTCATCTGGTTCGGCATCGACGAGTCGCCCAAGATCTGGCTGCTGGTCATCGCCGCCTGCCCGCCGATCGCCGCGGCCACCGCCGCCGCCGTCCGCACCGTGCCCGGCCAACTGCTGGAGGCGGCCAGGGCGCTGGGCGCCTCCCCGCTCAACCTGCTGCTCGCCGTGCGCCTCCCGGCGGCCCTGCCGGAGATCTTCACCGGTGTCCGGATCGCCGTCGGCATCGCCTACACCTCGGTGGTCGCCGCCGAGACCGTCAACGGCGTCCCCGGCATCGGCGGCATGATCCGCGACGCCCAGCGCTACAACCAGACCGATGTCGTCATCGTCGGCATCCTCGCCATCGGGCTCTCGGGTGTGCTGCTCGACACCGCCCTGCGTGCCCTGGAGCGCGCCGCCGTGCCCTGGCGCGGCCGAGCCTGACCCTGCGTAGACCACCCTTCCCGTACCACCGCCGCTCACAGGAGTACCGCCATGCCCGCACGTCCCCGTACCCTCCGGCTCGCCGCCGCCCTGGCCGCCCTCGCCCTGGCCGCCACGGCCTGCACCGGCGGGTCCGCCGACGGCGAAGGCTCCGGCAAGACCCGGGTCCGGATCGCCTACCAGGCGATCCCCAACGCCGACCTGGTGGTCAAGAACCAGCGGCTGCTGGAGAAGGCCCTGCCCGACGCCGAGATCACCTGGACCAAGTTCGACTCCGGTGCCGACGTCAACACGGCCGTCATCGGCGGCGCCGTCGATCTGGGCCTGGCCGGCTCCAGCCCCGTCACCAAGGGGCTGTCGGCGCCGCTGGACATCCCCTACAAGGTGCTCTGGATCCACGATGTGATCGGCGACAACGAGGCCCTGGTCGCCCGCAAGGAGATCACCTCCCTCGCCCAGCTCAAGGGGCGGAAGGTCGCCGCCCCGTTCGGCTCCACCGCCCATTACTCACTGCTCGCCGCCCTCGACAAGGCCGGGGTCGACCCCACCTCGCTCACCCTGCTCGACCTCCAGCCGCCGGACGCGCTGGCCGCCTGGCAGCGCGGCGACATCGACGCCGCCTATGTCTGGACGCCCTCGCTCACCGAACTCCTCAAGGACGGACACCCGTTGGTCACCAGCCGCCAGGTGGCCGCCGACGGCAAGCCCACCGCCGACCTCGGCGTGGTCACCGACGCCTTCGCCACCCGGCACCCCGAGATCGTGGACGCCTGGGTGAAGGCCCAGGACACCGCCGTACGGCAGGCCAAGAGCGACCCGGAGAAGGCGGCCAAGTCCATCGGCGCCGAACTGAACCTCCCGCCCGCCGAAGCCGAGCGGCAGCTCGGCCAGCTGGTGCTGCTCACCGCCGAGGAGCAGGCGGGCCCCCAGTACCTGGGCACCCCCGGCAAGCCCGGCGCCCTCGCCGGGAACCTCCGCGACGCCGCCTCCTTCCTCAAGACCCAGCAGGCCGTGGACGCCGTCCCCGAACTCTCCGCCTTCCAGCAGGCGCTGGCCGTCAAGGAGCTGGCCCGTGGAGCGAAGTGACCACCCCCGGCCCGACATAGAACTGCGCGGGGTACGGGTGGAGTACGGGTCCACCGCCGCCGTGGACGGGGTCGATCTCACCGTCCCCGCCGGGGAGTTCACCGTGCTCACCGGGCCCTCCGGCTGCGGCAAGACCACCCTGCTGCGCACCGTCGCCGGTTTCGAGACCGCCACCGCCGGCACCGTTCAGGTGCGCCGCTCCACCGGAGTGGTCTTCCAGCAGCCCCGGCTCTTCCCCTGGCGCACCGCCCGTGGCAACGTCTGCTACGCACTGGCCCGCCACGGTGTCCCACGCGCCGAGCGGGCCGCCCGGGCCGACGCCCTGCTGGCCCGGGTGGGCCTGGCCGGACTCGGCGAGCGGCGGAGCTGGGAACTGTCCGGGGGCCAGCAGCAGCGCGTCGCCATCGCCCGGGCGCTGGCCACCGAGCCGGAGATCCTGCTGATGGACGAGCCCTTCTCCGCGCTGGACGCCCTCACCCGGGAACGGCTCCAGGAGGAGGTACGCGAGCTGGCCGCCACCACCCGCACCACCGTGCTGTTCGTCACCCACTCCGCCGAGGAGGCCGTCCTGCTCGGCCACCGGGTCCTGGTGATGGCCCCGGCACCGGGCCGGGTGGTGGCCGAGGTCGCGGTGCCCGCCCGGGATCTCGCCACCGAACAGCTGCGCATCGCACCGGAGTTCACCGCGCTACGAGCCCGGGTCACCGAACTGGTCCGCGCGGCCGGAGACCCGGCGGCCGCCCCGACCCGTATCCGTACCGAGTAGCGCACCGCCCCTTCCCCCCACAGAGGAGCCCGCCATGCCCAGACGACGCACCGTCCTCGCCGGTTCGGCCGCCGCGCTCGGCCTCACCGCCCTGCCCGATCCCTCGGCCGCCACCGCCGCCACCCCGGCCTCCGCCGTCCGCCCGCCCAATGTGGTCCTCGTCCTCGCCGACGACCTCGGCTACGGCGAACTCGGAGCCTACGGCCAGAAGTTGATCGCCACCCCGCGCCTTGACCGGCTGGCCGCCGAGGGGCTGCGCTTCACCGACGCCTACTCCACCGCCGCCGTCTGCGCCCCCTCCCGCTGCTCCCTGCTGACCGGGCTGCACACCGGCCACGCCACCGTACGGGCCAACCCCTCCGGCGCCCAGGGCGCGCTGACCGCCGAGGACACCACCTTCGCCCAGGTGCTGAAGGCCCGCGGCTACCGCACCGCCGTCATCGGCAAATGGGGCTTCGGCCCGGAGGCCGCCGGCCAGGCCAGCCACCCCACCGACCGGGGGTTCGAGGAGTTCTACGGCTACCTCACCCATGGCCACGCCCACCAGTACTACCCCGAGTACCTCTGGCACAACGGCACCAAGGAGACCATCCCCGTTAACGCGGGCGGCAAGCAGGGCGCCTACGCCCCCGAGCTGTTCGCCCGCCGCGCCCTGGACTTCATCGACGCCCACCGCGCCGAGCCCTTCCTGCTGCTGCTCACCCCCAACACCCCGCACGCGCCCAGCGACAAGGTGCCCGGCTCCGAGGCCTACGCCGGGCGGGGCTGGTCCGCCGCCAACCAGGGCCACGCCGCCCAGGTCACCTTCCTGGACACCCTGGTCGGCCGGGTGGTGGACCGGCTGCGCGCCCACGGCCTGGAACGGGACACCGTGCTGCTGGTCACCAGCGACAACGGCCCGCACGAGGAGGGCGGCGCCAACCCGGAACTCTTCGACTCCAACGGCCCGTTGCGCGGCTACAAGCGCAACCTCTACGAGGGCGGCATCCGGGTCCCGCTGATCGCCTGGGGCCCCGGCCGGGTCACCGCGGGCACCATCGCCCGCCCCACCCCGCTCACCGATCTGCTGCCCACCCTCGCCGAACTCGGCGGCGCCCCCGCGCCCGCCGACACCGACGGGCTCTCCGCCGCCCCGCTGCTGGCCGGGGGCACGGACGCCGCCCGCCACGGCCACCTCTACTGGTTCCGCGACGAGCAGGGCGTGACCAGCCGGGCGAACAAGGAGGACCAGGGGCGGGCCACCTGGCTCGCCGAGGCGGTCCGCCGCGAGAACTACAAGGCGGTGCGCTTCGCCCCCGTACGCGATCACAGCCTCCCCGACGACCAGTGGCAGGTCGAGCTGTACGACCTCGCCACCGACCCCGGTGAGCGCAGCGACGTGGCGGGGCGGCACCCCTCCACCGCGGCCGCCCTGGTGGCGCTGATGCGCTCCTCCTGGCAGGACGCGTATCCGCGCACCCCTTTCGGGACCCGGCTCACCGCGCCCTCCCTCGCCGTCCCCGGGCGGCCCGCCACCGTCACCGCCACCCTCGCCAACGGCTCCCCCCGGCCCTGGACCGCCGCCCGGCTCACCCTCGCCGCCCCGGCCGGCTGGGCCGTCTCCGCCACCGGCCCGACCACCGCCGACCGGCTCGCCCCCGGCGCGCGGCTCACCGCGAGTTGGCAGGTCACCCCGCCGGCCGGCGCCGCCCCGGGCACCCCCTGGCCGCTCACCGCCACCGGCACCGCGACCGCCCCCGGCGGCCCGGTCACGTACACCGACCGCGCCACCGTCACCACTCCGCCGCCCGCCCCGACCCGGGACTCCTACCTCTCCGATCTGGTCTGGATCTCCGCCGCCAACGGCTGGGGCCCGGTCGAGAAGGACACCTCCAACGGGAAGAACGCGGCCGGGGACGGCACCCCCATCGCCTTCGGTGGCACGGTGTACGCCAAGGGGCTCGGCGTCCACGCGCCCAGCGACCTCGCCTACCACCTGGGCGGCAGAGGCGGCCGGTTCACCGCCCTGGTCGGCATCGACGACTTCTCCGCCCGGCAGTCCACCGCCGGCGCCACCCGCGCCCTGGTCCACGGCGACGACCGGCTGCTCTACATCAGCCCGGTGCTCACCGCCGCCAGCGGCCCGGCCACCGTGGACCTGGACGTCCGCGGGGTGCGGGTGCTGCGCCTGGTGGTCCAGGACGCCAACGGCAACTCCGGCTTCGACCACACCTCCTGGGCGCTGGCCCGGGTCACCGTGGTCTGACCTGCCCTTTCTCCGGAGGCTCCGGTGCGGGCGGCGGGGAGGGGCTGAAGCGCACCGGGGCCTGGAAGCGGGCCTTGCGGGCCGCCCGCCGGAACACCGCCAGTACGGCCGGGCCGGCCAGCAGTACGCAGACGAAGTTGGTCACCGCCCGCCCGGTGTCCCAGCCCAGCGAGGTCGCCACATCGAAGGCGAGGTACCGCTGCCACTGCTCGGTGAACGGCAGCCCCGGCAGATAGGCGATCGAACTGCCGGGGTCCACCGAGAACGGCCAGAACGACAGATTGAGCAGAAAGCCGAAGAGATACCCGGAGAGCGAGCCGTACACCGCGAGCATCAGCACCTCGCCCCGCCCGGTCGCCCGGGGCAGCAGTCCGGCCAGCATCCCCACGAAGGCGCAGCCGAACATCTGGTACGGCATCCAGGGCCCGACCCCGCCGGTGATCAGCGCCGAGGCGAACAACGAGGTGCAGCCCAGGGTGAAGCCGAACCCCGGCCCGTACACCCTCCCCGCCAGCACCAGCAGGAAGAACACCGTCTCGATGCCCGCGGTGCCCGCGCCCAGCGGCCGCAGCGCCGCGTTCACCGCCGACAGCACCCCCAGCATGGCCAGCGCCTTGGAGTCCACCCCGCCCTCGGCGATCTCCGACACCACCACACAGAGCACCAGCACCAGCAGCACCCCGAAGATCAGCGGCGGCGCGTAGTTCGAGCCGAACTTCCCGGGGGCGACCACGAACGGCCAGAAGAAGGCGACCAGTCCGAGGAAGGAGGCCAGCACGATCACCACCCCGGCCCGCGGACTGATCCGCACCGCCACGGTCCGCCTGGGGGCCGTCACGAGGGCTCCCCACCCAGCACGGCCGTCACCTGGCCGGTGGTCAGATACGGCAGCGGGGCGAGCACCTTCGCCACCTGCGGCGCGAACACCGGCGACGCGGTGATCACCTCGCCGGTCGGCCCGTCCGCGACGATGTCCCCCTCCGCCATCACCACCACCCGGTCCGCCGCCCGGGCCACGAACTCCACATCATGGGTGGAGACCACCACCGCCCGGCCCTCCGCCGCCAGCGCGTCCACGATCCCGATGAGCTGAGCCTTGGCCGTGTAGTCCAGGCCCCGGGTGGGCTCGTCCAGCAGCAGCACCCCGGGCGCGGCGGACAGCTGCACGGCCAGCACCAGCGCCAGCTTCTGCCCCTCGGAGAGGTCCCGTGGATGGATCGCGTCCGGGATGCCGGGCGCCAGCCGGTCCAGGATCTCCCGGGCCGACGGCCCGCCCGTCTCGCCGCCCGGGACTGCGGCGTCCGCGTCCGCCTGCTCCAGCTCCTCCTTGACCGACTCCAGATAGAGCAGGTCCGTCGGGGTCTGCGGCACCAGTCCGACCAGCCGTCGCGCCCCGGCCGCCGGCAGCTCGCGCGGGTCGGCCGTGCCGCCCTCGGCGTCCGCGAGCACCCGCACCCGACCGGCCCGGCGCGGCCCGGAGCCCTGGAGCGCCCAGAGCAGCGAGGACTTGCCCGAGCCGTTGCGCCCCATCAGCGCGGTCACCTCACCGCCGCGCAGCTCCAACTCCACTTCCCGTACCGCGGGCACCCCCTGGTAGGCGACCGACACCCCGCGGGCGGTCAGCAGCACCGGACGCGGTCGCTCGGCGGGCGGCCGGACGGCGGGCACCTCCGCTCCCCGCAGCCGCTCCCGCAGCGGGGCGGCCGAGCGGCGGGCGTCCCGGATGGACAGCGGCAGCGGCTCCCAGCCGGCCGCCCGGCCCAGCTCCACCAAGGGCGGGGCGATGGCGGAGGTGCGGAACACCTCGGCGGGCGCCCCGGACTCCACCCGTCCGCCGCCGGGCAGATGGATCACCCGGTCCGCGTACTGCACCACCCGCTCCAGCCGGTGTTCGGCCAGCAGCACCGTCACCCCCAGGTCGTGCACCAGCCGGGTCACCGCCGACAGCACCTCCTCGGCCGCCGTGGGGTCCAGCGCGGAGGTGGGCTCGTCCAGCACCAGCACCCGGGGATGGGCGGTGAGCACCGAGCCGATCGCCACCCGCTGCTGCTGGCCGCCGGACAGCTCGTACAGCGCACGGTGGCGCAGATCGGCCAGCCCCAGCAGATCCAGGGTCTCCTCCACCCGCTTGCGCATCACCGCCGGAGCCACCGCCAACTGCTCCATGGCGTAGGCCAGTTCCTCCTCGACGGTGTCGGTGACGAAACCGTCCAGCGGATCCTGCCCCACCACCCCCACCACATCGGCGAGTTCACGCGGCGGATGGTGGGCGGTGTCCCGGCCGTCCACGGTCACCCGCCCGTACAGGGTGCCGCCGGTGAAGTGCGGCACCAGCCCGTTCACCGCGCCCAGCAGGGTGGACTTGCCGACGCCGGTGTGCCCGACGACCAGGGCGAGTTCGCCCTCCTCGATGGTGAGGTCCACATCCTTCAGCACGGGCTCGGTGGCCCCGTCGTAGACGACGCTCACCTGCTCGAAGATGATCATCCGCTGTTCCTGGTCGTGGTGGTGGATGGACGGTGCGCCCGGGGCGGTGGCGCGGCCAGTCCGGCGGCCCCCGCCAGCAGGATCGCGGCCGCCGGAACCGGTGGCAGCGCCGGCCAGCCCAGTGGGTAGATCGACGGGTTGAGATCGGCCGCGTCGAAGCCGGTACCGGCGAACAGCACCACCGCCGACACCACCCCGCACCCCGCCACCGCCCACTCCGCCGCCCGCCAGGGGTCCGGCCGGTAGGCGGTACGGGTCACCCGTCGGCCGCCCAGCCGCAGCCCGGCCACACAGAGCAGCGCCCCCGCGCCCAGCGCCGGAAAGCCCAGCAGCGCGGGCGCCGTGGCGTCCAGCAGCCCGTACGCTCCGGCGCACAGCCCGCACATCCCGGACAGCATCAGCACCCCGGTCACCCGGCGGGAGCGCGCGGTCGCCGAACCGGCCCGCCCGTACCCGCGCGAGTCCATCGCCGCCGCCAGCCGCAGCGACCGCTCCAGGGCGTCCTCCAGCACCGGGACCACGATCCCGCGCAGAGCACGAAGTCCCTTGCTCCGCCCGGCCCGCAGCCGACGCGCCCGGTGCACCCGCTGCACGCTCTGCACCAGCTGCGGGGCCACGCTCAGCGAGACGGTGACCGCCACCCCCAGCTCGTACAGCGCCCCGGGCAGCACCCGCAGCGCCCGCTTGGGGTTGGCCAGGGTGTTGGCCGCGCCGATGCAGCAGAGCATGCAGGCCAGCCGCAGCCCGTCGGTGGCGGCCGACAGCAGCGCCTCCAGCGACACCGGCCCGCCGATCTGGATCCCGGCGTACCAGTCGGGGGTGGGGATACGCGGCAGGGCGAAGAGGAAGTGGTCGCTGGGGGTGGTCCCGGTGGCGAACACCGCCCGGAACACCACCCGGATCGCCACCACCGTCAGCGCCAGCCACAGGTAGTAGCGGAACCCCCGGGCCCAGGGCGCCTCGGTGCGGCGGGCGGTCACCACGAAGCCGAGCACCGCCAGCACCAGGAAGAGCAGCAGCGGGTTGTTGGTGCGGCTGACCGCGGTGGCCAGCGCCAGCGCCCAGATCCACCAGGCCACCGGGTGCAGTTGGCGGGGCAGCCGGCGGCCCCGGGTGTCCGGGGCCGCGGTGGTACGGGGCGTGGCCGGGGTGGTACGGGACACCGGGCCGCCTACTCGGTACGGCGCCGGCGCCTGGCCGCGTACCCGGCACCGCCGCCGAGCGCCAGCACCAGCGCGGCGGTCGCCACCACCGGCCACACCGACCCCGGGTCGTGCGCGGCCTCGGCGGCCGGAGCCGCGTCCACCACCTTCGCTCCGTCGGCCGCGGTCGGTTTCGGCGCGGCGGCGACCGAGGCGGACGGCGAGGGCGAGGCGGATACCGAAGGGGACGGAGACGGGGTGGGCGCGGACGTCTTCTTCGGTTTCGTCGAGGGCGGGGCGGCCGGGGTGGGCGTAGTCGGCGGGGGAGCGGCCGGGGTATGGGTGACCGGGGGCCGGGCGCCCTGGTCCTGGCCGCCGTCGGCGGGCCGGGGCGCGGGCGGCCGGGGCTGACTCCCGCCGGTGGGGCGCGCGTTGCGGGCGCGCAGCTGGTCCGGGGTGACGGTGGGGCGGCCCTTGGTGCCCTCGATGTCCGTACCGCCGAAGATCCACAGGTCCACGCTGCCCGGCTTGGGCCGGTAGGACATGGCGCCCAGCTGGCTGTACTCCCAGGTGTCCTCGCCCGGGTCGGCGTGCCAGTACGACCAGTAGGCGGTGGCCGGAGGCGTGAGCACGCAGTTCTCGTCGGCGGAGGTCGGGTACTGCCGCCCGCCCTGGTGCCCGCTGTAGCCGATCCGGCAGATGAAGGCCGGACCGTCGTGCCCGGTGCCGGTGGTGCGCCAGCCGCCCTGGTTGAGCAGCTCGAAGCCGGTGGTGGGGGTGGTGCCGCAGGAGCGGTAGACCGGGCCGCCCCAGTGGCTGAAGTCCACCGCCAGCACCACCCCGGAGGAGGTGGTGCACTGCCCGATGGGCTGCGGGGCGGCCGAGGCGGGGGCCGCCGTCGCGGTGAGCGCCCCGGCGGCGACCGCCAGCGCGGCCGCGCCCCGGGCCAGTGCCCGGACGGTACGGGTGGAGCCCATCACCGCCCCCCGTGCGCCGTGCGCTGACGGCGGGCGTACGCCACGGTCCACCAGCCGGCCAGCGACAGCAGCGCGGCCAGGGCGGCGAGCGCCCCGACCCGGACGCCGGTGGCGGCCAGCGAGCCGCTGCCACCCTGGGCGGTGGCCCCGGAACCGCCGGTGCCACCCGCAACCGCCGTACCTCCGGTGTCGCCCGGGGTGACGATCACCGGGGCCGAGGCACCGGGGGAGGGCGCCGGGCCGGGCGGCTGTTCGACGGTGCCGTTCAGATCCCCGGTCAGGGTGGCGAAGGAGATGCCCTCGGCGCCGCTGATCGCCTGGGCGGAGGCCCGGATGTCCGAACCGGGCTCCCGGGCGGCCACGTTGAACCCGCCGTCCTTGTTCTGCTGGGTGGCCAGGAACTTCCGCGCCTTGATGATCTGGGCCCGGTACTTCCCGGCGTCCAGGGCGAACCCCTGGATGGCGAGGGCGGTGGAGTTCACCGAGGAGCCGGTGTCCGAGGCGCCCAGGAAGCCGCCGTCCGACTGCTGCTTGCCCGCCAGGAAGGCCAGCGCCTTGTCCACCGCCCGCTCGGCCCGCTCACCCCCGGCCAGGTCCACGGCCATCGCGGCCATCGCGGTGGAGTCCACGTCGGAGTTGCCGGTGCTGGGGATGATGCTGGGCCAGGCGCCGCCGTCCTGCTGGAGGCTCAGGAGGTACGCCACCGGTGCCTCGGCGGCCTTCTTCTCGCCCGCGCGCAGCTGGGCCATGATCCCTAGCGACTGGCCGAAGACCGAGTCGACGTAGGTGTAGGCGCCCGGGCCCGCGCACTTGCGGGTGTCGGACTCGATCTTGGCCCCGCACACCAGCTTGCCGAGCCCGGCGATCAGGTCCTGCCCGCCGAAGTTCCGCGGGTCGCGGCCCACCACCTCGGCGAGCAGCGCGGTCTTGCCGGTCTTGCCGCTCATCGGGTACTCGGTGCCCAGACCGGTGTAGTTCCGGATGGTCTTCCCGCCGGGGTCCTTGCCGAGCCCGTCCAGGAAGTCCACGATGCGCCGCAGCGTCTGCGGGTCCTCGCCGGTGGCGGCGAGCGCGAAGGCGCCGTCGATGGTCAGGCCGTGGTCGGCCCGGGTGCGCGAGAGGTCGAAGTAGTAGACGCCGCGCTGGAGGTTGGCCGGCTTGGTCAGATAGGCGCTGCCCCGGGCGAGGTCCGGCCCGTCCCCGGGGAGCGGGGCCGGCTTGGTGGGCGTCGGTCCGGGCTTGGTCGGCTTCGGGCCGGGCGTGGTGGGCTCGGGATCCGGGTCGGTCGGCTTCGGCCCCGGGCCCGGCTTCTTCGCGGTCAGCTCGACCAGGCTGGTACCGGCGTCCGCCAGCAACACCGGGGCGGTGGCGTTCACCGTGGTGTCGGCCCCGTCCTCGAAGCCGAAGCCGCCCTCGGGGCGCTGCTGCCGGGAGAGCCAGGCCACCGCGGCCTCGGCCCTGGCCCCCTCACCGAGGCCGCGCAGCGCCTGCGCGGCCGCCGCGGTGACCGGCGAACTGCCGCTCGGCGCCCCGGTCCAGCCGAGGTAGGAGCCGTCCGGCTGCTGCTCCTTCTTCAGATAGGCCAGCGCCTTCGCCACGGCGGCGTCCTGCCCGCCGGTCCGCTTCAGCACCAGGGCGGCCGACGCGGTGGTGCCCGGGTCCGGGTCGCAGTTCTCGCCCTCCCGGATGAGGACATAGGAGAAACCGCCGTTCGGGCACTGCTGGGCCGCCAGCCGCCGGACCGCCGGGGCGGGCGGCTGGACGCCCGCCCGCTCCAGGGCGAGCAGGGCGTGCGCCTGGCCCTCGGCGGAGGAGGCGTTGACGAAGTCACCGGGGGCGGTGCAGCCCGCGCCGGGTCCGGTGGCGCACACCTGGGCGGCCAGGGTGGCGATCAGGTCCTTGCCGCCGAACGCCCGGGGGTCGCCGCCGGAGGTCTGGGCCACCAGGGCGAGCCGGGCCAGCGCGGCCGCGTTCGGCGGCTGGTCAACGCCGTCCGGCCAGCCGTAGCCGGTGGTGGTGGCGGGTGAGGAGAGGAAGGCGGTGACCTTGGCCAGCTCGGGCCCCTGGCCCTTGGCGGAGGCCAGGGCGAACGCCGCCTCGGTGGTGGCGTACAGATTGGGGCCCTCGGCGTCCGGGTCCACGACCCGTTCCCCGTCGGTCAGCCGGCCGAGCAGCCAGCGGGCCGCCTTGGGCACGTCCACCCGGCCCGGCGGCACCTGCGGGTCGCCGCCGCCCGGATCCGGCTCCTCGCCGCCCTTGGCCCGTACGTCGTCCGGGGTGAAGGTCGGCTTTCCGGTGGTGCCGCCGACGTCGGTGCCGCCGAACACCCAGGCGTCCACATCGCCCGGCTTCAGCTCGCGGGCCATGGCGCCCTTGTTGCTGTAGGACCAGTGGTCCTGGCCGCGCGGCGCCACCCAGTACGACCAGTAGGCGGTTGCCTGCGGGGTGAGGACGCACTTCTCCTTGTCCGGGGTCGGGTAGCGCTTGCCGCCGTTGAAGCCCTCGTACCCGATCCGGCAGAGGAACCCGGGCCCGTCGTGCTGGGTGCCCTCGGTGCCGAACCCGGCCTCGTACAGCAGCTCGTAGCCGGTGGTCGGGGTGGGGTCGCAGCCCCGCTCGACCTTGCCGCCGAACGGCCCGAAGTCCACCGCGACGACCGCGCCCTTGACCGCGGTGCACTCCTCCACGGGCGCGGCCACCGCCGGCCCCGCCCCCGTCGCGTACGCCAGGCAGGCGCCGAAGGCGAGCAGCGCCGCCGACACCAGCGACAGCGGTCTCCGGGCGTGCCCGCCCGATCCGATTCCCGTCCCCACCCCGGCCCCTCAAAGGTCGGCCGTGCGGTGTCCGAACGTGGCAGGAGGCCCCGGGCGGCCGAAGCGGGCACCGGGGCTGGTCGAACCACGCCGTAGTCCGCGACGGCGCTTCTCGCGACAGTGTTCTTCACGACACTGCTCCCAGCCCAGGCATTCCGGCTCGCCCGCGCGGAACGCGGGCCTACGGTTGCGGGTCAGCGCCGGGATTCGACCGGCTTCCCCTGGTACTGGCTTACTGTCTGACTCTGTGACGGTCGGTTCATCTTGTCTGACCGTCAGCCGGATTACACACGGCGGTGCGACGGCCGTCAAGGTGGCGTGGCTCTCACCGCCCGCCCACCGGCCCCCGTGGCCAGGGCCGCGCTCCGGCGGTACCGTCCCAGAGCTGCCACATGGGGGAACCCGGTGCGAATCCGGGGCTGACGCGCAGCGGTGTGGGGCGGCGGGAAGGCCGCACCGAGCCCGAATGCCCATGGGGCGGTGCACCACCAGGAAGCCGTACCTCGCGCTCGGACGGCGGCCCACCCGTGCCCGGCCGCCCACGGCGGCGGCGCGCCCGGCCGGCGTCCCCCACCAAGGAGCAGGCCATGTCCCGTCCGCACCCCGCATCCCGTCCCCGCGCCGCCAGACGCCTGGCGTTCGCGCTGCCCGCCGCCCTCGGGGCCTTCGCGCTGACCGTGCTGCCGGCCGCCGCGACCTCCACCCCGGCGCAGATCGCCACCTCCAAGGCCAACGGGGTCGCCTACCTCAAGACCCTCCAGGCCGCCGACGGCTCCTACGCCGGCTCCGGACTGTCCAACGAGTGGGCCTTCAGCGCCTTCGCCGCCGCCGGCACCGCCGCGGTGGACGTCACCCCGGGCGGCGACACCAGCAAGAACGCCCGCACCGTCTACCGGAACCTGCTCTCCACCGCCGGCTGGCCGTCCGGCTCCCCGGTGGTCACCGACTACGAGCGGGCCACCCTCAACGCGTACGCGGCCGGCATCGACCCGGCCCGGGTCAGCGCCTCGCGCAACCTGATCGCCCACATCTACGGCTACTGGCAGACCGCCGAGGCCGGCTACTTCGGCCCGTCCGCCAACTACAACGGCACCGTCTTCGCCGCCCTGGCGCTGCGCGGCGCCAAGACCCAGTCCGGGACCGCGCGCGTCCCGCAGGCGCTCACCGACAAGATGGTCACCCGGATCCGGGCCAACCAGCACAACGACGGCGGCTGGAACTACAGCAAGGCCGAGGGCGATCCCACCGCCCTCAACCAGCCCAGCGACATCGACATGACCGGCGCCTCGATGGCCGCGCTCTGCGTCTCCGGGGTGCCGAACACCGACACCGACATCGTCCAGGCGAAGAACTTCCTCAAGTCGAAGCTGGCCAACAACACCGGTGCGTTCAACGCCATGTTCGGGATCAACACCAGCTCCAACGCCTGGGCGGTCTCCGGGCTGAACGCCTGCGGTATCAACCCGCAGACCGGGGACTTCCTCACCCCGGCCGGGAAGACCCCGATCGACTTCCTGCGTGCCCAGCAGTTCACCCCCGGCGGCGGCTTCAAGTACCTGACCACCGACACCTCGCCGTCGGCCTACTCGTCCATCGACGCGGTGCGCGCGATCGCCGCCGGCGGCTTCACCGCCGCCCCGCCGGTGCCGGTCACCTCCGGCGCCCCGCAGTGGGTCGCCACCAGCGCCTTCACCGCCGGGACGGCCACCAAGCTGGGGCTCACCGTGGACGACGGCACCGGCAACCTCAAGGTCTGCTCGGTGTCGATCACCCCGACCGGGACCACCACCACCCTCGGGGACGTGCTGAACGCGGCCACCACCGCGGCCACCCCGGCCGGCTGCGTCACCAGCGTCACCCCGTCCTCCGGCACCGGCACCATCACCGCTGTGAACGGCACCGCGAACAGCGGCTCCTCCACTTGGAAGGTCAGCGTGGACGGCTCCGCCTTCGCCGGCGCCGCCCGCAACAAGGTGATCAACGCCGGCGACACCATCGCCCTGCGCTACGGCTCCTGAGCCGGCGGCGGTACGGGGGCGGTACGGGGGCCGGGCACCCGCCCGGCCCCCCAAGCCGTGCGACTAGAACGAGGTCCAGGTGAAGGCCACCTTGTCACCGGCCTTCAGCTTGAACTGGCAGCCGCCGACCGGGGTGGACACCCCGTTGACCGAGATGTTCCAGTAGGCGGAGGCGCCGCCGCTCACGTTCTTGATGGTGTCCACCGAGAAGTCCTCGAAGGACGGGTACCAGGTCCCGTCCCAGGTGAAGTGGCGCTTGCGGGCCGCGTCGTCCAGCGCCGCCGTCGGCGTGGGCACCGCCGACGGGTGGGCGCCGCCGTTGGTCCCGTCGCACTTGTGGGTGCCGCCGGTGGCGGTGGTGACCTCATGGCCCTTGGTTCTGATCCGGCCCTGGAACAGGGTGCCGTCCGGCCCCTGCACGGTGAGGCTCACCTTGATCGGGGCGTTGGTCCTCGGGGCGGGCTTGGCGTGCGCGCCGGCGGGCGCGGTGGTGAGGGCGAGACCGAGCACGGCGGCCGGTATGACGGCGCGGCGGACGAGAGCGGTGCGCATGGCGGAACCTCCGGAAGTCGAAGACGGTGGCTCCTCCGAGGGACCGGAGGGTTCGGGCGGGCGCCCGGGCGGCTGCATCGTAAGCCGAAAGTCGTTACACACAAGGGAAGTTCGGGCGAAGGGGTACGGATACGGGGCGGGGCGCGGTCTCTCCGGCCGCGCACCGCCCCGTACCGTCCTCGTGTCCGGCGGCCCCTCAGCCACCGGGCAGCAGCGGCCGGCCCCTCAGCCGGCGCCCACCGGGCCCCTCAGCCCGGTCGTCTCAGTCCACGTCAGGGTGGAGCACCAGCTGCTCGCGGTACGCCCCCGGCGTGAAGAACAGCGGCAACTCCTGAGCCAGCGCGGTGCGTTCGAACAGCTCCCGGGCCTCGGCCACCGGGGCCGACGGGTCCTCGGCGAGCAGCGCCGCCGCCTCGGCGTCCAGCAGCCGGATCACCTCGGCCCGCTCCACCACCCGGTGGCGCAGCCACTGCCACACCTGGGTGCGGGCGATCTCCGCGGTCGCCGCGTCCTCCATCAGCCCGTCCAGCACCACCGCGCCCCGCCCGCCGATCCAGGCGGCGTAGTAGCGCAGCGCCACCGCGATGTCGGAGCGCACCCCCTCCGGGGTGGGCCGCCCGCTGATCCGGCGCACCGACAGCAGGTCCCGGGCGCTGACCTCCACATCCTCCCGGGTGCGGCCCAGCTGGTGCGGATCGCCCCCGAGCACGGTGCCGAACGCCTCCCGGCAGACCTCCACCAGCTCCGGGGCGGCGACCCAGGAGCCGTCGAAGCCGTCCTCCGCCTCGCGCTCCTTGTCGCGCCGCACGGCGGCCAGCGCGGCCTCCCGGGCGGCCGGGCCGGGCCCCGGCACCTCGGCGGACATCGCCCCGATGGCGTGCGCCCCGCGCCGGTGGCAGGTGCGCACCAGCAGCTCGGTGTAGGCCCGCATGAACGGGGCGGTCATGGTGACCCGGTCCCGGTCCGGCAGCAGGAAGTCGGTGCGGTGCCCGAAGGTCTTGATCAGGCTGAACAGGTAGTCCCAGCGGCCCGCGTTGAGCCCGGCGGCGTGCTCGCGCAGCTCGTGCAGGATCTCCTCCATCTCGAAGGCGGCGGTGATCGTCTCGATCAGCGCGGTGGCGCGCACGGTGCCGCGCGGGATGTCCAGCAGCCGCTGGGCCAGGAGGAAGACATCGTTCCAGAGCCGGGCCTCGTAGCGGTTCTCCAGCTTGGGGAGGTAGAAGTACGGCCCCTGCCCGGCCTCGATCTGCCGCCGGGCGCAGTGGAAGAAGTACAGCCCGAAGTCGGCCAGCGCGGCCGGCACCGGACGGCCGTCGAACTCCAGGTGCTCCTCGTCCAGATGCCAGCCGCGCGGCCGGACCATCAGGGTGGGCCGGCCGCCCGGGGCCGGTGCCCGGCCGGTCACATCGAGCAGGCAGAGCTGCCCGGCGATGATGTTCTCCCAGGTGGGCGCGGTGGCGTCCTCGAAGTCCGCCATCCACACATCGGCTCCGGAGGCCGCCGCCCGCGCGGCCATGCCGGGTGTGGGCGGGCCGGTGATCTCCACCCGCCGGTCCACCAGGCCCGGCGCGGGCGGCGCCACCCGCCAGGAGGTGTCCGCGCGGATCGCCCGGGTGGCCAGGGGGAAGTCCAGCGGGGAGCCCGCCGCCAGCCGGATCGCCTGCCGCCTGCGCTCCTTGAGCAGTTCGCGGCGGCGCTCGGCGAAGGCGCCGGCCAGCCGGCCGACGAAGTCCAGGGCCGCCGGGGTCAGGATCTCGTCATGGCGGTCGCCCGGAGCCGCGAGGACGCGGACGCGGCTGTCCAGTGCGCTGATGGTCATCGGTCTCTCCTACGGGGGTGGGGGCGGCCGGCTGGGGGAGGGGTGGGGAGGGAAGGGAAGGGGAGGGGAGGGAGCGGGTCCGGGACCCCGCACTGCCCGAACGGTGACCCGGACCGGTCGAAGCGGGCCTGGCAAGGCCTAGTGGAACTGCTCCTCCTCGGTGGAGCCGGACAGCGCCGTGGTGGAGGAGTTGGGGTTAACGGCGGTGGAGACCAGGTCGAAGTACCCGGTGCCGACCTCCCGCTGGTGCTTCACGGCGGTGAAGCCGTCCTTCTGGGCGGCGAACTCCCGCTCCTGGAGCTCCACATAGGCGGTCATCCCGTGCTCGGCGTAGCCCTTGGCCAGGTCGAACATGCCGTGGTTGAGCGAGTGGAAGCCGGCCAGGGTGATGAACTGGAAGCGGTAGCCCATCGCGCCCAGCTCCCGCTGGAACTTGGCGATCTGGTCGTCGTCCAGCGCGGCCTTCCAGTTGAAGGACGGCGAGCAGTTGTAGGCCAGCATCTGGTCCGGGTACCGCGCGTGGATCGCCTCGGCGAACTCGCGGGCCTGCGCCAGGTCCGGGGTGCCGGTCTCGACCCAGATGAGGTCCGCGTACGGGGCGTAGGCCAGGCCGCGGGCGATCACGGGGGCCATTCCGTTGCGCACCCGGTAGAAGCCCTCCGCGGTGCGCTCACCGGTGACGAACTCGGCGTCCCGCTCGTCCACGTCGCTGGTGAGCAGATTGGCGGCGAGCGCGTCGGTACGGGCGATGACCACCGTGGGCACATCGGCGATGTCGGCCGCCAGCCGGGCCGCGTTGAGGGTGCGGATGTGCTGGGAGGTGGGCACCAGCACCTTGCCGCCGAGGTGGCCGCACTTCTTCTCCGAGGCCAGCTGGTCCTCGTAGTGGATGCCGGCCGCGCCCGCCGCGATCATGGCCTTGGTCAGCTCGAAGGCGTTGAGTGGGCCGCCGAACCCGGCCTCGGCGTCGGCGACGATCGGCGCCAGCCAGTCGGTGGTGTCGGTGCCGCCCTCGGAGGTGGCGATCTGGTCGGCGCGCAGCAGCGCGTAGTTGATCCGGCGCACCACCTGCGGCACCGAGTTGGCCGGGTAGAGGCTCTGGTCCGGGTAGGTATGGCCGGCCTGGTTGGCGTCGGCGGCCACCTGCCAGCCGGACAGGTAGATCGCCTGGAGCCCGGCCTTCACCTGCTGGACGGCCTGTCCGCCGGTGAGCGCGCCCAGCGCGTGGACGTAGTCGCGCTCATGCAGCTGGCGCCAGAGCCGCTCCGCTCCGCGCCGGGCGAGGGTGTGCTCCTCGCGGACGCTGCCGGAGAGCCGCAGCACCTCCTCCGGGCCGTAGGTGCGCTCGATGCCGTTCCACCGGGGGTCGGTGGCCCAGCGCCGCGCCAGTTCCTCGGCCGCCGTCGTCTTCGCCTCTGCCATGGCCTTCACCGTCTCCTCGGGTGTCCCTGTTGCCAACCTCGCGGCTGCTGTCCGCGGAGGTGGCACTCCGTGTCGCAATCTCTGTGCGCGGCCCGCCGCACCGCCGCCGGATGAGCTGAGCAATGCTGCCCGGACCGGCATCTCGCGGGACCCCGGATCCCCGACGTCAGGGCATGAATCGCGCCCGGTGTCCCGTGCTTGCCGCCGATGGTCCGGCGGGCCGTGAGACGACTGTGACACTGGCACTGAGTGCCATCAACCATGGACAACTGCCAACTTCTGCGAATCTTGCCCTTCCGATTTGCCAACTCTGCCAAGGCTCCGACGGCCCCTTCCGGCACGTACGCTGACAGCCGACGGCGAGGCACGGACACCCGGCCACGAAAGGAGCGCGACGGTGGGCAGGACATACGCGGGGGCGCGGCTGCGCCGGCTGCGCGAGGAGCGCCGGATGAGCCAGGCCGAGCTGGCCCGCGCCCTGGCCATCTCGCCCAGCTACCTCAACCAGATGGAGCACGACTCCCGGCCGCTCACCGTGCCGGTGCTGCTCCGGCTCACCGAGACCTTCGGCGTGGACCCGGGCTTCTTCTCCGAGCGGGACACCACCCGGCTGGTCGCCGATCTGCGCGAGGCCCTCGCCGGGGAGCTCGCCGAGGCCCGGGTGGCCCCCTCCGACCTCGCCGAGCTCGCCTCGAAGATGCCCGCCGTGGCCCGGGTGCTGGTCGACCTCGGCCGCCGCAACCAGGCGCTGGCCGAGCGGGTGGCCGACACCGCCGACGGCCGGGAGCAGGGGCCCGGCCGGGGCGCCGGGCTGCCCCGTACCCCGCACGAGGAGATCCGCGACTTCTTCTACCGCCGCCAGAACTACCTGGACGCCACCGACCTCGCCGCCGAGGAGCTGGCCGCGGCCATCGGCATCCGGCCCGGCGAGGTCATCGGCGCGCTCAGCGCCCGGCTCGCCGACGCCCACGGCGTACGGCTCTCCGCCGACGCCGGCGACCACCTCCACCACTACGACCGACCCACCCGCACCCTGCACCTCTCCGGCCGGCTCCGCCCCGGCCAGCGGGCCTTCCGGATGGCCACCCAGCTCGCTCTGCTGGAGTACGGCGACGGGCTCGACCAGGAGGCCGGCGACGACTTCGAACCCGGCACCCCCGCGCACTCCCTGGCCCGCATCGGCGTCGCCAACTACTTCGCCGCGGCGTTGATCCTCCCGTACCGGGCCTTCCACACCGCCGCCGAGGAGGTCCGCTACGACATCGAGCGGCTCACCGACCGCTACGGCGTCGGCTACGAGACGGTCTGCCACCGCCTCAGCACCCTCCAGCGCCCCCGGCTGCGCGGGGTGCCGTTCTCCTTCGTCCGGGTCGACCGGGCCGGGAACATGTCCAAGCGGCAGTCCGCCACCGGCTTCCACTTCTCCCGCGGCGGCGGCACCTGCCCGCTCTGGAACGTCTACGAGGCCTTCGCCTCACCCGGCCGGATCGACGTCCAGGTCGCCGAGATGCCGGACCGGCAGCGCTACCTCTGGATCGCCCGGACCATCACCCGCCACCGCGGCGGCTGGGGCGAACCGGGCAAGACCTACGCCGTCGGCCTCGGCTGCGAACTGCGCCACGCCGGACGGCTGGTCTACTCCGACGGCCTGGACCTGGGCAGCGGCTCCGCCGCCACCCCGATCGGCATGGGCTGCCGGGTCTGCGAGCGGCTGGACTGCCCCCAGCGCGCCGCACCCGCCCTCGGCCGCCGGCTCGACGTCGACGAGAACCGCAGCACCTTCGTCCCCTACCCGGTGGCGGCCGACCCGGCCGACCGCCCCTGACCACCCGCCTGGCCCCGGCGGGGCATGGGACCGGCCCGGCGGGGCAGTCGGCCGCTGTGATGACCGAGGACAGCGCCCGCACCGGGCAGGGCCGACTGGACGAGCTGCTGGTACAGGTGGGCCGCGGCGACCGCACCGCCTTCGGCCACCTCTACGACCGCGTCACCCCCCTGCTGCTCAGCCGCCGCCGGGCCCGCGGCGCCACCTCCGCAGAGGCCGAGGCCCAGGTCGCCGCCGGACTGGTCCGCCTCTGGCGGGACGCCCCCGGCTACCGCCCCGGCTCCGGCGCGATGGCCTTCATCTGGCACCACAGCCACCCCTGAACGCCCCACCGACCTCAGCCGACCGCGCCGGGAGCCAGCGAGGCCAGTTCCCGTTCGAGGTTCTCCAGCGTCTCGCTCCGGTGCTCGGTCTCCCTGCCTCTGGGGACGGTCCGCTGGGTCCGTTCCAGGTACTCCTCCAGGTCGGTCCGCGGCGCGGACAGCAGGGCGGTGCCCTGAGCGGACCTCAACTGGATGAAGGTCCCGCCGCCGGAGCCGGGGGAAGGGCGGGGGCGCACGGTGACATTGCCGTCGCCTGCGCTCCGGTCCAACCCGGTCAGCAGCAGCTCCCGGGCGAAGACCCACCTCTTCGCGTCGGGGCTCCGCGGGTGGAACACGATCTCGACTGCGTACGGATCCATCGTCCGATAGGTGAAGCGGGCGGTCAGCGGCCGGCCCGGATCGTCCTCGTCGGTATGCAGACGGAGGAACATCGTGGTGTGCTGCGCCGACCAGCATGCCGCGAGCGCGCGCCACACCGGCATGAGATCCGGCGGCGCCACCTCGAACCTCCTTCTCGCCGGGTCGGGAGGCAGACCGGCCTCGGCCGGGGGCAGCGGGTGGTCAGGCCACGGGCGTTCCTGGAGCAGACCGGTGCTGAGGTGCTCCATGGCCGACCTGATGCCGTTCCAGACCACGAACGGGGTGCCGGCCGTGCAGCCGTCGGGCTCCTCGGGCCGTGGCCGGGCGAATCCGGGGCCGCACATCGCCGGGAACGGCTCTGCCAGGCCGTCCGGGTAGGCGGCTACGAGGGTATCGAAGGGAGGGCGCACAGCCCGGTCACAGCCGGGCATGCGCCACAAGTGGAGTGTCAGGACGCTGAGGTCGCGCACGATCCCCCGGTCCGCCGCCGCTCTCCAGTCGATGCCCTGCGGGCTGTTGAGCAGCGGAGTGCCCCGGGCGGAGTCCGTGTAAATGACATAGGCGGGCGTCTGACCGAGAACCCGTGGCAGTTCGGTCAGGAGCCCGCACGGATATGCGTGCCCGGTCTGCCTCCGGCCGCCGAGGGTTGTGACATCGGTGGCGATCGCGCTTTCCAGGACTTCGTACAGCAAGGTCCGCAGTCTTCCGCGGATGCCGGCGCTCATGCCCTCCTCGGCTCGGGACCCGGCGATGTCCATGGTCAAAACGAGGCGTGAGGAAGCGGCCGCCCGCTGCCGGGCCGTGCCACCGGACAACACCGCGACCGGACGGGGCGGGCCGAGCGGCGACTCGGGTTCGGCGGCACCGGTGGCCGCCGGCTCCGGTGATACCGGTGGGGGAGCGGCGGCGGCCTGGTCCAGCCGGTGCCGCACGGCCGGCGGTATGGGTTCGGTCTCGGCCAGCACATGGGGAGCACCCAGACTGGAAGCCCGCAGCAAGGCGTCGAAGTCATCGGCCGCCAGGCCGTCCGCGGCCTGGACCTCCGTGTGGTGTTTCCGGACGCTCATCGCGCTTCCCCCTCTCGCCGGGTGGGCTCTGCGGTGATCTTCGCCAGGCGAGCCCGGGCCCGACTGGTCTTCCGTTCCAGTGCCTTCTCCGACAGTCCCACGACGTGGGCGGCCTCCCGCTGGGTGTGTCCCAGGGCGCGAAGGACAAGCGCCTCGCGGAGCTTGGGGTCGGAGATCCCCTGCAGCAACCTGAGGCATTCGTCATGGAGCACGGCGGTACTGCCGGGGTCGGCGCCCGGTTGGGTGGGAATCCGCGCCAGGACGTCCTCCGGGCCGTCGCGTCCGGGTACCCGGTGCAGTTCCGCGTGCCGGTGGCCCCGTTCCGCATACCAGCGGTCGTAGACGGGGCGGAAGGAGCGCAGCGTGGCGCCGACGAAGTAGGTGGTGAGTGAGGCGCCGCCGCGCGGGTTCCATCTGCCGCGCACCAGACCGTACTCGGTGAAGAGCGCTCGGCCGTCGATCACGGCGTCGGTCGCGATCTCATGGCGGTCCGCCAAAGTCCAGTCCGTCACCCGCCGGTGTGACGGGATGGGACGTCCGGCGCGGGCGGAACGGTCGAATATGCTCTCGGCGCCACTGGTGGGGTTCATCCATTTGATCATGGTGCGCCAGCTGTAGTCCATCCAGCCCTGGCAGGCTTTGGTGAAACGGGGCCCGGTGTAGCAGTCCGCCTGGAAGATCTCGACGAGGCGCCGGTCGACCTCCAGCCGGGCCCAGCGGGCCGCCTCGTCCTCCATCGCCCGCCCCGGTCGGGCCAGTTCGCGCTCCAGGCCCGGCAGGCCCGTCGCGGCCGCCTCATCGCAGGCGAGGTCCCGGCCGGACTCGGAGACCGAGTCGGATGCCAGTCCACCCAAGGTCGCGTCTGCCACATCCGCTCCTCGCCTCAGCCCCGGGCGCCGGCGCCCCTGCTCGATCGCTACGTCTGCGTCATAGGCGCGCCGCGCGGTTCTCCCCCCGGGGGTGACCCGGATTTCTTCCCTCTCGCGGAGTGAGCTACGTCACCAGGGGGGAGCGGATGGTGCCGTCGCTACAGCACCAACAAATGGCATCGGACCCGCCACTGACGTCACGTCAGGGAAATGAGCGAGCGATGAGCAACCCTGATCAACCGCTGCTGAGCCTGCGGACCGCCCTCATCCTGCTGATCGGCATCGTCACCGGAGTCGGCGCGGGAGCGCTGACGGTGGCCGCCGGCGAGGTCCTGGCCACCGGCTTCCTCGCCGGCGGCGCGGCCTTCGCCGGGTCGGTGCTCTTCTTCCACGCCATCGTGGACTGATACCGGACGCAGGCCGGGAGGTGCCGGGCGCCGAGCCCCCTCCCGGCCGCGCATCTCAAGAAGAGCAGTCTGGTCCAACCAGTTGACCAGCGCCACCCCAGGCCCCAGTCTGTCCGCCATGACCGGACCACCCCTCCGTCGTGAGACGGTCTCCGACCAGCTGTACGCGCGGCTGCGCGACCGCATCCTCGGCGGGGCGCTGCCCGCGGGCTCCGCGCTGACCGCCGAACGCGAGATGGCCGCCGCGTACGGCGTCAACCGGCACGCCGTCCGGGAGGCCGTCAAACGCCTCCAGCAGGCCCGGCTGGTGGAGGTCAGTCATGGCGGGCGCACCCTCGTCCTGGACTGGCGGCACACCGCGGGGCTGGATCTGGCGGTGGGCCTCGCCGAGTCCGGGCAGGGCCCCGACCTGCCGCAACTCGCCCGGGACGCCATGGAGATGCGCGCCTGTATCGGCGCCGACGCGGCCCGGCTGTGCGCCGCCCGCGGCTCGGACGCCGCCGCCCGGGCCGTGCGGGGGGCCGCCGAGCGGTACGCCGCCGCCGGCCCCGACCTCGCCGCCCTGGGCGCGGCCGATGTGGCCTGGTGGCGGCTGATCGTGGAGGGCTCCGGCAACCTCGCCTATCTGCTGGCCTTCAACACCCTGGTGAGCGGCACCCTCGCCACCGCCGAGGTGCCGATGGGTCTGCGCACCGCCGAACTCCTCGACGTACCGGCCCATCTGCGGCTCGCCGCGCATATCGCGGACCGCGAACCGGAGGCGGCCGAGCGGCTGGCCCGCGAACTGCTCTCCCGCAGCATCCCCCCGTCCGCCGAGAACGCCCCGGCGGCCGAACGCGCCGAAAGGCCGGTGAACCGACCGTGATCCCCGCCGTGATGTACGCGATACCCGCGTTCGTGCTGCTCGTCGCCGTCGAGGCGCTGTCCTACCGCTTCGCCCCCGACGACGAGGAGCGGGGCTACGAACTGCGGGACACCGCCACCAGCATGACCATGGGCGCCGGCAGCCAGGTGATCGGACTGCCCTGGAAGGCCGTCGCCCTGCTCGCCTACGCCGGCCTCTACACCCTCGCCCCGGTGCGGCTCTCAGCCGCCTCGGCGGGGACCTGGGTGCTGCTCTTCTTCGCCGACGACCTGGCGTACTACGCCTTCCACCGCGCCCACCACCGGGTGCGGGTGCTCTGGGCGAGCCATGTGGTGCACCACTCCAGCGTCCGGTTCAACCTCTCCACCGCGCTGCGGCAGAGCTGGACCCCGATGACCACCTTGCCGTTCTGGCTGCCGCTGGCGCTGCTCGGCATCCCGCCCTGGATGATCCTGCTCCAGCAGTCGGTGAGCCTGGTCTACCAGTTCTTCCTGCACACCGAACGGGTCGGAATGCTGTGGAAGCCGGTCGAGTGGGTCTTCAACACCCCGTCCCACCACCGTGTCCACCACGGCTCCAACAACGTCTACCTGGACCGCAACTACGGCGGCATCCTCATCGTCTGGGACCGGCTGTGCGGCACCTTCCAGGCCGAGGGCGAGCCCGTCCGCTACGGGCTGACCAAGAACATCGGGACCCACAACCCGCTGCGGGTCGCCTTCCACGAGTACGCCGCCGCCTGGCGGGACGTCCGCTCCGCCCGGCGCTGGCGGGACCGGGCGGGCTACCTCTTCGGGCCGCCGGGATGGGCGCCCGCGGCGGACCGGGCCGGCCTGACCGCCCGGGCGGAGGCGTAGGGCGCCTCCCCGCCCGGCGGGCGGCTACTGCCGGGGCAGCTTGGTGGTGGTGTCCAGGTAGAACGCGTCGATGCTCTGCACCGCCCGCTCGAAGTCCTCCAGGTTCACCGGCTTGGTGACATAGGCGTTGGCGTGCTGCCGGTAGGCGCCGGTCACATCGTCGGGGGCCGAGGAGGTGGTGAGCACCACCACCGGGATGGTGCGCAGCTGCTCGTCGGCCTTGAGCACCGCCAGCAGCTCCCGGCCGTTCATCCGCGGCATGTTGAGGTCCAGCACGATCAGGTCGGGCCGGGTGCTCTCCGGGTCGCGCAGGTACTCCAGGGCGGCGACCCCGTCGTCGACCTGGGTGAGGTTGCGGGTTCCGCGCTCGGTCAGGGCGTCCTGGATGAGCATGGCGTCCGCGACGTCGTCCTCGACCAGCAGGACGTCATAGGGCCGAGCGGGGGCGGTCATCATCACTGGCTCCGGTGGTGTGGTCGGCTTGGTTCGGTGAAGGGTTGCTGATCAGTCCCGGCCAGCGGTTCCGGGCACCCTGCCTGGTCATGCTGGAGGCCCGGCCGATCTGCGGGTAGCCGGCGCCCGCGTCCGCCGCGTCCTGGGCGGCCTGCTCCTCCAGGCGCTCGATCGCGCCCTTCAGATGGAAGAGCATATGCAGCGTGGCCAGCGCCTCGGTCTGGGCCTCGGCCCGTTCGCCGTCGGACGGCAGGGGCTGGAAGGCGCGCAGCACGAGGCGGCGGACGAGGTCGTCGACCGCGCCGGTCGCCAGCGCGGCGATCTCCTCCTCACTCAGGCGCAGCGAGAAGTGAATCCCAGGCATGGGGCCACTGTAGGCAATCCCACTGTCGATCGACAACACGGCTTGTCAAAAGAGGGCTAGAGTATCTTCGCCGCGCGTCCGGAGCGGGCGGCTGGGACGCACACCCGAGGAGCACACCACCCATGGCAACCGACCGTACGCCGTCGCCGTCCAGGGGCCCGCTGGCGAACTGGACCACCCGGCGCTGGCTGCGGGTCGGGGTGACCGTCTCCCTGGTCGTGCTGGCCGTGCTCGGCGGCGTCGGCGTCTGGACCCTGAGCCGGGCCGCCGCCATCACCGACGAGCTGGTGAACCGCCGCAGCCCCGCGCTCAACAGCGCCGTCCGTCTGGAGACCGCCCTGGTCAACCAGGAGACCGGGATCCGCGGCTACGGCCTCTCCGGCGACGAGGTGTTCCTGAAGCCCTACCAGGAGGGACTGACCCAGGAGAAGGCGGCCGTCGACCATCTCCGGGAGCTGCTGCCGGACACCGGCCGGGAGCGCGCCGACCTCGGCACCGTCCTCGCCAGGGCGGAGGCCTGGCAGGAGGGCACCGCCAGGCCCGTCGCGGCCGCACCGCCCGGTGCCGCCGTCCCGCAGGCCGCCCAGCGGGCCGCCGACGGCAAGGCCGCCTTCGACGCCCTGCGCACCGCGATGGACGCCCAGCAGGACCACCTGCTCGAAGCACGGGTCGCCGGGGTGGAGGACCTGGAAGGCGCCGTCCGGCTGCGGGACGGGGTGCTCGCGGCGATCGCGGTGCTCATCGTGCTGCTCGCCGCGCTGGTCTTCGAGGGGCTGCGCCGGGGCATCACCGTCCCGCTGGCCCGGCTCGGCGCCGACGCCCGCCAGGTGGCCGGCGGCACCTTCACCCACGAGGTCGCCGCCACCGGCCCCGCCGACCTGCGCCGGCTCGGCGAGGACGTGGACGCCATGCGCCGGCGGCTGCTGGACGAGCTCGCCTTCACCGAGCGGGCCCGCCGGCAGCTGGACGAGCAGGCGGCCGAGCTGCGCCGCTCCAACTCCGAGCTGGAGCAGTTCGCCTATGTCGCCTCGCACGACCTCCAGGAGCCGCTGCGCAAGGTCTCCAGCTTCACCCAGCTGCTCCAGCGCCGCTACGCCGGCCAGCTGGACGCCCGCGCCGACCAGTACATCGGCTTCGCGGTGGACGGCGCCAACCGGATGCAGGTCCTCATCAACGACCTGCTCAACTTCTCCCGGGTCGGCCGCGTCCACAACGAGCACCGCGCCGTGGACCTCGGCACGGTGGTCGACCAGACCGTGGACGCGCTGAGCGTCGCCATCGAGGAGTCCGGGACGACCGTCGTCCACGACCCGCTGCCCACGATCACCGGCGACACCACCCAGCTCGGCATCCTCTGGCAGAACCTCATCTCCAACGCGGTGAAGTTCCGCCACCCCGACCGGGCGCCCGAGATCCGGATCGAGGCGTCCCCCGAGGGCGAGCTGTGGCGGTTCTCGGTCAGCGACAACGGCATCGGCATCGCCCCGGAGTTCGCCGAGAAGGTCTTCGTCATCTTCCAGCGCCTGCACACCAAGGAGGCCTACCCGGGCAGCGGTATCGGGCTGGCCATGTGCAAGAAGATCGTGGAGTTCCACGGCGGCACCATCACCATCGACCCGGACCACACCCCGGGCACCCGCTTCGTCTTCACCCTCGCGGCCGGCAAGCTCGCGGAGCCCGAGGCGGAGCCGGCCGTGGAGGCGGTCGGGACCGGCCGGGCCGGGGCCAGATCATGACCACCGCCGCCGAACCGCGGTACCGGATCGTCCTGGTCGAGGACGACGACGGTGACGCGCTGCTGGTCGACGAGCTGCTGATCGACACCGGGCTGCGCTACGAGCTGACCCGCTGCACCACCCTGGCCGAGGCCCGCGCCGAGCTGGCCGTCCATCCGGCCGACTGCGTCCTGCTGGACCTGCACCTGCCCGACGCCATGGGCATCGGCGCGGTGGACACCATCCAGGAGGCGGGCCCGCACGCGGCGATCATCGTGCTCACCGGTCTCGCGGAGTCCCAGGCGGGGATCGACGCCATGGCCGCCGGCGCCCAGGACTACCTGGTCAAGGGCCGGGTCGAAGCGGACCTGCTGCACCGCGCGGTGCGCTACGCCGTCCAGCGCAAGCAGGCCGAGCGGGTGAGCGCGGCCATCCAGGCGGGCCAGCTGCGCGCCGAGGAGAACGCCCGGCTGGAGCGCGGTCTGCTGCCGCAGCCGATGCTCGGCGCCTCCGGGGTGTCGGCCGCCAGCCGCTACTTCCCGGGCCGGGAACGCGCCCTGCTCGGCGGCGACTTCCTCGATGTGGTGCACACCCCCGACGGGCTGCTGCACGCCATCGTCGGCGATGTCAGCGGCCACGGCCCGGACGCGGCGGCCCTCGGGGTCTGCCTGCGCATCGCCTGGCGCGCCCTCACCCTGGGCGGCCACCGCGGCCGTGAACTGCTCGGTCTGCTGGAGCGGATGCTGGTGGCCGAGCGCACCCACGCCGACCTGTTCGCCACCGTCACCCTGGTCTGCGTCGACCAGTCCGGGCGGCGGGCCACCGTCTACCTCGCCGGGCACCACGCCCCGCTGCTCACCGGCGGCGGCTCCGCCCGCGAGGTGCGCGCCTCGCACGGGATCGCCCTCGGTATCGCGCCGGGCCTGGCCAACTGGCACCCCAGCGAGGTCGAACTGCCCGCCAACGGGGCGCTGATGATCTACACCGACGGCCTGATCGAGGGCCACCAGGGCGACGAGGACGAACGGCTCGGCGTGGAGGGGCTGATCCAGCTGGTGGACCGCATCCCGGCCGCCGACGCCGACACCCATCTGGACGAGCTGATCACCGAGGTGCGCAAGCTCAACGCCGACCGGCACACCGACGACCTGGCCATCCTCCGGCTGGAGTGGAGCGGGCTGGTGGCGGAGCCGGATCCGGCCGGCCGCGTCGGCCACCGCTGATCCGCCCGCCCCGGCCCCCGCCGCTACGGCGGTGCCCGGCCGGGAAGGCGGTGCGGCGGCGGCCTGACGTCCACCGGCCCCCTTGCCGTACGGCGGTGCTCAGCCCTCCGGGTGGAGCAGGCCCCGCTCGTACGCCCGCCGCAGATGCTGCGGTACGAGATGGGTCCGGCCGTCCACGGTGACCGGGACCAGTGCCGGGGTGCTCGCCTTCCACTGGGCGCGGCGGTGGCGGGTGTTGCTGCGGGACATCTTCCGTTTGGGGACGGCCATGACGGACTCCAGGGGTCGCGGGATCGGAACGCCCGCCACCCTACATGAAAACGATTCCCGTTAAGCGGGCTGCCCTCCCCCTCGCCGCCCGGCCGGACCGTTGCGGCCGGGGCGCGGCCGGGAAGGCTTCCGCCACCGCGCGAGGGGCGTGGGGAAACGGAGGAGCGGACGTGGAGATCGACGGCGCACGGGTACTGGTGGCCGGGGCGACCGGCGTCATCGGCGGGGCGGTCGCCGCCGAACTGCGCCGCCGCGGGGCACGGGTGGCCCTGGCGGGGCGCGACCCCGGCCGGCTCGCGGAGGCCGGGCAGGGCCTCGGCGGCTGCCCCACCGTCCGCTTCGACGCCTACGACCTGGACGGCTGCGCCGGGGCGGTCACCGCGGCGGCACAGGCGCTGGGCGGACTGGACGCCGTGCTCACCGCCTTCGGCACGGCCGCCTTCGGCCCCGCCCGGGCCACCGGCGACGACATCGCCGAGCATCTGATGGCGGTCAACGCGCTGGCCCCGGCGGCCTTTCTGCGCGCCGCGCTGCCGCTGCTCGGTGACGGCGGGGTGCTCGCCGCGATCACCGGGGTGGTCGCCGAGCGCCCCCAGCCGGGCATGGCCGACTACAGCGCCTCCAAGGCCGCGCTCGCCGCCTGGCTGGACGCCGTCCGCCGGGAGGCCCGGCCGGCCGGGATCCGGGTGCTGGACCTGCGCTTCGGCCATCTGGACACCGGCTTCGCCGACCGTGCGGTGGCCGGCGAGCCGCCCGCGATGCCCCCGGGCGGGGACCTGGCGGCGGCGGTACGCACCGCCGTGGACGCCCTCGCCGCCGGCGCCGCCCGGGTCCGCCCCGGCCCGGCCGGCGCCCCGGTGGTGGAGGACCGGGCCCGCTGACGGCGACGGCCGCTCAGGGCGGGCCGTCGCCCACCTCCTCGTACCGCTCGCGCACCTCGTCCAGGTCGCCCAGCCGGTCCAGGCCCCGCACCGGCCGCGCGGTGCGGTGGTTGCGCTCCAGCCGGGCCCGGTGCCGGTCCATGAAGACCCAGTAGCCGACGGTGTACGGGCAGGCCCGCTCACCGGTGCGGTCGCCCGGGCGGTAGGCGCACGGCTTGCACAGATCGCTCATCCGGTTCACATACGCCCCGCCGGAGGTGTACGGCTTGGTGGTCATCCGGCCGCCGTCCGCGTACTGCGACATCCCCACCACGTTGGGCAGCATCACCCAGTCGTAGCCGTCCACGAAGCTGCGGTGGAACCAGTCGGTCAGCGCCGCCGGGTCCCAGCCGCGCTGGAGCGCGTACCCGCCCAGCACCATCAGTCGGGGGATGTGGTGGGTCCAGCCGGTGTCCCGCACCTGCGCCAGCACCGTGGACAGGCAGCGGGCCCGCACGTCGTCGGCGTCCAGCTCGTCCCACCACCGGGGCACCGGCGCGGTGTGCCCCAGCGCGTTGGAGCTCCGGTACTCCTCGCCGAAGTACCAGTACAGCTGCCAGACGTACTCCCGCCAGCCGGCGATCTGCCGGACGAACCCCTCCACGCTGTTCAGCGGCGCCTTCCCGGCCCGCCAGGCCGCCTCCGCCCGCTCCACACACTCCGCCGGGTCCAGCAGGCCCAGGTTGAGCGAGGAGGACAGCAGGCTGTGGCTCATCACCGGGTCCCCGGCGAGCATGGCGTCCTCATACGGTCCGAAGGACGCCAGCCGGTGCTCGGTGAACCGCTTCAGCGCCGCCAGCGCCTCCGTGCGGGTGGCCGGGAAGAGCCGCGGCCCGTCCCGGCCCACGAAGGAGACGTCCCCGTCCTTCTCCCAGCGGTCCAGGTCCCGGCGGACCTCCTCGTCGACGGCGTCCTCGCGCGGCCGGTAGGGCCGGTCCACCTCCAGGGCGTCCACCCCGCGCGGCGGCGGCTCCCGGTTGTCGTGGTCCAGGTTCCACGTCCCGCCGGCCGGCTGGTCGCCGTCCATCAGCAGCTCATGGGTGCGCCGCACCCAGCGGTAGAAGTCCTCCTGGCGCAGCCTCGCCCCGCCACCGTGGCCGTCCGCCCAGGCGGTGAAGTCCGCCGGGTCCACCAGGAAGCCGCGCGGCGGGCCGACGTCGACCCGCTCCAGCGACGTGACCAGTCCCAGCGCCGCCCGCGAGGTCGGATGGTGCACGGTGACCCGGTCCCGCCCGCCGACCGCCTTCGCCAGCCCCTCGCGGTAGGTGTCGGCCTTGATGTACCGCACCCGGTCGCCCAGTTCGGCGGCCCGGTGCCGCATGGCGGAGAGCACCAGGTGGGCCTTGGCCCGGTGGAAGCGCCGCCGGCGGAACACCGAGCGGGCCTCGATCATCACCACCGGGGTGTCCCGGCCGGGCCCCCGCCCGCCGTCCGGGTCGAGGAAGTGCGGGCCGAGCTGGTCCCCGAACAGCCAGTGCCAGGCGGTGCCCTGTTTCTTCGCCGCCACGGTCACTCCCTGCCCCGGGCCTGCTTGAACCGCCGCAGCCCCTCGTCCAGGTCGACGATCGGCTCCGGGTAGTCCAGCTCCGCGCGCCGCTCGGCCGGCAGCCGCCAGGGCTCGTGCACCTTCCGTCCGGCGACCTCCCGCAGCTCCGGCACATACCGGCGGACGTAACTGCCCTCCGGGTCGAACCGCCGGGCCTGCACCAGCGGGTTGAGCACCCGGTGCGGACGGGTGTCCGTGCCGGTGCCGGCCACCCACTGCCAGTTCATCTGGTTGTTCACCAGGTCCCCGTCCACCAGCAGGTCCAGGAAGTGCCGGGCCCCCACCCGCCAGTCCACATACAGGGTCTTGGCCAGGAAGCTCGCCACCAGCAGCCGGGCCCGGTTGTGCATCCAGCCCTCGGCGCGCAGCTGGCGCATCGCCGCGTCCACGATCGGATAGCCGGTGCGGCCCTCCTTCCAGGCGGCCGTGTCCTCCTCCGCCTCCTTCGTCCGCCGCCAGGAGTCATGCCGGGTGCGGTAGTCCTTCTCCGCCGACTCGGGCCGGGCGGCCAGCACCTGGTGGTGGAAGTCCCGCCAGGCCAGCTGCCGGACGAAGGCCTCCGCCCCGGCGCCGCCCCGCTCGCGCGCCAGATGCACCAGCTCGCCGGAGGACAGCGCGCCGAAGTGGAGGTACGGCGAGAGTCGCGAGGTGGCGTCACCCGCCAGATCGTCGTGGCGCTCCTCGTAGGCGTCCAGACCGTCCCGCCGCCAGCGCTGGAACAGCCGCCGCCCGGCCTCCTCACCGCCCCGCGGGAGGTCCGGGGAGAGGTCCTCCACCTCGGAGCGGGCCGGCAGCGGCTCGGACTCCACCGCCTCCGGCACCCGCACCGTGCGCGGCGGGCCGAGCGGTTCGCGCAGCCGCAGATCGGACCAGCGGCGGAAGTACGGGGTGAACACCGCGAAGTGGTCCCCGCCGCCGGACGGCACCACCGCCCCGGGCGCCACCGACGTGATCACGGCGTCATGCACCCGGAGCTCCACCCCGTGGTGCTCCAGCTCCTCGCGCAGCCGCTCCTCGCGGTGGTGGGCATACCGGCTCACCCCCGCGGAGAGGTGCACCTCGGACGCCCCGCACTGCCGGGCGACGGCCACCACCTCCCGTACCACCGGCCCGGAGCGCACCACCAGCCGCCCACCGCGCTTGCGCAACCCGGCGTCCAGCGAGGCCAGGCAGTCGAAGAGGAAGGCCGAGCGGTTGGGCGCGTCGAACCCGGCGGCACGCACCCCGCTGTCCCGGACGAACAGCGGCACCACCTCGTCCGCCGCGTCCAGGGCCGCCCGCAGCGGTGGATGGTCGTGCAGACGCAGGTCCGAGGTGAACAGGACGACCGCTGCGGTCATGGTGGTGCTCCCGGGCTGTGCTGGCTGTACTGCTGGTCGGTGCGGGGCGGGCCCCGGTGGGTGTTCGGTCCCCGTCGGCCGCCGGATGGGCGCCGTACGGGTGAAGGCGCCCGCTCAGCCGCGGGTGCTCTGCTCGTACCGAGGCTCCCGGGGCCCGCCGGCTCCGGGCGCGGGCGGGTCGCCGGGCCGGGCGGCCATGCCCTTCGCCGCGGCCTGGGTGATGTTGCGGGCCATCCCGCCGAACACCACCGCGTGGAACGGCGAGACCGACCACCAGTAGGCGTGCCCGAACAGCCCGCGCGGATGGAACAGTGCCCGCTGCCGGTAGCGCACCCGCCCTCCGCCGTCCTGCTCGGCGTACATCTCCAGCCAGGCCAGCCCCGGCAGCCGCATCTCGGCCCGCAGCCGCAGCAGCCGGCCCGGCTCGATCTCCTCCACCCGCCAGAAGTCCAGCGAGTCGCCCACCCGCAGCCGCTCGGCGTCCCGGCGGCCCCGGCGCAGCCCCACCCCGCCGACGAACCGGTCCAGCCAGCCCCGTACCGCCCAGGCCAGCGGGAAGGAGTACCAGCCGTTGTCGCCGCCGATGCCCTCGATCACCCGCCACAGCGACTCCCGGGAGGCCGGCACCTCAAGCTCCCGCTCGTCCTCGTAGAGGCTGCCGCCCGCCCAGTCCGGGTCGGTGGGCAGCGGATCGCTCGGCGCGCCGGGCAGCGCGGCCGAGGACCAGCGGGTCGCGACCTCCGCGTCCCGCACCTTGCGCAGCGCCAGGCGCACCGCCTCGGCGTAGGGCAGCGGCCGCCCGGGGCCGTCCGGGACATAGCGGGTGATGTCGTGCTCCCGGCAGATCACCTCGTGGCGCAGCGACTCGGTGAGCGGGCGGGCGATGGAGGCCGGGACCGGGGTCACCAGCCCCACCCAGTGGCTGGACAGCGTGGGCGTGAGCACCGGCACCGGCAGGATCAGCCGCTTGCGCAGCCCGGCCACCCGGCCGTAGCCCAGCATCATGTCCCGGTAGGTCAGCACATCCGGGCCGCCGACGTCGAAGGTCCGGTTCACGTCTTCGGGCATGGTGGCCGAGCCCACCAGATAGCGGAGCACATCGCGGACCCCGATCGGCTGGATCCTGGTGTGCACCCAGCTCGGGGTCACCATCACCGGCAGCCGCTCGGTCAGATAGCGCAGCATCTCGAAGGAGGCCGAGCCCGAGCCGATGATCACCGCCGCCCGGAGCACGGTGGCGGGCACCGGGCCGTTGACGAAGATCCGCCCCACCTCGGCGCGCGAGCGCAGGTGCGGTGACAGCTCCCGCTCGGGCACCGCCGAGGGGGTGAGCCCGCCGAGGTAGACGATCCGTTTCACCCCGGCCGCGTGCGCCTGCTGGGCGAAGATCCTGGCCGCCCTGCGGTCCGTCTCCTCGAAGGTGCTGCCGGTGCCCAGCGCGTGCACCAGGTAGTACGCCACCTCCACGCCCCGCATCGCCTCGCCGACCGAGGCCTCGTCGGTGGCGTCGCCCCGCACCGTCTCGACGTCCCCCGCCCAGGGCTGGTCCCGGAGCTTGCTCGGGGTGCGGGCCAGACAGCGCACCCGGTGGCCCGCCTTCAGCAGCTCGGGCACCAGCCGGCCGCCGATGTACCCGGTCGCCCCGGTCACCAGGCACAGCGGCCCCTCCCCGGCCTGCTCCCTCCGGTCGTCCGGCTTCCGCCCGCCCTCGTTCCGCTCGCTCACCAGGGACTCCCATCGCTCCGGCGCGTACGCCGTCCGTCCGTACCGCGTCCCGACCGGGTTCCACCGTCCGGGGACCCCAATCCGCCGCCCACCCGGACGGCCCGTGCCCCTCCCGCCCCGTGCCCGGTCACCGAGGGGCCGCGTCGCTCACCGCGGCGGCCCGGCCGCCCGTGCCCAGCAGCCCGGTCGCCCGGAACGGCTCGGCGGCGGCCAGCCGGGGCAGCTCCCGCCGGCACAGCGCGGTCACCACCGGCGGCATCGCCGCCCGCACCAGCTGGGTCGCCCGCAGCCAGGACGGCAGATAGACCGCCGGACGGCGCCGCTCCACGGCCCGGACCATCCGCTCCGCCACGAAGCCGACCGGATAGACCTTCCGGGCCGGCCGCGGCATTTGGCCGCGCAGCTCCCGCAGCACCGCGTACCGGTCGGCGTCCCGGATCATGTCGGTGTCGGTCCAGTTGAGGTACGCGATGCCCACGCCGACGCCCTCATGGGCGAACTCGGCCCGCAGCGCGTGCGCGAAGGACTCCGCCCCGGCCTTGGAGGCGCAGTAGGCGCTCATCATCGGCGAGGCGCCGATCGCGGCCAGCGAGGCGATCTGGAGGAAGTAGCCCCGCCTGGCCAGCAGCGCGGGCAGGAAGGACCGCGCGGTGATCGCGCTGCCCACCAGATTGACCTCGACCACCCGGCGCCACACCGCCGGGTCGGAGGTGCCGAACGGACCGCCCTCGGCGATCCCGGCGTTGGCGACCACCACCGACGGCGGGCCCATCGACTCACTCACCTCGGCCGCCACCCGCGCCATCCCGGCGTCGTCGGTGATGTCCACCTCCCAGCAGCGGGCCTCGCCCGGCAGCACGTCCCGCACCCGGGCGAGCGTCGCCTCCTCGCGCCCGAGCAGGGCCAGTCGGGCGCCGCGCGCGGAGAGCGTCCGGGCCATCGCCGCGCCCAGACCGCGGGCGGCGCCGGTCACCACCGCGGTACGGCCGTACAGGGGGCTGGGCTCGGTCGCCATGTCGGGCTCCTCTCGGGGAAGGCGTCAGCACCGGCGTGCGGTGCGGGCATCTGCTGCTGCTCGCCGGGCTGCTCGCCCTGTGCTACGGCCGCGGCTGGCCCGCGATGTCCGGCCGCTACGAGCGCGGAGCCGGCC